>CAMNHN010000008.1 GCA_946539555.1 uncultured Mollicutes bacterium | reverse complement strand
TTTTTCTACTAAATATAATTAAAAATTAATTGTATAAAATTGAATTTTGAAGAAAAACCCTGCAAAAACGCTATTTTCCATAAAAAAGATGATGCCCTAAGGCATCATCTTTATTTTGAAGTAGTTTCTAATTAAGCAGCTTCTTCTTGTGCTGGAGCTTCTTGTGCAGGAGCTTCTTCTTGTTTTGCTTTATCTCCGAAGAAACCAGAGACGATAACAACGAGATCAGCGACTACGAAGAGGATAACTGAAACTAAACCAGTATTCCATGCATTAACTATAGCTTGGTTGTCTTTATCCCATGAGAGCATTGAGACGACTTCAACTCTGTTTGTAATGATGAATGCTAAGCCGATTGCTAATAAGATAATGATAGCAACTCTACCAGCTGCAGAAATGAAATGTTGATTTCCGAATTTGATTGCTGAGAAAGCAACACCACCTGCTAAAACGATACTGATAATTGAGAAGGCAATTGTTAAACCAAAGTTAGGAATATCATAACCTTCAATACCATTTGACATAATGCCAACGATAAGACCTGCTAATGCTAAGATTGCGGCACCGCAAAGTAAGTAAACAGGAAGAGTTAATTTTTTAAGCATACATTAAGCTCCTTTCTTTCCTAAGAAGGAGAAGACAACGAAGGCTGCTGCACTGAGGCCTGCTAAGACTGCTGTTGAGATAATAGCTGTCTTGTAAGCGACTCTCCATGATGTTTCAACTTCAACGACCTTTGTGGATGCGTTGTATTGATTCATTAAGACAGATTGACAGAATGTGTATAAGGTTCTGTGGACTGAGTCTTTAATTGCTTTTTGTAATTCGATATCGTTGAATTGGCTCAAATTGATTTGCATCTTTGCACCAGTTTCAAGATTTCTGTTTGTAATTGTTGTACTTGTGGTTAATTGTTTCCATGATGGGTTACCAATCATACGGTTATCGTAACCTGTACATCCGCCCATGATAACCATGTTGAGGATATCGAAGTCATCGCTAATATCGGTAACGGTGTAGCCTCTGAATGCCCATTCACCAACTGCGATATTTCTGACTAATCCGACTGATGCTGTACATTCGACACCACCGATCTTTGAGAATGAGGTCATCATACCTAACATACCAGTATCTTCTCCTCTTTCTCTATCGAACTTATCACCTTCAAATGCGATTTGGAAAGCTCTTAATTCGGTTTCTCTTGCTCTTTGTTCTGTAATGAATGGAGCAACACCGACTCTGTTTGTTTCTTGGTCGTTAAATGCGTAGTGTTTTGGAGAGAGAATCATACCATGATCTCTTGCACCAACTGCGCCTTCCATACATGCGACACCAGTTAAAACAGGATCTTCTGAATAGTATTCACCAGTACGGCCATTATATGGACATCTGTGTGTATTTCCACCTGGACCCCAGATGATTGGTAATCCGACTAAGATACCTTCTTCACCTAAGAATTCACCAAGTTCGAATAAGAAGTTGTGTGAGAATGTTGAAGCCATTAAGACTGCTGAACCAAATATCTTGAGAGAAATCTTTGCGTTTGGATCATCATCTCCAACTTTCCATGGACATTGATCATCAAGTAAGTTGTTACCTGGTAAGTAGTTTTGAATACCGTTACCAGTATTTTCTGTTAATTTACCACCGCCGAAGCCGACTGATTTAGCTGCTGCGAATGTGTTTCCACCATAAGCTGCCATTGTAATAGCATCTTCGATGCTCATCTTTTGTAAGAGTTCCTCCCAACGTGGATCATCATATGGCATTTTTGCTAAGTGATAGAAGTCAATTTCGATATCAGATTGACCCCAGATAATTTCTGAAGCATCTTCATTTTTTGTGACGTAGTATTCACCTTTTAAGTCTTTTGCTAATCTATCAGTAATTTTGATAGCTTTTTCGCCTGTGTATTCGATTGGATATGTTGAGACCCAGTCATTACGGTTTAAGTATGTAACGACATCTTCTGCGCCTTCATCTAAATACCAGTTGTAATCGCCATATGGGATTTGGTTTTGGACTCTAACACCTGCTTTTGAGAATGCGAATGTGTTAGCATCTGTTTGTTTGCCATCTGCTGATTTGAAGTTTTCAACATAGACAACGTCTTTATTTCCTGTTCCGACTAAGCCTTCTGTGTGGCCTTGTTTGACAAGAATGTTGTTGATTGCTTCGTGAGCTCCGTTAGCAACTGTGAAATAGTAATCACCATTGTCTAAGACGTATGTACCTTTTGTACCATCTGAATTGACATAGTTTGAATCATATGATGCAATATTTTGCCAATCGACTTCGACTTCGACTTCTTGTGATTTACCAGGTTCGATAATTCCAGTCTTTCCGAATTCTAATAATTGGATAGCTGGTTTTTGTAATTGTTTGAGGTCTGTGCTGTGTGTATATGGTGCTTGTCCATAAATTTGGACTGGTGTAGCACCAGCAACTGAGCCAGTATTTGTAACTTTGACTGTGAATTTTGTGTATCTGCTATGTGCTGATTTTTCAGTCTTTTGTCTGACCATTTCAAATTTGAATGTTGTGTATGATAATCCATAACCAAATGTGTAGGTTACTTCATCTTCATATTTCCATTCGCCTGCTTCATTGCCCCAGACGCCTGAATTTCCACCAGCGTTGCCTTTACCTAAAACTTTGTCATAGTAACGTGTTTCATAGTATCTATAACCAGTGTAGATACCTTCTGCTTCAACAACGTATTTTTTTGAGTTACTTCTTAAATTAGAGTAATCACCAGTATTTGGGAATTGATAGTTACCAAAGTTGACTGATGCAGGTGATGACATACCATATCTTGCATATGTATCTGCTAAAGCACCTGATGGGGAAACTCTACCACAAAGGACATCAGCAACACCAAGTGAACCGAAACAGCCTAAGTGACCAATCCATAAGACTGAGTCAACACCTGTATCGTCCTTGAGTTCTTGAATTTCCATTGGTGAGTTTGTACCAACTAAGACAACAACCTTTTCAAAGTTAGCTTTTGCATAAGCGATTGTGTCTAATTCGTTTTGTGTTAAAGCTAATTGACTTCTTTGTCCTGCTGCTGGTCTTGAGAAATCTGAGTTTTCAGATGAACCTCTACCAATTACGATAATTGCTGCATCTTTATAACCATCGAGTGAAACATCACTAATTTCACTAACAGCAACTTCAGCTGATGCGCCAGGTCTATCATTATATCCACCTTTCTTTAAGGTCTTATATCTTTCGACCATTGCTGGGTTACATTCAAATCCAGCACCTGCACCATCTGTTCTGCCTTCAAGATTCAATTCTGAGAATTGGAAATTGTCAGCGGTTGTTAATGCGTTACCTTTTGCAACTTCTGTAGCAAAATCGGTTTCTGTACCACTTAATGCTCTAACAAGTGAGACCATTTGACCATTTGCGTCAACACCTTGTCCTGAACCTAAGTTGGTCATGTGTGAACGAACACCTAAAAGTGTGACCTTTGATCCTTTTGCTAAAGGTAAAGTATTATTTTCATTCTTTAAAAGAACGCTACCTTCATAACCGGATCTACGGCCTAATTGAATTTGGGCCTTTAAGAAATTCTTTGTGTTATAGCCAGTAATTTTTCCTGTTTCGTCTCTGTTGATGAATTCTTCTCTTGGTTGGAATTGTGTGTATAATCCATCACCATCTTCAGAAACGAGTAAAGTACTTTGTGTGCCTAAGGCGCTATCTATTGTTGCTTTATTTGCTTCAAGAACTTGTCCTGTTGCAACCGAAAGAACAGCAGTCAATGAGAAAACGCCAGCTAGGCCTTGCCATAACGCTTTTTTCTTTAGGAACATTTATTATCCCTCCCTTTCATATTTTATGTAATTAAATTTTAGAATTAATGGTATTGTATAAAAATTGCATTAAAAATGATAATAGTTTGCAAATAATGTATAAATTCATTTGTCACGAGCCATAAATTATTATTTTTAAATAAAATGATCCTCTAAAAATCACTACTAATTTTTATGTTTAAAAACCTATTTTTATTCAGTTCTTTCTTTAAAAACTTAATGGAAATGCATTAATTATTTATAATATTCAATTTTTAGTTCTAATTAGCCTTTTTCCCTTATTAATATCCGTATGTTTTTAGTTTTAATTAATTGCTTATTTTAAACAATTAAAAAGGGATTAGTGTAACAATCCCTTAAAAATTATTTTCCTACAGCTAATTTAACACACTCATAAGCTCCATCATAATGACCTTCTTTTTTAAGTTCATCAATTCTGTCGCACATATGAGGTATTAATTCTTTATCGCTGAGTAGTCTATCTAACATTGCGTTCGCTTCTTTTTTGGTTGGGCATTCTGGAGTTGAATCTCCACATTCTCTTCCATTTATTGCTCCATACACTTCATGCCCACCAATGTGTTTCATGAAAAGTTTAGGAATTGGGTAATAAGCAAGTTCACTAGGTTTTGTTACAAGTAAATCAGTAACTGGCATTAAAAGATTTGTTGAATAAACTGCTTCAAATATATTTTCATTGTAAACACAATAAATGCCGCTTGCTTCACCTTCTTTAATCTCAGAAACTAAATCTTTTAAACGTGAGTATTCATTAAAATAATTCTTCGTTTCAATTTCTACTTTTGAAATCAATTTTTTATAAACGTCTAAATGGTCTCCAAAATTAATAAAAAGTGCTGCTTTATTTTCTTTAACGTAAGGTAAAAGGTGCTTAACCATCGATAAGAACATATCAAAACCTGCACCAGCTCCTCCTACTGTCATCAAAATTCTAAGTGGTTTATCATTTTTAATTCTATCTTTTCTTCTTTTATTATCTTCTTCAAGATTAACAAGGAGTTCATGATCAACAAAACAACCAACCATCTTTAAACTATCTTCAGGAATTCCTTTAAGTGGTTTTTTATCAAATCCATTAAGTGTTTTATAACCAAAATATGCAAAAGGAGTTTGAACACAATGTAATGCTCCTTCAGAGAGGTGTAAGCCCATTGGCCAGTTATCAGGAATTGCGTTAACAACATGAGTCATTCCAGCATGAATTGCTGCTTGAGAAGGCCAAACGTGAGTTGCAATATAAGGTATATCTTTAGGAATATTTCTAAAAATAGGTACTAAAAGTTCACTATTTGCTTGGTCTTTTGCATTATAAGAAATCTTTTTAAAGCCTTCAGAATTTAAAGGTTCCCAAACAATTTTGTTAAATAGTTTAGATTTTTGAGAAATTCTTGATGCTAAAGAATACATATCGTTTTGTTCTCTAATCATTTTAGAACCGGTTGCATCAAAAGAAGCTAAATCTAACCAATATGGTTTATAGCCAAGTGCTCTAGCAGCACTTGCCATAGCAATAGAAATTCTATAATGACCAAATCCCATTCTGATATTTCCAACAATCAAAGCTTTTTCATCAAATTTTTCCTCATTTTCTCCAAAAACAATATTTGAGGCATTAATAAAATCTAATGTAGAAATATCTTTAAAATTTAGTTTATAGTCTTTTGAAGAATCATCTCCATATTTCTTTATATATTTTGCTTTACTTTTATAAGCTCCTTTAACTACTTTTTTAGGTTGAGCGTTCCCAAAAATAACTTCAGATTTACTCATAATCAACTAAAACTCCTTTCTTATAGTTATATGTTAAACATTTATTTTCATTAGAAATTTCATAATCAATATAAATTAAATTTTTGCCATTTGTTTTTACTGAGGTGACCTCTGCTTTATAAAAAAGATTAAAAGCTTTATCTAAAATTGATTTTTTATCTTCGTTATAAGTTGCAATATTATCACTTGTCATAAAGACACTTCCCATAAGGGCATTGATGGTTGTGAGCGCCTTTTTTTGCTCATCAGTTAAATCGATATTTTCATCTCTTAGAAGGAAAACATCTGGATCATTTCCAAATAGATGTCCATCAAAAATATGTCTAAAAATTGTATTTTGGATGGTAACTTTTGTAGAAATTCTTTCTCTATGGAAAAGTCTCATGTAGAAAACATCATCAAATTTAAGCGATACATCTGGTCCAATTCTTAAATAATCAAAAGTTTTATAAGAATTTATAATGTTTGCTCCACAACCAAGAATTATCTTATCTTTTAATATATTACGTAAAAATTCATAAGCTTCTTTTTGAGCTTGGCATCTACTTTTTCCGTTCTTTACGTAGAGCGCAGCTGCATAAAGGAAATCAAGTTTAAAGAAATCAAAACCAATATTCATGTAATATTCTAAACATTTTCTAATATAGTCTTTTACTTCTTCTTTTGTGTAATCAAGAGCATAAAATTTTGACCAGTTTCCTCCGGCTAAAGCTGGATTGCCTTCTTTGTCACGTAAAAACCAATCTCTATGTTCTTCAAATAATTTTGATTTAGTTTCTGCAACAAAAGGAGCAAGCCAAATTCCTGCTTTATATCCTTTTGAATGAATTTTTTCGACAATTTTTTCTAAGCCATTAGGAAATTTCTTTTCATCTATATCAAGCCAATCTCCAACAAAAGTTTCATAACCATCATCAATTTGGAAGACATTAAATCTAGAATCTAAAGCATCTAAATCCTTTAAAATAATTTCTTCATTAATGTTTTGATAATAGTTATACCAACTAGTGTAACCGAATATTTTTTCTTTATTTAATGAAGGGAAATCTTTTTTAAATGATTCAAGTCCTTCTTCATAATTTGAAAAATATTTATAATCAAAAACTGTAATTTCTTCGTTTGCTTTTAAAGAAATTCCGTTTATATCACTTAAAAGATGGATTGATTTATCATCTTTATGAAGTTCAATAATTAAATAAGCAACATTAAAATTTAAAGAATATAAAAATGATTCTGATTTTCCTTTAGAATAAAAAATATCATAACCATGCATCTTTTTAGGTGTATATTCATAAAATTCACTATCACCGTATTTATCAAGGGCAAACATTTTTGTAATTAATTTTGGTGATTTTTTGATGTTTCTTAATTTTTGTTTTAAAGAAAATTCTTTTGTATCTGTCCACGATTGATACCCGTTTAAAAAATATAAATCAGTTGAGTTACAAGTTACGCTTAATTTGTCTTCAGCTAAAACTAAATCTAAATCTTTTTTAGCTTTTAAAGCTACTAGACTTCTATTTTCTTTATTTTCAACAACTAAATCAAAATCAGCATTTGATTCAATTGCCTCTTTTTTAACACCATCAACTAAATAAGTAATCTTCATAATTTCCTCCATTAAGCTTTAAGTGACTTTAATATTATATTTATTAAACATCCGATTTCATCGAACTTTTTAATCTTTTTGTCTTGCTCGAGAACTCCCTTTTTAAAAGATAGTTTTTTACAAAGTTCTATTAAAGAGTGAGTGCTTGTGAAATAAAAAAGTTGAATATTTTCTATTTCTTTTACTGTTTTATCTTTTAAACCGAGTTCATAGCTTTCAATGAATTTTTCTTTAAAGGTTTCAATTTGTTTTTCATATTCTTTTAAAGTTTCTTCATTTTCACCCATCATCGCAAGATCAAATTCTCTAATGAATCTAAAATATTCTGGTTTGTCTTCAAAAATATCTAGATAAGAAGAATAAAATGCTTTTAATTTCTCAAATCCAGTTTTAGCTTCATTTAATTTAAAGTAGTCACTAGCAACTATATCTTGCAAGCTCAAAACAGCTTCAGCAATTATAGTTTGTTTTTTACCAAAATAACGATAAATTGTCATCTCACCTACATCTGCTGCTTCAGCAATATCTTTGATAGTTACATTTTCAATTCCTTTTGATAAGAAAAGATTTGTTGCAACATCAACTACATAGGTCTTTTTCAAATCTAAAAATGCCATAAAATTATTCCTTGATAGATAAATTATCAAAATGATAGTTTAACTATCATAAGTATATAATTATCTTTTCTTAATGTGCAAGTATTAAATTAAAATTTAGATTATTTCTAATTCAGCAAGTGATTCTATACGAATGTTTAACAAGTTTGCAATTTTATACGTTGTCTCAACATTTAACTTTTTAATATCCCTTTTTCGCGATTTTAAACTTACTAAAGTTGAATAACAAATCCTTGTATATTTTGAAATTTCTTTTAAAGAAACTTTATATCTATTCAAAAAGCTTGCAAAAACCGACTTTTTTCTAAATTCTTCAAGAAAAACAGAAATTATTTTCTCAAAATCCATTTCATGATAAATAGGAAAATAATTATACATTTGACTTAAAGGAAGAATTAAAAATATAGCTTCGAAAGTTAATTTAGTTCTTGACTGAATTCTTAAATACGCTTCTGCTGCCCAAAGGCATTCTGCATAAACCGGAACATCTTCTTTGTCGTGATTACTATTTTCATAAATTTCATCTATAAAGTCACTGTCTACTTTTGGTGGAAGAACTAGATTGTCTTTTTCAATGTTTTGAACATATAAATTATTTGCCAAACTTTTTTCAATATAATCAAAAGTAAAGCTATATTTATAGCCAAAAGACAAAGCTCTTTCAATTAAATTGGCGTATTCATATATAAATCTAATGTTCATTATCTTCCCTCATCAAATCTAGAATATATTTTTTATTTAAATCTTTTGGTTTGCTTAAAATCTCATTAAAAGAGTTAGACCCTTTTACTACAACATTAAAATATGTACCAATATATGTAGACTCGCATTTAATTGATTCTAAAAATTCTAACGATTTGATCGCTCTTTTTGACATAAAGGCATATTGAATGCCTAAATCACCCAATTCATATGCTTCTTCAAGGTCTTCAAGCGAGATTTCTCCGTTAATAAAACTTATTGGAAATCTAAAATAAGCATCGTCTGCTCTATAACCAATTACGATATCAAAATCGTTTACATCAATGTAATATTTATCAATCCATTCAAAAATAATTTTATTATTCTTTTTAAATTCAGTGCTTACTTTTCTAAATTTCAAAAGTATTGCAAGCCAATTTAAAACGCTATATTTAGTTTTATCGGTTAAGTCTAAAATTTTTAACCTTTTATAAGTTGTTTCCTTAACCATAAACTTATTTATCACGCCTACTTTATTGTTTCTACATGCCCACGACTTTGCTGCTTCAATATCTTTTGTCAAATAAAAAGATGATCCATAATCATTTTCTGGATTAGAGCCTTTTACAGTTGGGACATTAATTATTTCTTTAGAACCGTGATAAAAAATCATACTTTTAGTTTAGTAAGAAAATGATTAAAAAACAATAAATATTTATACTGTGGTATCAATTTTTTGCCATTTTGTGTCAATCTTGGTCAAATAGACTCATTTGGCTATAGGCTTCTTCAATATTAGGAAGTCCTTTTACAACATATTCAAATAAGCTAATTATTGATTCATAATCGCATTTTTAACATTTATATAATATATAATTTAAACAAACTACTAATAACGTTTTTATCTGCTGGGCACCGCTCATCAGGTTTAAAATCATTAATTCCTAAAAACGCTTCTTCTAAGTGTACGTGTGAATCTAAGGCTAAACGTCCATTTAAAATTGAGCAATCAAAAACATCCATATCTAAGATAAATTCTGGATATTCATATACAATATTTGTTAAAAATTTATTTACTTTTATTTCTGTTGATAATTCTTCTTTAATTTCTCTTACAATCGCTTCTTCTGGAGTTTCGCCTTTTTCAATTTTCCCTCCAGGAAGCTCCCATTTACCTTTTAAAAAGCCATATGCTCTTTTAGCTGCAAAAATTTTATTATCTTTTCTAATGAGAGCTGCAACTACTCTAATTCTTCTCTTCATAATCGACATCCTTTATACCAAAATCATAGGTATAAACTTCTGGAACTGAGTTTTCTAAAACTATATCAAAAAGTAAAGTTGAAGGGGTTTTACCAGATTCTTTTGGATTTGTTAATTCCCCTTTTCCTAAATATATAAATGGCATTTCAATACCATCTTCTTTTTTAACTTTTCTAATAAAAACATGAGCGTATTTAGCATTCAAAAGCGCAATACCTTTCGAATTAGTTATAGTTGTATTTGTTTCTGATTCCCAATGTAAGATGGTGTTTGTTTTAAAATAATCTTGATATTTTAAACGATCTTCTTTTTGGAAATCTTTATTTAAATTAACAAAAACACAAAGTTCATTATTTAAGTAATTAACACCTTTCATAAACATTATGTTTGCTTTTTCTGAATCACCAACCTTTAAATTCATAGCCATAAAAGCCTTTGGTCCGGTGTATTGGCCATATAGTCTTAACAAACCTATTTCTTTATATCCTTCAATGTCATATTTTTCTAAACCATAATTAATAAAGTCTTCTACCCAGCGTTTAAAAACTTCTGTGTGAATTTCAAAATTTAAAGAATAGAAATCATTTTCATGTTTAATTAACGGAACAAAACTACTTGGTAAAGATCCTCCAACATTCTTTTCTAGCATATTTAAAGCGTGATTTATAGTTAAAAACCCTGCAGAACTCAACTTGTTTTCAATTTCTTTCAAATTTAAAGGTTTTTCAATTAAATATTTTAAAATTAAAAATTCTTCTTTTCTTACTAGAGGAAGGAACCAGGAAAGAGTTCTTAAAACATTTACTTCTTCTTGATTTAAATATGCAACATTAGTTTCTGCCCTAAGCAAAAAATCATAATATGATTCATACTTTTTTGTATATCTTATTAAATCGGTTCCAGTTGATTGATCTAAAAAGTCAGTTGGAAAAGGGTGAGAGTCCGGAGTTATTGTTTTATTTTGAATTAAATAATTTTTAAAATTTTCATAATCTTGCTTTAGAGTTTTAAAATCATTGAAATTTGTTCTTTCAATTGATTTTAAAATCTCATCTTTAGATTCTTTATCAATTTTAATTATTAAATTTGGAATATTAAGTGTCGTGAAATCGGTTCTAATATAATCAGAAACTGTTCTTTTTTCTAACTGAGAAGTTGATTTAGTTAAGCTACCTAAAGCAATGGCGATTTGTGCACTTCTTTTATATGAATTTCCGATAAAATCAAGTACAGTTAAATAATCTTTTTTCTCATATTTACGAAGTCCTCTACCTAGTTGTTGCAAGAAAACTGTGCTTGATTCGGTTGGTCTTAAGAACAAAACCATGTTAATTGCTGGAATATCAACACCTTCATTTAAAACGTCAACAGCAAAAATGATGTTTAATGGATTATTTTCGTTTTGTAAATCTTCAAATTTCTTTAAACGGACACCTGTAGGATCATTTGCGCTTAAATATGTCGTATGATAACCAAAATTGCTCATCCCTTCTGACATTAATCTTGCATGTTCTACTGTTCTACAAAAACCAATGCATTTTAATTTGCCGTTTTTTGGAAGATGTTTTTGGATTTCGCTATCTAAAAAAGCACAATGTGTTTCACTAGAAAGTTGAGAAATAAATTTTCTAATTCCTTCGCTTGTTACATTATCTTCATAATTAATTAAACTATCTTTAATTCCATAATAATGGAAAGGAACAACTAAGTCGTTTTCAATCGCATCTCTTAAGCGAAGATCATATGGCACATTGTTATCAAACAAATCATATAAAGATTGACCGTCCATTCTTTCAGGAGTTGCAGTTAAACCAAGCAAAAAATCTGGTTTAAAGTAACTAATAATTTTTTGATATGTACTTGCAACAGCGTGATGAACTTCATCTACTACGATATAATCAAATTCTTTTTTATCAAATAAAACTAAATTTCTTGCTAGCATTTGATTTGAAGCAAAAATAAAATCGGCATCTAATTCTTGTTTTTGACCATTATAAATTCCATAAGTTCTAGTGTTTCCAAACACACGTTCAAACGTGTTTCTTGCTTCTTCTAAAATCGTATCTCTATGAACAACAAATAAAAGTCTATGAGCTTCAAAATTTAGAGCATCAAAAGCAGATAAATATGTTTTACCACTACCAGTTGCTGCGACAACCAAGCATCTTTTTACGTTTAGATCGTGGTATCTTTTTATCTCTTTTAATGCTTTTCTTTGCATGGCGTTTGGTCTAATTTTTCCATCTTCATCCATGTCAAAATAGTCCATATCCCATGAGGTAATGGCATATTCTAATTTAAGTGCGTATCTTTTAATAATATCTCTATCTAATTCATAAGTAGCTTCCCGATATTTATCAAATTCAGCTAATACATCAGTTAATAAATTTTCATTTTCATTTGTAGGAACAGATAAATCCCACTCTTTATTAAAAAGCAAAGCAAATCTAGTAAAATTTGATGAGCCAATTATAACTTCATATTCATTATCAAATTCAAAAATATATCCCTTTGTATGGAATCCTTTTTCATCAAAACATTTATAATCAAGTTTACATTTAAAATTTGGATATTTTTGTTGCCGTTCTAAAAACGTTTCTAAAGATGCGATATCAGTAAAATTTTGATAAGTTGAGGTAATAATTTTACCTTCTACACCTCTTTTAAGTGCTTCTTCAATGTCTTTTAAGAGCAAAACAAGACCAGCTTTTTTAATAAAAGAAACTGAAAACTTAAAAGATTTGCATTTTGCAAGTGAACTTTTTATTTCATCTAAAAAACTCTTTTTAGAATCGTTTGTTAAAAACAAATTCTCGCTCATGTTAGAATTATTTTAACATATGATAACAATCGTAGCTATTTTGATTTATTGGTTGAAAAGTATTTACTTATTAACTAATTTTTAAAACTGTCTTTTTACTTAAATCAATTTGATAGAAATGTGCATCACCTAAAACTAATTTAGGAACATAGTTAAAGAAATATAAGAAGCCGTTATCGGAAATTGATAAACTAGTTGCATAATATTTTGAATCATAGCCAACTAATAATTCTTGCGTACCATCTTCTGTTGCGGCTTTATTTACTCTATAGAATCCTGCACTACTTGGAGCGGTCATAGCATAAGAATAATAATAGACATAATTTCCATTAAGTAAGAATTCTGTTGGAGCGGTTTTATTTGATGCAATTTTTGTTCCTTCTCCTAAAGAATCTAAATCAGTTCTTCTTAAAGAATTTTCAATAGCTCCATTATAAATGTAGAACATGTCTTTTCCATCAAAAGCAAATTGTTTTACGTTTTTAATATTATTAGATAATCTTGTACCTTCTAATTCTTTAGAATCTGATTTAATATCACTTAAATTTAAGTATTCAACATATCCGTTATCTTGACCGGTTTGACAATTAATGTAATAAAGTTTTGAATCTTTGATAGTTAAATTCTTTGGTCCGTTAACTTCAGAGAATTTTACATATTCACTTCCATCAAGTCTCATTCTTGACATTCCGGCTGAAAGTCCTGCCCAATTGTAGTGAGTTGAATATAAATAAGTGCCGTCAGTTGTCATATTTCTAACATCATAAGTAGAAATCTTTTCAGCTTCTCCACCCATTATTAGATTAACAGCATATAAGTCGTTATTTGTAAATAATGTTACAAGATTAAAATATAAAATATCCTTATAAATGAAGAAATCTTGAACTTTATTGGCTGTTAATTGCGATGTTTTCTTTGTAGATTCATCATATACATATAAAGTTTTTCCTGCATACATATTTAAATAATATGTTTTTGTGCCATATGAAATTGTTTGGCCACCAATATTTAAAGGTGTGCTTTCAGGAGCGACAAATCCTTCAAGCAAATCTGTTCTTGCTTTGGTTAATAAATCATATCGATATAGATGCAAGTCTGTTTGATCGATATAAACTAGTGAAGATGATGATTCAACATCAAAACCATTTATTCCTTCGTTTTGAACTATATGCTCAGCGATTCCTCCACTAGTGCTAATTCTCCAAATACCTTTTAATTTACTATCGATTATTGAGAATAAATCTGTGTAATTATAATAAAGATATCCATTTTTAATTGTTAAAAATTCCCCAGCAGCATTAGTTAATTTAGTAGGTTCTGTTGAAGTTTTGCTCAAATCTAAATAACCAACATAATCGTTAACTGCATCAACAGTGCAATACAATTTGTTATCATTAATTATGTATTCATGAACTTTTTCTTCCATTACTAAAGTTGTGGCTTTTGAAGATAAATTAATTTTATAAAGATAATCGTGGTCGCTTTTATTTGTAAAATATAAATTACCATTATAAAGAGCTAGATTATCAGTTTTGCCTTCAAAAATTTTAGTAACAGTTGGTTCGTTTTCTGTATCGGTTGCATCAACCTTATAAATTCCTGAATTTGATGATTTGAGAGTATTGCTTGAATAATAATAAATAGTCTCGCTTTCCTTAACAAAAGCATCGATATTACTATCAGTATATAGAACTGTAGATTCACCGCTTTTAACTTCTTTAACAGAATTTAAGAAAGCTGCGCCAGCGATAAATGATGCACTAGAACTATTATTTTTAATAAATTCTTTTGGTGTCGAATAATCAATTAAGCTTGTTGTTGAACCGCTTAACGAATACAAATAATTATTATGTAAGCCATTTGAAAAATAAATTGTTCCATCGCTTGCAACAAAAACAGGCATATTTTTCTTTTGAGCTTGAATGATTAATTGTGCATTTAAAGTGATTGTTTTGTAGTTATTATTAGTTACTTCACATGTAAAATCATAAGTACCAACATCTATCGCTGTTGTTACAATATTACCTTTTGAATCTTTTACAGTTTGTTTTGTGTTTGTCCCTTGAGGCAAGACTCCTGTAATTTGGATATCATTTATGTGATCGTTCCCATCGTATTTAACTGCTAAACTTTCATATTTATATCCACTAAATTCGGCTTTTTCAATAGTTAAAGTCGCGTTTAATGTTAAATCTTTGTAATCAGGAGCTGTAATAAGTGCTGTTGCGTTATATTTCCCAGCATTTGTATGAGGTCCAGCATTTGTATATTTGACACTTCCTCCAGTAGGAAGGGTGCCTTTAATTTCAAGAGTGTGAGGATTACCATCAAACGTATATTTTTGACTTTCAAAGGTGATGCCTGTAATGTCTTTCTTTTCGGGTGTTTCTGGTCCAACCGGTACTACAGGTGTATTGCCTCCATCTGTTGGTGTATTTGACGAATCTCCTCCTCCACAAGAAGCTAAGTAAAGTCCTAATACAGCAGGTACAAAGAGTAATAATAATTTCTTTTTCATTAAAAGATCCTCCCTAAATTAAACAATCTTCGTAATCATTATAAATATTATGTATAAGAATAAAAGGAAAAGAAACGGAACTTAAAGTTGAAGAAAATACAATAGCAAAAACAAGGAAAAATAGTCCTGCTAAGAATCCAAGAATTGCGAATAATATTTTCATTCCAATTAGCCACATAAACCCGTCTAAACTCCAACTAAATATGAGACCAGGGAATCTAATTGTTCTTGATGAGCACCAAAGAAAAACCTCTCCTATATATGAGCCACATAAAATGCAATAAATCATAGAAAACATAGCATATCCAATTAAGACGCTAAATAATGAGCCTAATGCCCAATGTACATTTTCGGTATGATTTAGAAAAATAGCTAATGCAATGCCTAAAGCAACAATGCCTGCTGCTATTCCCCAACCAAAACATATCTTTTTTGCTCTTGAAGCTTGTGCTGCTTTTGCTCTTCTAGAAGCTTCTGCTCTTTCTCTTTTAACTAACTCTAAACAACCTTTGTGATAAAAAGTTTGGCCTACAGAAACCGTCCTTGTGATTCTCCCGTGTCTTTCTCTTTTAGTAATGTCTTCAGATACTAATTCTTCTTCTGGAATATCCTTTCCACATTTAGCACAAACGTGTAGATCGTTTTGATGAATAACAATTGTTTTTGTAATTGCTTCAACTGGAGCTGGTTCAGGTTCACTAACTGCTTCTTCTTTTGCACCTTCTTCCTTTACTTCTTCTTTTGGTGGTTCTTCCTCGCTTAATAAATAGTCAAAAGAGCAACCATAAAATTTAGACAATTCTTTTAATGTGGATATGTCAGGTTCATTTTTATCGCTTTCCCATTTACTAATTGTTTGAAAAGTGACATGTAATTGTTCGGCGAGTTCTTTTTGTGTTAACCCCTTATCGTTTCTTAATTTTTTTAATTTTTGACCAAGAGTCATCGTCTCTTACCTCCTTCCTTAACATATTCACTTTTTTGGCGAACTTTTTAAATAACCGAGATGGCGAATTATTCGCCAAAAAATAGAATTTATTCAAATTCATGAAAAATTTATATTTGTTTACTAAAAATAAGCATAACTATCTTTATTTATTATGCCATAACGTCTTTAGACAAAATAACTATTTTTAATGTATTAACTAGAAATTTAAAAATAATTGCGGATTTTTGAATTTTAAATAACAGTTTTGTTTTTGCCTGAGTTCTTGCCTTTATACATTTTTTCATCGGCAAGTTCTACCCATTTAGTTAAATCAATTTTATCGATATATTTTACCGCACCAATTGTAACTGTTAGATGCGTTTTCATTTTTTCAAATTCAAATTCTTGATTTTCAATGATTTTTCTAAAAGCTTCTAAACGCTTAAAATATCCTTCACTCATATCATCTTCAATCATGATGACAAATTCTTCCCCACCATATCTGCAAACAAACGAATCATCAATAACATTATCTGCTAATTGAGCAACAGTTTTTAAGACATAATCCCCTGCTACGTGGCCATAAGTATCATTAATATTTTTAAAATCGTCAATATCAAATAAAGCTAAAACTGTATTTGATTTATCTTTAATATCTTCATAAAAATCGTATAAACCATATCTATTGCTAATTTGAGTTAATTCATCAGTTCTTGATTCATTAACAATCTTCTTTTCAAGAGAAGTCGCATATTTTAAGAAAACAGTTAAAAACGCAGTGATAATAACAAACACTATTGTTACGTGTAAAATCATGAGGGTAGTTTCTAGCCAACTATCAATTGAAAAAATAGGTGCATTAAAGTGATCTACTAAAACGAGAGCGACATAAATTATGGAAGATAAACCAACCCAAATATAAGATTCTATTGCACTAGTTTTCTTAGCAAAATAAGTTGTAAAGAAAGAAACAACACTTAAACCAATTAAAAGTAAATGGAATCCGGTTTCAAATCCAAGAATTATTGAAGCAAAAATAATAAACGCTAAGAATTCGTTTCCACAAATAATTGTAAAAAGAAAATATTTTTTTGCTCTAATAAGCAAAAAGAAAAGAGCATATAAAACAATAATACCTAAAGTTACATAAACCATTACGTAAAGTTTAGCTATTAAAAACAAAATAAAATAAACTAGATGCAATGCAAGATAAAAGGCATTAGCTGAATAGCTAGTCTTTCTAATTGTTTTGAATCTTCTATCTTTTTCGTTGAATTTTGCCATATCTTTTCCTGGTGATATTTTATATTAATAGTTAACTTAATGCCATTATAATCTTTTTTATTAAGTTTATCTTAAGATTAATTCTTTAAAATTTAAAGTTAGGTAGAAATAAAAAATTTAATCTTATAGAATTAATAAAGAAAGGATTCTAAATATGAGACAAATTGAAATTAGAAATAAATGGGTATCACTTGGTGAATCATCAGTTGTTAAAGATACAGAAGGTAATGACCTCTTAAAAGTTAAAGGAAAATTCTTTTCTATAAGAAGAAGAAAATTTATTTATGACATGAATGATAATTTAATTTATCAAGTTCGTAATCGTTTCTGGAACTTCTTTAGACATGCTTGTTTTGTTTTTGATAAAGATGAAAAACTTGTTGCAACTTTAGAAACTAAATTTTTAACTCTACACGACCATTACAATATCGATTGTGCTTTAGGTAATCTTGTAATTAGAGGAAACATTTTAGGTTTTGATTACCATATTTATCTTAACGATAAAGAAGTTGGCCATGTTGCTCGTCACATTTCTTTAAGAGATTCTTTCACACTTACTCTTGATGATGATCAAGACTACTACTTCTTTGTAGCTTTAGTTATCGCGATTGATAATATTGTCGATATGAAGCGAAATCAATATAACAATTAACCTAAATTCTTTCTATATATAAAAAGGAAAGTAATTTTCCAATAGATTACACAGAAGAAAAAATAGATCAATTCTCATTCTACGATTATCAAAATTTCTTTGATTTTGCAAAAGCTGCAAAATATTTAAATACCGCTTACGAACCAACAAATTAAGCACAAAATTATAAAATAGTTCAGTTTTGCAAGGTTTTTAATTAAAAAGAGGAAAAATTTTCCTCTTTTATTATTTTAGAATTGGAGTTAAATCTGCCGATAAACATTTTGGACAAGTAATCGGGGTTGCTGCTATTTTTGCACAAACCGGACATCCAATCATTGATAATCTAGAGCCATATCCAGCAGGATGAGGATGAATCGGAAGTGTTCCATCAAATTCGGTATTACATTTGTTGCACTTGTACTTCATTATTTTTTCCTCTATTTTTTCTTACTATTTAAATTTCTTATTGTTTCATAAGACATATCAACTAAAGAAAAACGTATTCATCAGGAAAATAATCTGATAAAGAAACAGATATCCAAGCTTTCTTGTTCATATGCCATCCAGGAAAAATATTCTCTTCACATAAAAGGGCATCAAAAATAGACTTATCAGCTTTTAAATTAATAACAGTTCTTCCTTTTGCTTTTGGTGCGAGTTTATTATCTTCAACATTCATAATGCACCCATACCGCTTTTTATTAATTTTGTTCCTAAAAATACCAAAATAAGGGTATTTTTTCCATGGAAGTTCAGGTTCATCATCATAATTATCTTTTATATATTTAGCTACTCTTTCTGCTTGCGCATCAGGAAATAAAGATTTTCTATAACATTTATTTCTAATTTCTAAAATGATATTTCTATACTCATCTTTAAGTTTTCCTACAAATTCTCCGGTAGCATATTCATTAGTAAAAAGAGAATATTCGTCGCCATAATTTTTATCAATCATCTTTGGAACGAGCTTGCCTTTTTTAATAGAAATTATTAATTCAAAATCTCCATTCATTATTTCATATGTTTTAATGAATTTATCTTTTTCTTTTTTAAAACAAAAATTGAGCAAAAGATCTTCTTTAACTTGATATCCAAATAGCAATTCTTCTTCTATTTTCATAACATAAGAATTATAACATTAATAAGCACATTTTAAAGATTAGATGAGATTCAATTTTTTTATTATTTATTACTTTTTAATTTAAATCGGTTTTTAGAAAAAAGTTGAGTTTTGCAAGGTTTTTAATTAATTTTTCAAAATATTTTTCACTAATTTATTTTGTTTCTTTAATATGTATTTAAAATAGATTAAAATGATTTTAATGTTAAATAGAATCAAAGCAATATTTAGACGGACAGACTTTGCGCTTTTATTTGGCTTTGTCTTTTTTGTGGTCTTGGCTAGTTATGGCCAACTTTATATGTATCACCAAGATCCAAGTGAGGTTAATCTTTCACTTGGAATTGCTACTCTTCTTTTCTTATGTGGTTTAATATCCTTTGTACTTTTCATATCCGGCTCTTTTAAGAGAGGAGAAATTCCTTACAAACGGATAAACATAATTTCTATTGCGGTTTTAATTACTGGTTTAGTTTCAATTTTTCAAGCTCCAAACGTTTTTACTTATGAAGAATCCGCTATTGTTCTAATTAACAATTTTAACAAAGCAATCTTTTCTTTTGATTTTGTTTTAATCTTTTTATTCATCTACTCAACCTTATTTGTTTTTTCAAAAAGATTTAAAAACTCTAACTTTATTGTCTTTTTATCTTATCTTGCTTTTGCTTTTTGTCTTGTTGTTTTACTTTATTCTTACATTACTGAATATGATAAAATTGCTAATTATTTTCAGGTTTTATTCGGTTATAAAGAAGGTAGTTTGACTCCTGCCGCCTCATTTATTATAAATTCAAATTCTGTTGGAATGGTCATGCTCATTGGGATATTGATGGCACTTATTTTACATAGTATTCGCCCTCACTTCTGGCATTATTTATTAGCTACCTACTTTTTAATTAACATTTCTTATACACATTGTAGAGGAAGCTTGTTTTTAGGTGCTTTTGCTATTATTGTTTTTATTTTTTATAGAATTATCGCTTCTTTTAAAGAGCACAAAAAGAGAAACATTATCTTATTAATTATATATTCTTCTCTTGTTTTACTTGTTGGTGCACTACTAATAATCGTTTTCCTTTTAAATGGGGAATTTTTGCCTCATTTATATCACGCCTTAAAAATGATAACTAATACAACAACTCTAAATTCGAGGGCGCATATCTATGATGTTTCTTTTTCCATTCTTAAAAAAGGAGGCTGGGTGATAGGCTATGGATTTGGATCGTTTAATCTAATCTTAACTTGGTCGCTTGGACCTTATGCTTCTTATTTAGTACCAGCTCACAACGCATTTATCAATATTTTAGGAAATGGAGGTGTAATACACTTAGCTGCTTATATTGCTCTACTTGTTTATTCTGCCTTTATCTCTATAAAATTATTTAAAAAATCACAAAAAATTGCTTTTGCTCTTTCGTTAAGTTGCCTATCTTATTTTATATATACATTTATTGAAACAATTCAATACATCTTATATTTATTCATTTTCTTGCTCTTTGTTTTTTATGAAATTAGCAAAAAGGAAGAGTCTAGTAAAGAACAATCAAACGAATTTGATCGCGTTTCACACTAAATAATTACCATTATATTCATATTTTCTTCATGTTTTTAAATTTTTGATGATAAAATATTTTCGAGGTTAATAATATGAAAAGACCACTTAAGGAAAATATCTCTGAGTTACTTGAAATAATTGGTAATTATCTCAGAAAATATCGGATAATGGCCATCGTTTTTTTAGGAATTATTTCTTTACTGGATATAGGGTTTTCAATTGCTTGGTTTATAAGTGATGATATAGTCGCTAATGAAAAAGAAGTCGCTTATTACATTTTACAAGGAATTGTTCTTGGCGTTTCTTTGATATATATTTTCTTAATGATTTTAGGCAAAAAAGAAAAAATAAGTAATATGAAGCTTGCTGTTGCTTATCACATTTATGGTTTCCTTTTAATGGCTTGGGCAACGCTTGTTTATATGCTTGATTTAACGCTTGGAGAACCATCAATAATTTACTTAATGATTGGGACAATTATTGCTGGATTATTTGTTGTTGAGCCAATATTCTTTACATTTTTTTCGCTCTTATCTCTTATTTCGATACTTATCTATTTTTCTTTCAATCCAAACGAATTTTTTGATGGAACACTTATCTGGGAAAATATATTTAACCTTGTAGCCTATGCTTTTGTTATTGTTCTTTTGGCTTTAAGAAATTATAGAGTTACAATTCGTGAACATAGAGCATATAAAAAGTTAGAAGAAATGTCCTATATTGATGAATTAACTGGTTTATATAATGAAAGATCATATATTAGTGAAATCGAATCTATAAATAATAGAATCGATGATGGTGAAGACGTAAAATTTGCTGTTATCTTAATGGATTTGAATAATTTAAAAGCAACAAATGATAAATATGGTCATAGATTTGGTTGCTCTCTTGTTGTTAGATGTGGCCAAACAATTCCAGGTCTTTTCCCAACATCAAAATGTTTCCACGTTGGCGGAGATGAATTTATTATTATCGTTTATGGTGATGACTACGATAACTTTGAAGAAAGACTTAAAAATTTCGATGAAAAAATGATCTATTCAATTGTTCAATTTGATGGTGTTGATTTAATCTTCTCTGTAGCTCGTGGTTATAGCATTAGAAAAGAAAACGAACATTATAAAGACGTTTTACAAATTGCAGATAGCGAAATGTATATTCATAAAAAATATGTTAAAGAAAAATATAATTTAGCCAAAAGATAATAAAAACCTGCAAAAACTTGATATTTTATTAAAAAATAGCCTGTCAAGTAAAAATACTATACAGGCTTTTTTGATTAGTTTATTTAACTAAATTAATCTTTTAAACTTCTTACGTAACTAATAAGAGCAAATGTTCCAGACATAATTGTTGGAACAAAAATTGATGAATACATGGCAACATAAGTTGGCCATGCTGAAGAGATTTCTCCTAAAAATTGAGTGTTAGCTGTAACTGATGAATAGATTGAAAAAGTTAATGAAACTAGAACCATTGCAATTGAGATATATCTAGTAAGCTTTTTGTTTTTTATAGAAGCTAAAAACACTGATGCTAAAGCAAAAAGTACGCTTAAGACACCAACTTGGAATGTGTCTCTATTTGGAAGTAAGATATTTACAAAAATTGCAACAAGATAAGGAATAATTGCTGCAAAATAAGCAATCTCACCTCTTTTGTAGCCAATAGAACTATAACAAACAATTGCAAGAACAGATATTGTTATAAAAATATAAGATGTAATCATCCATCCTCCTAAATTATTAGCTATAACAAAAATAAGTAAATAGACCGCTACAGCAAGGATAAAAACAGTTAAAACCATTTGTAAAAATAGCAACAACGCAGTTTGCTTTTTTAGTCCGAATTTTTCTTCTGTGTTCATAATGTGTTCCTTCAATAAAGACAAATTTATTCAATAACTTCGCTATTTTCTGCCTTTCTTCTTATAAGGAAGAACAAATATATACCAAAAACAATTAAAGATATTGTTGCACCAATAATATAAGCTACCCAAATAGGAATAAATCTTCCTAAAGCAATATTAGGTTCTCCAAATATATAAGTTATGACAACTGAGGTCATAATAAAAGCGGGAATTGATGTAAATAAAGATTTATATTTATTATCGTTTCGCTTCATTAAATAGCAACTACATACCCATAAAGTTGCAGCCGCTAAAAGTTGATTTGACCATGCAAACCATCGCCATAACAAATTAAAGTTATGTGAATCTAAGAAATTCCAAATACTAATTCCTACAACTACTGCAAATAAAGGTAAAGTTAATAAAAGTCTATTTTTAATTTTCTTTTGGTCAATATTTAACCATTCTCCAATTATTAAACGACAACTTCTTAAAGCAGTATCTCCACTTGTAATTGGACAAACTACTACCCCTATTATTGCTAAAACCGTACCTACTGGTCCTAAAAGCGTTGAAGATATTTCTTGAACTGAAGTTGAACTACCGCCAATTGCATCAAGTGCTAGCCATCCGTCGCTTGTATTAACGCGATAAAACGCCATTGCTGCAGCAGCCCAAATTAAAGCGATAACCCCTTCAGAAACCATCGCTCCATAAAATACTTGTCTACCTTCTTTTTCGTTTTTGATGCATTTAGAAATCATTGGCGATTGAGTTGCGTGGAAGCCACTTACTGCTCCGCAAGCAACTGTAGTTAACATAAATGGCCACCATGGTAATCCACCATTTTCAAGAGAAAAGTCTCGAAAATTATCGATAATTTCAATCATTGGATATTTGTCTTGTTGAAATAACACTCCTCCAATTACAGCAAGAGCCATACCAATAAGTACGACTCCAAATATTGGATATAATTTACCAATAACTTTATCAATAGGAACAAGCGTTGAAAGTAAATAATAAGCTAGAATTATGATCATCCAAATCCATGCTGCAACATTTCCTCCAGTTAATGATTCAAGTAAAGATGATGGAGAAACAACAAAAACAGCCGTTACTAAGATAAGTAAAACAATAGAGAATATTCTCATAACTACTCCCATTATTTTACCTATGTACTTTTGCGAGAGTTTAACGATTGAATCTCCGTTATTTCTGCTAGAAATCATTCCACAAAAATAATCGTGAACTGCTCCACCTAATAAACAGCCAAAAACAATCCATACAAACACAATTGGTCCAAAAAGCGCACCACTAATTGCACCAAATATTGGTCCTGTACCAGCAATGTTAAGCAATTGAATTAAAAAAGATTTCCGTTTTGGAAGAGGCGTTATATCAACTCCATCAGGAGATTTTATTGCAGGAGTTTCTCTACCATCTATCTTAAATATTTTTTCAGAAACTCTTGAATAAACTAAATATCCACCAATTAATAAAATTAAACAAATAAAAAAAGTCCACATATTATTATTATAATATTTAGCCTTTAAAATGTTAAAAATTTTTATAATTATTTTCTTTATAAAATCTAGTAATATTTCAAAAAGGTTACAAAACTCAATTATTTTTAATTAAATAACACTCGACGAAGTGATTTAAAATTATAGGTAAAGAATTTGAAATATTATTTTTTTACTTTTCTAATTTCTTTGTGTTTAAATAATATTCTTCAATTCTACTTTTTGCTCTAACAAAATATTTTTCTAAGCTTGGGTCAAATTGTTTTCCCATATTTTCCATGATGATTCGTTCTGCATCAGCAAATGAGAATTCGTCTTTATAAACTCTTTTACTTACTAAAGCATCATATACATCAGCAATTGCCATAATACGTGCTTCTAAAGGAATTTCATCACCCTTTAATCCGTTTGGATATCCTTTTCCATCCCATCTTTCATGATGATAATGAGCAACATTAATTGCTACAGATTCTAAAGATTTATCAGTAACATCTTTTAAAATTTGAGTTAAGATTTTAGCCCCTTCTGAAGAGTGAGATTTCATTACATTATATTCTTCAGGAGTAAATCTTCCTGGTTTTCTTAAAATTGCATCATCAATTGTAATTTTTCCTAAATCATGCATTGGTGCTGCCTTAATAACGCTTTGATAGAAAGTGTGATTTAAATCTAAAGAAGGATCTTTCATCATTTCTTCCACTAAAAAACGCACGACATCACTCGTTCTTTTAATATGTCCTCCAGTTGAATTATCTCTTCCTTCAACCATCGTTGCCATGCCTAAAACTAATTTTTCTTGTAAGGCAACTTCTCTTTTCTTAATAACTGAAAATACAAAGAAGAAAACGATTTGAGTAAGAATTAAAATTAAAAAACTTACTATAATTGAAACTGTTGATTCTATACTTCCTTCGCCTTTTCCAACAATTTTAAGCATCCATGAACTAATTGAATAAATAATAAGGACAAATAGTCCAAACAATGCCGCCATTGAGTGACCGAACATTCTTTCTTTATCTTTTTTAATTAAAAATGCGTAATAAACAAATCCAATAAGCGCCCAAATAACAAATATTAAAATCGATTCTCTTGCTAAATAATCTAGCTTAATAACATCATTAATTACAACAGAAAGAGCAAAAGCAATTCCTAATATCAAACCGACAATTCCAGCAAGCATTCCTTCTTTTCCGCGATTTGCATCACGTCTTGCTCTATTAATTGTGATTATAGAAATATAAATATAAACGATAATCCCACAGAAAGTATTAATATCAACAATCCAACCGATTAAAACTCTACCAAAAAATAACATAAGCGAAGTAATAATTGTAATTGCTAAAATTACATTTTTTGGATTTCCATTTTTGTCAAGTTTTGCAAATACTTTTGGGAAAATTTTATCTTCTGCCATTGAATGTATTAAATTTGATAAAGCAAGCATGTTTCCGATAATACTTGTTAAAATAATTGCTAATAATGCAACAACAAACATCACTAATCCAAAAGTGCCTAAATATCGATGAATAACGTAAAATGCTGGTATTCCATCAAGTCCACTTAATGAAGATGAGCTTGTTAAATATTCATACCAATTTGCGTATTCATCAGGAAAAATACTGATTGATAATTGACAAATAAGAATATAAATAAGGGCACTAACTGTGACAGAAATCACGAAAATTCTAAAAACGTTTTTGTGGCGGAATTTTAAATCTTTGTTTTGATGAGAAATACTTTCAAAACCAATAAATGCCCAAGGCATCATCCCAACAACTCCTACAATTTGTAAAAATTCGTTGTTTCCGTCAGGTGCAAAATCTGGTTTATATGTATCAATGCCGCCTTTATGCATAGTAAATGCAACGATAAATCCAGCAATAATTAAGGCTACGAAAAGAATGACTAATCCTGCTTGAATAGATGTAGAAATGTTCTTTTTAAGCAAACAAATACCAGCAAAAATTAAAAATATTGTTAATGATAATAATATTTCACCAAGCCAAATATCATATCCTCCAATCGAATAATGAAACCCAAATTGAAAAGTCGATCCAAATATATATCTAGCAAATAGCGAAATCGAAGAAACATTAGCCCACAAAATTGCGGCATAAGTTATTATTAAAAACCACGAAACTAAAAATGCGTGGTCTCCACCTAAAGTGTTTTTAGCAAATGAGTAAATTCCACCATTAGAATCAGGATATTTATTCATCATGTAGTGATAGTTATAAGCTAAAACTAACATGATGAGCATGCCAATTATAATACCAATTATGCTACCAAGAGGTCCTGCTTTACTTAAAAAAGAACTGCCAGTAACAACAAAAGAGCCCCAGCCAATAGCTGTACCAATTGATAAACCTAAAGCGCCAAGAGCAGATACTTTTTTATTTTTATAATTTTCCATCGTTATTTAATGTTGTGTTTAATGTTTTCTAAATTAGGTGTACAAGCTTCTATTTCTTTTTTTGGAATTGAAACGAAAATATCGACCAATTCTTGATCATATTTTGTGCCAGCATTTTCTTTAATGATTTCAATTGCTTTTTCATAAGTTTCTGGATGAGAATAAACTCTTCCCATTGTAATAGCTGAATAAGCATCAATTATTGCAATCATCTTGCTTGGAAAAGGAATAGAATCGGCTTTTTTAAAGTAATAGCCTTCTCCATCGACTCTCTCGTGATGAAATAAAATCCAATCAGAAATATAATCAAAAGATTTAATTGGTCTTAATAAACGCACACCAATTTGAGGATGTGAACGCATAATTTCTTGTTCTTCCTCATTTAAATTTCCTTCGTTATTTAAAATTTCAATTGGAAGTTCAAGTTTTCCAATATCATGGAAAAGTGCGGCGTATTCTAAACTTATTTCGTTAAATTCACCTTTCAAATGACGTGGTAAATGTTTATAAAACACTGTCATTAAGTTTTTAACGTGTAAACTATGTCCTTGTAAACTTGGTGCACGTGAATCAATGACACTGATTAAAATTTGAGCAATTTCTAATGATCTTTGTTTTGAAGTGTTGATTAAAATATTCAATAACGCGATTGCTAAACTTACAAAGATACTACCAAAAAACAAGATGAAAGCTGTAACAATGCTTGGATCTGCGTAAATTGCAACATAGATATATCCAACTAAAAAGAAAACAATCAGGATTAATCCAACAGCAAGCATTACATTGTCTCTTTTAACTCCGCCTGAAATAACGTCTCTCATTCTAAAAGAGAAAATGATGTATAAAACGATATTTGCTACCATGATGGCGGCACCTAACCAGATCAAAATTAAAATTAAAATATCCATAAAAATAAAACCAACTAAACTAATTATAAACCAACGTTCCTCAAAAAACATTTATCTTTTGGTAAAAGATACCTCATTTATAACTTGTTTCCTTGTTCGAACATTAAAACTTTAAATAGTTTTAAAAAATTATATTCTTTTTACTCATTTATGATTTCAAAGAAATTTAAATTAACTATAATCGAATAACGTGATTCAAATCACAGTGTTTTATAAAAATATTTAAGATTTGAAAGGTTTTTCCAAAAAAGATATATTTTTATAATTTTTATAATAATCAATAAATTCTTCATCAATTTTATCGATTAAATCTCTGTTTCCGTTTGCTTCTTTTATCTTTTCTTCATATAAGGAGTCAATTTTATATCTAATAGTATTAAAGTATGAAATCATAGAGTTAAATAATTTCTTATTTTTTATATTTACATCTTCGCAATAATTTTCAACTTTGTATCTCATATTTTTTTCTTCAATATGTCGAGAAACATCTATATAAAATATTTTTATTGCTTCTGAAACAAATGAAAAACCGATAATAGAACACGCAGCAATTAAAACACCTCTATCAATTTCAATTTTAAAAGATAATGCCAGTAAGAGACCTAAAACAATTGTTTCTATATATGAAAGAAAAAATCCTACTACCTCCCATATGGAAAACCTATTGAAATGCTTAGGCTTAAAATATATAAGTTTCAAAATTCCTTGTTTCTTGACAAGAAAGTGGCTTTTATAATGCATTGAGTACTGTCTGTTTCCTATTAAACAAACATTAACTTGTAACCAGATAAAATTAACGATTAATCCATATAGTATCGCTACTTGTTCTGTAGTCATTATGCCCCCTCCTTTAATATAATTTATTGTCAAAATATATTAAAAATGACTTAAATTCAATCTTTTAATCTTATTTTTAGCTATTTTGGACTATTTCTTTGTCAGCAAACAAACTGTTTCGTTGATGTGCTCTTGGATAAGCAACTTTGGAAATCATCCTCATTTATTCTCCTATTTTTGCCAAGAATTTAGGAATTTATACTAAACTTTAGGAGAATAGTCAATAGATTAGGTGATTATTATAATTTTCTAATTATAAATAATAAATTTGGTATTTCATTAATTGATTAGTTTATAAATACAATATGCTTGACTTAATAAAAACAAGGGTTTAATGCTGACAAACTTTCAAAAATATAAAGCTCATCTATCCTTAAAATTTTCTTTTTTTTAAAACGGGCTTTTTTGATTAATTTTTTTAAAGCAATACAAATCGTTTTATCTTGTCTTCACAATTTTATCTATTCGTATTATGTCGTGTTTTTAATCATTCGCGAATAAGAAAAAACCAGGCTCTGTTTCTGAATAATAATATATTGTAGCATTATCAAGTTTCTTTTTAATTTTTAATCTATTTATTTATTAGTTTAAAAGGATATATCCTCTAAAGCCACGGACTGAATAATATGAATCCGCGCTATTATGAAAATAGAAGATGTGGCCATATCTTTTTTCACAAAATAAAGCACCACCTTTGCTTCTAATACTCTCCGGGGTTTTTATCCAACTTGATGTTGCTAAATCAAATTCTTCGATATTTTGTAAAAAATTATAAATATCTAAATCCATTAATAAAATGCCGTTTTTGTTTGCTTCTTCTATCGCACTAGATATAGGAGCGTTTTTCTTTCTACTTAATCTAGCCTTCTCATCATAACAAAGACTTCTTCTACCTTTAGGTGTTTCTTTAGAAAAATCACAAAGGATTAATAGATTTAATGGTGTAATAAAAGCAACATCTACTTCTCCACCAGTTTCTTCCATATATTTAATTGAAGCTAATGTTTTGGGATTATTGATTTTAGTTAAAACATCATCCCATTTGATGCCTTC
>CAMNHN010000007.1 GCA_946539555.1 uncultured Mollicutes bacterium | reverse complement strand
TAGCATTTTTGCTATGACCCCACTTTTATTTAAAGGATTTAAATTTTTGTTTTAACTCAAACCCCACAAAACCCCCTATTTATTTAGAGAGCCCCATTTCATTTTACCCGATTGGGCAAAATTTTGGGGGAAATTTCAACTATAATGGTACTCTGTATGGGATTCGAACCCATGAATGATGCCTTGAGAGGGCATTGAGTTAAGCCGCTTCTCCAACAGAGCAGGTAAGACATATTTTATCAAATATGTCGTTAATTTCAACTTAGTTTAAAGTATCAATTGTTGATTTAATTCTAAAATCAATTTCATCTTTAGGAAGAATCTTCATAATAGCAAATAGATTAGGAGTAACTTTTCTTCCTACAATAGCAAGTCTAATAATTTCGCAAGCATCATTAATGTTGCCGCTCCATTTGCCTGGATCTTCTTTATAAAGTTTATTGTCACCACAGAAATTAAATTTAACAGCTATTTCTTTTACGTTTTGGAACCAAACATTTTCATCAGCTTCAAGAGCATAATTACCTAAATAAGCTGCTAAGAAATCTTTAATAATTGATTTAGAAATATTTTCATTAAATTCGAGTGGAGATTTTAAAATATTTAAGTATTCATCATGCTTAAAGAATTTAATAATAGGGTAAATATCGCTATATTTTGCATAATCTTTACGTGGATTTTTCTTTTCTCTATCAATATTTAAAATTTCTTCATATCTAGAATAATCTTCTTCGATGAATTCTTTTAATTCAGGAGAAAATTTCTTTGCCCGCTCGTAAGATTTTACAGCAATTTCTTCTTTTTTCATTTTTGATAATATTTCTTTAGCATAGAAAGCTAATTTATCATTATCAAATAACGCTCCATCAAGAGACATTTTCTTAAGTGAAAATTTAAAATGATCTAAATCATAATCTTTAGTTTGGACGATGAATTCTTCATAATTTGAATTTGCAATAGTCATTAAATATACAAGTAAAGAACTTGGTTCAAATCCTTGAGAAAGAAAATAATCAACACTTGCTTCAGGATCTTTACGTTTTGATAATTTTCTTTTATTTCCATCATCGAGTTTCATAATAACAGGGAGATGAGCGTATTTAGGTGCTTTAAATCCTAAAACTCTAAACATTTCAATATGAATTGGAAGTGAAGCAAGCCACTCTTCTCCTCTTGTGACTAAATTTGTATGCATGAAGTGGTCATCAACAACATGAGCAAAATGATATGTAGGAAGACCATCACTTTTTAAGATAACAACATCTTGATCATTTTCAGTTAAAAGTAAATCACCTTTTATTTCATCATGAACTTTGATTTTATTTTCATGATTTCCTCTAGATTTAAATCTAATAACGTAAGGTTTGCCTTCCTTAATCCAAGAAATTGCTGTTTCAACATCTAAATCTCTATATTTAGCATATTTGCCATAGACGCCGGTTATTTCTTTATTTTTAGTTTGCTCTTCACGTAATGCTTCTAAATCTTCAGGAGTTAAAAAACATGGATAAGCATCACCTCTAATAATAAGCTCTTTAATTACAGTTTCATAAATTTCTTTACGTTTTGATTGAACATAAGGACCATAAATTCCTTCTTCGTGATCGCCAAAATAACCTTCATTAGGAACAATACCAAATTCTTTAAGTTGTTTTAAAAGAAGTTTGTCACTACCTTCAATTTCACGTTTTGTATCGGTATCTTCAAGTCGAGTATAAAAAATTCCACCACTATCACGAGCAATCTTATTTGCTATCATTGAAGTAAATAAGCTTCCGGTATGTAAAAATCCTGTTGGAGATGGAGCAAAACGAGTAACTTTTGCGCCTTCCTTCAAATTACGTTCAGGATATCTCCTCTCTAAATCTTCTATTGTTTCCTTAATGTTTGGGAAAATAAGATTAGCTAATTCTTCTTTTAAGTTCATGCGTAACTCCTTGTTGACAATTAATTCTCTTTTATAATATAATAATCAAGCACTCGCAGGTGTAGTTCAGTGGTAGAACGTAACCTTGCCAAGGTTAATATGCGGGTTCGATTCCCGTCACTTGCTCCAATTTGACTAAATGCTTTGAAGAATTTCAAGGCTTTTTTTATTAATTAAAGTAAGTAACAAAATTTTATAAATAAAATTTCTAAATAATCATACCCCTTTTATATTTCTTTTTACACAATTTAATTATCTTTTTTATCTTTATCCTCTTCTTCTGATCTATCTAAAAATTCATCTAAGTCATTTAAACTCTTTTCTACTTCTTTTATATCTACATTAGTTGCGCTAGGATCTCCTCTTTTAAGGAAGTCATTATATTGACTATGAAAAATTTCACTAGCTGTAGAAAAATAATATCTTTGAAACGTTGCAAATAAACGATTGTGAAGCTCAAATAATACAGGTAAAATCAAAGTTAAAATGGCTAAAGGAACAATAAATGAGGTTAAGCAAACAATAACTAAATCAAGTTTTAACATAGTTAATGATAACCGATAAATTAAAGTAAAACCTACAAAATAAACTAATGTAGCTGGCCATAAAATTTTATAAAAAGATTTATGATATTCGAAAAAATGACCTCTCATACTCTTCTTATAAATAAAATTGACCATATTCATCGAATTTCTATTTCCTTTAACAGCAAGCATTGCATAAAAATATTTAAATGTATTTCTAGAAATTGTGTGAATATAGTAATATCCAGCAAAAATTAATGAGAAGAATTCAACATAAGTTGAAACAACATAAATATCTTCTTCATATTTAAGAATTATTGAATCCATCTCTTCAATAATTGATGATGAATTAAAATTCAAAGCAGAAAGTTCTTCATATAATTCATGTAATGGTCCAGTTGTTGAAGTTGCAACAATAGAAACGATAATAATCGCAAATAAGTTAATCAAAACATATAAAGAAAATGCTAAAACAATTGTTTTTAAATTTGATAAAGCGTTTCTAAAAGGAGGATTAATTCCTAATATATATGTTTTAAAAAAGCTTTTAATTGATACATCATCTTTATCTTCTGTTTTAAGCACTTGATAACAAGCAAAAAATGAATACACAAAAGGAAGAATTAATCCTGTTACAAGTCCTACTCCTAAAATTGCTAGTAGCATTTCAATAGTGGATAAATAAATCTCAACTTGAATTGAATTATAAATTAAAGAAAAGAGTGCATAAAAAATAATAATGCATAATGAGATAATTCCACTACACATTACTGTAAAACCACTATTGCTATAAGCAGTTTTATAAATATCTACAAAATTTATTCTTTTTTTATTCGAAGGTTGTCTCTCCGTTTGCACCTGCGTTTCTCCCATATAATCTAGAAATGTCTTGAACAGCAAATTCTAATTGCTTTTGATCCATACTCTTGACATTTCTTTTTTCGATAGCTTTAATAATTCTCTTTAAATTCTTTTTTGAAACAATAAAACTATTTTCTTTATTTAAATCTTTAGCGTTTTTGATTGCACAATTATCGTTAATTAAAACAATAGAAATAAAGAAGCTTGGATCGATTTGAGTAATAAGTGAAAGCTTTTCTAAACGTCTTTCGTTTAAGTGCATTGGGTTCTCCATTTCAAACTTTTTCCCATCATTTGCATAGAAAAACCATGCAGAATCGTTCTTATTTCCAGAAATTGCACCTCTATAAAATCTATCTTTAATAACGTAAATATATTTATCACCAAATAAAACATGGTCAATCGAACAAACAATTTGATCGTTATTTTTAATAACTAAATTGTTGATTAAATAGAAATCATTTAAATCAGCAATCTTTCTAACTCTTTTGTAATAAATTTTCTTGTAATTTTTGTAGACGTATCTTTTTCTAACAAAAGGAAAAGTGATTAAAAAGATAAGTAAGATACCAATTAAGATTACAAGAATCACAAAAACAATGAAGCCTCTAGGATTCTTTTCTTTATCTAAAAATTCAAACGCTAAACCTAAAAAATTAACCATACTATTCTGCTAAAGTTAATGCGATATTTACCATATCAATCAACTTATTACTTCTTTCTAATTTTGTCATATCTGGTTCATCTTTATGAACAAAACTATCAGAAACAGTTAAAAGACATGCTGCTTTTTTCTTAAGTCTCATTGCATTGATAAATAAACCATAACTTTCCATCTCAACACCTAAAATTCCTACTTGTTGAGGAATTTTATAGAATGTATCATCTAAATCGTAGAAAATATCTGAAGAGAAAATTGGACCCATATGGACTTTGATACCTAATTTTTGAGCACTTTGATAGGCTTTAAATGCTAATTCAAAATCACTTGCTGGAGAAAGTTTTAAACCACGAGCTTCAAAAAATCTTCCATAATTTGAATTTGTTGAAGCACCTGTTGCAATAATTACATCACCAACGTGGCAATCTTCACTATAACTTCCACAAGTTCCAATTCTAATAATGTTTTCTACACCATAAAATTTAAAAAGTTCATATGAATAAATTCCGATTGAAGGAATTCCCATACCACTTGCCATAACAGAAATTTCTTTGCCATCTTTTGTATGACCAGTGAATCCTAAAATACCTCTAGTATTTGTGACTTCTTCAAAGTCAGCTAAAAAAGTTTCAGCAATCCACTTAGCTCTAATTGGATCTCCTGGCATTAAAACTGTTTTAGCAAATTTTGCATCATCATTTATGTGAGTTGACATTTTTATTACCTCCTAATCTACAATCATTTCGTTGTTTTGAGCGGCTATAATCGCTCTTTTAATGTCTTCTTCAACCATTTTACGTGACATCTTTGGTAAAGCATCAACCTTAAAAAATCTAATATCTTTAGTTTCATGAGTGTGCTCACCAGAAAGTGAATTGATCTTTGCTTTAAAAAGTAAAGCATATGAAGGGACACTATCCCATTCATGTTCCATATCTTTTCTAAGTGGTGTTTCATTGATAATTCCAAATAAAGATAGATCTTTAATTGTTGCACCTGCTTCTTGTTCAATTTCTTTTAAAATCGCTTCGCTAGGTGAATCATATAAATCGCACCATCCTCCTGGAAAAGAATATGTATCATCGTTTGATTCTTGAACAAGTAGAACTTCTCCTTCTTCATTAAAGATCAAACATCTACAAGAAATACTTGGAGTTGGATAAACGTTTCTTAAGAAAATATTTGGTTTATCAAAAGTTAGTTCATCAAAATTACCTAACATTTTCATAGATAATTTCTCAAGTTCTGTATAGTTTTCAATCGCATATGGATCGGTTGAATAAATCTTCCCGATCTTGCAAATTGATAAAACTTTAATTACATAATCATAGAAATTGAAATATTTTTCGCCTTTATTCTTCAATTTCATGACCTCCGGTTGATGCATCAGCACTTAATACATCGGTTTCTGACATAATGTTAACAAATGCTTTATAGAAGTTTTCACTTGAATATGATTCAAGTTCACCATTATAAGCAATTGAAATTCTTCCTGTTTCTTCTGAAACAACAACTGTAACAGCATCACAGATATCTGAAATACCAATTGCTGCTCTATGTCTAGAACCATATTTTCCTACTAATGGTTTAGTGGTTGGAGTGTAATAAACTGAAGCAGCTAAAATTGTATTTCCTCTAATAACAACTGCTCCATCATGAAGTCTTGTTCCAGGATAGAAAATTGTTATTAATAATTCGTAATTTACAGGAGCAAATAAAATTGTTCCGTTTTTTGATACATCGGTTAAATTATCTTTTCTTTCAAATGTCATAATCGCACCGATTTTATGTTTTGATAAATATAAAGTTACATCGTTAATAGTTTTGTATAAATCTTCATGAGAGAACAGAATATCGCTATCAGATTTTTTGTTTAATCCTTTATCGTTTGCTCTTTGAGAAGCTTTATTTGCTAATAAATATCTAGTTTCAGCAAGATTAATAAAGATTGAAATAATCGCTAAACTCATGATTGTAAAAAGTAAAACTAATTTAATAATTTCTAATTTAAATATTGATGCAGCAATAAAACCTGCTGAGCCAATTGCTAAAGTTACTATAACAAATTTTCTTTTTACAAAGAAATCGACAAAAATATTAACCAAAACAATAACAATTAATGACACAATAAGGTCAATTAAACTTGTTAAATTAAATGGATAGAAAATAGTAACGTTTTCAAAGCTTACAAGATTAATCATCGTTCTTTCCTGCCTTATTTAAAATATCACGAGCAACAAATACACCATTTGCTCCAGCTTGAGCTAAACCACGAGTAATTCCTGCTCCATCTCCTCCAACATACAAATTTTTAATCTTAGTTTCAAAATTGTTTCCACACTCAACTCTATCGCTATAGAATTTTGCTTCAACCCCATAAAGTAATGTATGACCATTTGCAATACCTGGGGTAACGTGATCAAGTGCTTCAATCATTTCAATAATTGATTGAAGTGTTTTATATGGAAGAATAAGAGCTAAATCACCAGGAACTGCTTCTTTGAGTGTTGGTTCAACAAATCCTTCAGCAATTCTTTTTTCTGTTGATCTTCTTCCCTTTTTGATATCGCCATATCTTTGAATAATGACTGTGCCACCACTAAGTTTATTTGCAAGAGCTGAAACATCTTCAGCATATTCATTACTATCTTTAAATGGTTCAGTAAATTTATGAGAAACTAAAATTGCAAAGTTAGTATTATGACTTCCTAATTCACTTGAATTATAAGCATGACCATTGGCAGTGATAATACCATTATTATTTTCGATAACAACGTGACCACTTGGATTAGAACAGAATGTACGAACAGTCGTTCCTACACTCGTGTTATAAATGAATTTCCCTTCATAAAGATTTTCATTTATTTCTTTCATAATTACGTCGTTAGTTTCAACTCTAACACCAATATCAACTCTGTTATTTGTAAGTTTGATTTTGTGTTTTTTCAAAACTTTTGATAACCATTGTGAACCAGGTCTTCCTACATTAAGTAAGACATAATCGCCTTCATAGGTCTCTCCATCTTTTGTAATGATACCCTTAATTTCACGATTATCTTCGATAATATCAGTGACTTCACAAGAAAATTTCATTGTGACTCCACGTCTTTTTAATTCTTCAAATATAGAAGCTAAAACTTTGAGGTTAACTTCTGTGCCAAGGTGCCTAACTTCACTACGTAAAAGTTTTAATCCAACAGCTAAACCACGTCTTTCGATATCAAGAACTGCTTTTGTGTTAGGATCTGTTAATTCTTTTGGTGCGCCATGCTTTAAATTGATGCCATCAACATATTTAATTAAATCGATTACATCATTTTTTGGAAGGTATTCGCTCATCCAACCACCGAATTCGTTTGTAATATTAAACTTACCATCAGAATAAGCACCACAGCCTCCAAAACCACTGGTCATTGAACATGATGGATAACATCCGGAATTTCCATAAATATCTTGAGGACATTGTTTAATTTTGCCGTCAAGAATAGGGCAAGTTCTGTGATAAATGTCTTTACCTTTATCCACTAATAAAATTTTAAGGCCCTTATTTTGCTCACTTAATTCATAAGCAGCATATATACCACAAGGACCAGCACCGACAATAATTACATCAAATTTTTCCATGGTAAAACCTCAGCGATAATATTATATCTAATATTATAACTTTATCAAAGTATAAAGGATTTAATTTTCTTTAAAAATTAATCAGTAAAATCAGTATCAATGACTATATTTGTGTTATAGTCAGGGAACATCTCTTTTAATTCGTTTTTAACTTCTTTAACTATCTCTTCAACATTATCAGCGCCAAAACTAAAAACTAAATCAAATTGAATCATATTAATTTTTTCGTTCACATAAAATCCGTGCATTTGAACAATTTCGTGGCGTTTTTGCAAGGTTTTTACAATTTCAGAACGCATTTTAGATATTTTTTCATTACTATCATTTGATGCGTAAATTCCAATTGTTAAGATAACTCCAAACTCAAGATAAGCTTTATTTGTGATTTCTCTTTCAAGAATGTCTAGTTCTTTTGCTGTAATGTTATCTCTAACTTCGATGTGAACTGAACCAATCAATTTTTCAGGACCATAATTATTAATGATTAAATCATAGACACCTTTTACTTCATCAAAATCTAAAATCATTGCTTTTAGTTTTTTGTTATATTCAGGATCACTTCTTTTACCAATGATTTCAGAAATCGCATCACGTAAAATATCAATTCCAGCTTTAATGATAAATAAGCCAATAACAATACCTAAATAACTTTCTAGGTGCCATGAATATGCTCCATCAACCGCCAAACAAATTATAGCGACAACTAAGGTAGAAAAAGATAAAACGCTATCCATTAAAGCATCAATTCCACTTGCTAATAAAGCTTGTGAATTTAATTTCTTACCTCTAATTCTAAAAAAGAATCCAAGAGCAATTTTTACTAAAACAGCGACTGAAATAATAATTATTGAAGGGATGGTATATGAAGAAACCGAATCTTTTTTAAAGAATCCTTCGATTGATTCAACAACAGCAACTGCTCCTGCTAAAAGAACAAGAATAGCAATAAATAAGGAAGTTAAATATTCTATTCTTCCATGACCAAAAGGATGATCTTTATCAGGTTTTTTAGTACTTAACTTTGTTCCAATAATTGTAATTGTGCTTGATAAAGCATCAGTCAAATTATTGATTGCATCAGTAACAATAGAAATTGAGGAACTTACAATTCCAACAAAAATTTTAAAAGCAACAAGAAAAGCATTACCTATAATACCGATAATGCTCGTTTTAATAATGCTCTTCTCTCTATTCATAAACGTTGTTCCCCATTAATTAATAATTTTATATAAAAGATTATACAACGTTTTCGCCTCATCTGGGCTTAAATTGAAACATTTCATTATTTCAAATGGCACAAATTTGGCCTTTTCTTTTAATGCAAAGCCAGTTTTTGTTAATGAAACTAAAACGTTTCTTTCATCCTTAATTTCTCTAACTCTACATAGGTATCCTCTTTCTTCAAGTTTTTTAACAACTGGTGTCAAAGTACCTGAATCAAGAAATAACATATCACCTAAATCTTTAAGATACATTGCAGTGTGTTCCCGCAATACTAACATAGTTATGTATTGGGTATAGGTTAAATCGAGCTTTTCTAAAATTGGACGATATTTAGCTACAACTGTTTTACTCGCTGCATAAAGAGGGAAGCACAATTGGTTTTCTATTTTTAATGCTTCAGATTCTAGTTCTGTCATAACTATAATAATTTTCTAATTTCGTCTTCGAAATCTTCAGGTTTTTGAGTTGGTTTAAACCTTGCAACTACTTCTCCATCTTTGTTGACTAAAAACTTAGTAAAGTTCCAACCAATTCTTCCTTTAATTTGTGATTTTAAATACGTGTATAATGGGCTTTCTTTTTTGCCGTTTACATCAATCTTTTTAAATCTTGGGAATTTTGTATTGTATTTAAGTGTACAGAATTCATGAATTTGCTCATCTGAACCTGGAGCTTGTCCGAAAAATTGATTGCATGGGAAATCCAAAATTTCAAATCCTTGCTTATTATATTTTTCATATATTTTTTCGAGCGCTTCATATTGAGGAGTAAATCCACAACCAGTTGCTGTATTAACGATAAGTAAGACTTTTCCTTTATAGGATGATAATTCTACTTCTTGTCCTTTGTTGTCAAGAACTTTAATGTCATAAAGACTCATAAATGCACCTCCTAAAATTCAATTGTATACAATTAAATTGTACGCAATTAAATATTTTTGTAAATAGAAATATAAAAAAATCTTCAACAGATGAAGATTTAGAACAAAAATTTGAATTTATAAGTTAATTATTCGTTTTCTTTTGTGGAAACGTGATTTCTTTCGTTTCTTTTAACTAAGAAAATGGATTTGTTGTGAACGTTATAAACTTTACTTACAGTATGGATTAAAATTTCTTCGATTCCACCAAGTAAAGCAATGCTTCCTGCAACGTATGAATAAATTAAAATTGCTAATGAAGGTGCTAAACATACAAATGGGAAAAGGAAGAATGATAAACCTAATACTTTATTTAAGTATGTATGTACAGATGAGAACTTCTTATATTTTATGAGACAAATCCCATAAGAAATCACTCTTAAACCACATGCAGTAATAGCTATAATCCATGTTCCAACTTGGAATACATCAGTAATTATGTACCAAAGTCTAATGACCATGATTATATAAAGTGCAAAATCAGAAATTGTGTCTAGTACTGATCCAAATCTACTCTCAACATGGAATTTTCTAGCGATAAAACCATCTAAGGCATCAGTTGCTCCACATACTCCATAGATTACTAAAAACCAAACAGACATTGGCTCAATAAAAAATAGTGAGACTGCTCCTATAATTCTTAATAAAGTAATAGTATTTGGAATAAATTTAACGATTTTCATATTTTTACGCTTAATAATTATATACAAAAATCATTTTCAAGCAAATAAATCAACTAAGTTTTTTAAAAATTATATTTATTTTCATCAATTTCTAAATGCAATATAATGTTTACATGCGCGATTTCGATGTAAAAAAACATATTGTATTTTGTATTGTTTTTCCAATTATACTAATTATTTTAGCTGTCTTATTGACCTTTATTTTTGATTTAACAAATGGCCCTTTAATAATCTTTATTATATTAATGGTTGGATTAGTAGGCTTTGCAATACTTAGAACTTTTTTGCTTAATAAAAATTTTATTCCAAAATTACTTTCTTGGTTAGGATTTATTGGGTTTACTGTTGCTCTACTCTCTTTTTCTAAACCTGCTGAAATCTATAAATCTGCTGTTAATTTTGATAATCCAGAAAAAACATCAGTACTTCATATTGATAATGGCGACATTCAAGGCGTTTTTAATAAAGATAAATCAGTCCAAGTATATGCTGGTATTCCTTATGCTAAAGCTCCAGTAGGAGATTTGAGACGGAAAGAACCACAAGATGCAGAAAACTGGGATGGAGTTTTAGATTGCTCCAAATTTCAAGCTAAATGTACTCAAGTTTATAACAACGCAATCACAAATACATTAACAGATATTTATGCAGAAAGAGGATGGCATCCAGATTTAATTAGTAATCCAGAAGCAATAATGTCTGAAGATTGCTTATATTTAAACGTCTGGAAGCCAAATACCACCGAAACTAATCTATCTGTTATGGTTTATATTCATGGAGGATCTTTAGCAAGAGGTTTTTCAGGATTTTATGCTTATAATGGCGAAACAACTGCTAAACAAAATGTGATATATGTCACGATTGCTTATAGACTCGGGATTTTTGGATATTTTGCTAGTGAAGAACTTCAAAATGAATCCCCAAATCACACTACTGGAAATTATGGGCTCTTAGATCAAATTCAAGCATTAAAATGGGTAAATCAAAACATTCATTATTTTGGTGGAGATAAAACTAATATTACGATTGCTGGCGAAAGTGCTGGTTCATCAAGCGTTAGTGCTCTTTGCACTTCTCCTTTAGCTCATGGATTATTTAAGAGAGCAATTGGTGAATCAAGCTCAGTTGTCGTTAAAAAAGCACCTCATACTTTCAGAGAACTAAATGTTGCCATTGAAAAAGGTAAACAATTCATGAAGGAGCAAAATTGTACTACTCTTGCTGAATTAAGAAAACTCCCTGCTTCTAAAATGGTAGATACAAAATTTGAACCTAACGAAATGACTCTTGATGGATACGCTCTTGAAAGATATCCTTACGAAGTATATAAAACAGGCGATAATAATGAGGAAGAATTATTAAACGGATGCAACACAATGGAATCTGATGCATTTGTAATTCCTACTTATCTTTTATCTGGCCAACAACAAACAAATCTTTCAAATATTAAAGAGAGATTGGTTGGAGAATTTGGTGAAAAGTCCGCAAATCAAATGTTAAATCTTTATAATTTGAAAACTGATGATGAAGCTTTTAGAACTTTCTTAGATATTATTTCAGTATATTGGTTTGTTTATCCTCATCATTCGTGGAGCGATTTAGCTACTCAAAACGGAGTTAAAACTTATAAGTATTTATTTTCAAAACAAAATGGCTACTATAAAAGTTACCACTCTGGAGAAATGGTATATTGCTATGGAAATTTAGCTAGAGATAAACATCAATATCGCTACAACGAATCTGATTATAAGTTATCTAACATCATGGTTAAATATCGGACTAATTTTGCTAAAACTGGTAATCCAAATGGCGAAGGCATTCCTACATGGGATTTATATAATAAAGATGATCAAAAAGTACTTCAACTTGATGAAACTGTAGAAAAAATTGAAGATCCTTATAAAGATTTATATCCGATATTTGATGAATTCATGAATTAAAAAAGTTGATACTAATCAACTTTTTCTTTATTTAGACTAAGCAAATTGTTTAAAAAATAAATGCCTACTCCTATTGCATAACTTGCCGCAATCATAGCAACTAAAGAAACATACCGTAATCCATTTGCATTAAAACCATAAAAATCTACCCAGGTCTCAAAGATAAGTACATTTAATAGATAAACGGTTCCATAAATTATTACAAGTAAAATTGAAAAAAGAGTTGTGTAGAATTTATTTTTAGCTGTGCCTTCAAAAAATATATAAGAAATAATTGCTAATAAAGGTGAAAGTAAATGCATAAATAAATTTATACCTTTATACATGATTCCAAACCCTTGTGTAGGCCCTAAAAAGACGATAACAGTGAGCATTGTTACCCCTACTGCTGAACTAGCAACATATTTAATTATCTCTAAAATTTTAGGTATTTTATTTTCGTTTTTAATTAAATTAATAATATTAAAAACAATTAAAGCAATGCCTACTAAAGCAATAAAAACATTAGATAAAACTGTAAAATATTCGAATCCAAGCCATCCAATAACAAATTCATCCCCACCAAAAAGACTAACAAAAAATCCACAAATAGAAATAATAGTAAAAACTACGATTGATAAGTTTGAAATTAATGAAAGTGTTTGGATTAAGCGATTACGTGACATTATTAAACAGACAAGGAAACTTTATAAAAATAACTAGTAGCTTCTTCAGTGATTCTTACACCAAGTTTTTTAAATGTTTTTAAATCAACTGGCGCTAATAAACATGAAGAATGTGCTTCACAATCTTCTAATTCATTAAGTTTGCTTAAACATAATTCAGCAAGAGGATTTGTGTTTGCTTGAATTGCTAAAGCGATTAAAATTTCTTCAGCATGAATTGTTTCTGAATGATTATGAAGGGCATTTAATTTTAATTTTTGAATTGGTTCGATAACATTTCTAGAAATAAGAAGTAATTTATCATCAATTCCTGCTAAATATTTAAGAGCATTTAATAGAACTGCTGCACTTGAAGTTAATAAAGCACTTCTTTTACCTGTAATAATTGTTCCATCTTTTAATTCAAGAGCAATAACAGGCGATCCGATTCTTTCAGCTTTTTTAACAGCTGGTAAAACACATTTTCTATCTTCAATTTTTAGGTCTAATCTTTTCATAAGCATTTCAATTTTTGCCATTGCTTCTTCATTGATTTTACCTAATAAGAAATCCTTCTTCGCATTGAAAAATCTACGAATTACCTCTTGTTTTGCAGCGTTTTTGCATGCTTCATCATCTTCAATAGCAAATCCAACCATGTTAACACCCATGTCAGTTGGAGAATTATATGGCGATTCTTTTTGAATGGTTACAAAGATATCTTTTAAAAGAGGGAATGTCTCAACATCTCTATTATAATTAACTGCCATTTGTTGATATGCTTCTAAATGATATGGATCAATCATGTTGACATCATTTAGATCAATTGTTGCAGCTTCATATGCCATGTTAACTGGATGATTAAGAGGTAAATTCCAAACTGGGAATGTTTCATATTTTGCATATCCAGATTTAATTCCCTTAACATTATCGTGATAAAGTTGACTTAAACAAGTTGCCATTTTGCCACTTCCAGGACCAGGTGCCGTGACAACAACAAGTGGTCTAGTTACTTCGATATATTCGTTTTTGCCTAATCCTTGTTCACTTACAATTAGAGGTATATTTTGAGGATAACCAGCGATTTTATAGTGCTTATAAACATTGACTTTATAGTTCTTTAAACGTCTAATAAATTTATCTACTTCTGCATTTTTTTCATAAAAAGACAAAACAACACTAGAAACCAATAAACCTACGTTTCTAAATGAGGTGATAAGTCTTTCAACTTCAATATCATAGGTTCTTCCACTATCGCCACGAACCTTTTTATTTTTTATATCGTTGGATGAGATGACAACAACTACTTCGCATTGATCTTTGAGCGTTAAAAGCATTTGGAGTTTACTATCTGGATGGAATCCTGGTAAAACCCTTGCAGCGTGATAATCATCGAACAATTTTCCGCCAAACTCGAGATAAAGTCTTCCACCAAAAAGATTAATTCTTTTAAGAATATTTTCTTTTTGAATTGCTAAATATTTTTCATTGTTAAAAGCACAAAGATTAGTCATATTAATCACCTCACGAGTAATATTTTAAAATTAAATATAATTTTTTAGTAATTAAGATAGTATTAATGTTTTATAGCAAAAATATATTTTTCTTTTTAAGCTCTTCAAGATAATTTTTATCCCAAAGTGAAGCTTGAACTTCACCTATATGAGCCTTTTCTAAAAAGAACATACAAAGTCTAGATTGTCCTATCCCTCCTCCAATTGTATAAGGCAATTCTTTGTTGATAATTTCTTTAACAAATGGAGAATCTAATTTAGTTAATTCACCTTTTTCTTTGATTTGTTTAACAATACTTTCTTCATCAACTCTTATTCCCATTGATGAAATTTCAAATGCATTATCAATTACTTCATCATAAAAAATAATGTCACCATTAAGTTTCCAATCATCGTAGTCACACGCTCTTCCATCATGTGGTTTTCCATCTTTTAGTGGCCATCCAATTTGATATAAAAAATATGCTTTTACTTTTTTTGCAAATTCCTTTTCTCTTTCTTTTCTAGTTAAATTTGGATATCTTTTTTCTAATTCTTTTGTTGAAATAAAAGTGATGTTTTTAGGCAATTTCCTTGCAAAACACGAATATTTTTTATTAATTACCTCTTCTTCTTTAACTAAAACACTATATATTTTTCTAACAATTGAAAATAAATATTTTTTATTTCTTTCAGTTTTTGAAATTATTTTTTCCCGATCCCATTGATCAACATAAATTGAGTGAATATTATCTAAATCTTCATCTCTTCTTATGGCGTTCATATCAGTATAAAGACCTTTATGAATTTCAAAATTATAGCGAGATAAAGCGTGACGTTTCCACTTAGCAAGAGATTGAACAATTTCAATTTCATCGTTAATATCTTTTGCATCAAAACTTACTTTTCTTTCATGACCATTTAAATCATCGTTCAATCCAGAATGTGAATAAACAAAAAGAGGAGCTGAAACTCTATGGAGTTCAAGTTTTTTAGCTAACCTTTTTTCAAAATCATCTTTTAAAAATTTAATAGCTTCTTCAGTCTCTAATAATGAAAGTTTTGACTTATAATTTTCAATCTCGTAATTCATAACTCTAATATCTTATCAAACCTGACTCGAATTGTGTAATTTTAATTCGATAAATTCTTTATTTTTACAAAAAAATTCAAAAGTTATATAATAACTTTATGAAATTAAAAGACTTAAAAGTAAGCAACATTACTATTGAAACCGATAGAAAGCCTAACTTAATTACTGCCATTTCTATATCTACTTTAATTCTAGTTGACCTTATGGTTTTGCTTTTTAATGAATTAGATGTTTTTAAAATCGATAAGGTAACAATGAGAATTTGTATGATTGTTGCTCTTATTATTGCAGCCGCTCCTATTATTCTATGTTTTTACAAAAAAACTAGCGATAAACCTTGGGTAAAATTCTTATCAATTTCTTTAGTTTCTGCGCTTAGCTTTTTTGAATACACTATTTTAAATTTACACGCAACAATGCTTGTTGTTTTACCTCTTATCTTATCTACTCAATATAAAAATAAAACAGTTACATTGATTGCAACAATTGGATCAATTAGTGCTTCTTTATTTGCTCCACTTATTGGATATGGAGTTGGTTTCTGGGGCCAAGACAATTTCTTTAGCTACTTGGCTGCTATTTTCCAAAACGTAACTTCTACTCCTTCTGAAGCTCCTAGAGATGCTGGAAAAGATTTAATAGAAATATTCATGTTCCTTGAACTTCCAATGACTTTAATTATCGGAACATTCTCGCTTATTATGTTCTTTGTTGCTAAAAATAATATTATAGGTTTGCAAAGCCAACAAAACTATCTCCGCTTATCTAGAGAAGACAAATTAACTGGTTTATTAAATCAAAGTTGTTACCAAGAATATATCAGTCAAATTGAAGATGACTTCAACGTAGGAATTATTTTCTTTGATATTAATAAAATGAAAGAAACAAATGATACTAAAGGTCATATTTATGGAGATTTGTTAATTTCTCGTTCAGCAAAAAGTATCTTAGATGTTCTAGATGATAAATCACTTGGATTTAGAATTGGTGGAGATGAGTTCCTTCTTATCGCAGTTGTTGATTCAATCGATGAAATCATCAAGATACAAGAAAAACGGAAAAATTCATTGCATTCAATTAATTTAGAAAACAAAGAAAAATTCATCGGTTTAGAGTGTGATGTTGCTTCTGGTTATTCATTTGGAAATATCAAAAACATTCAAGCTCTTGTTAGAGAAGCTGATGAATTTATGTATAAAACAAAACAAAATATTTCTAGATAAATTTATAAATTGCAGATATCAAAAAAACGTGAATAATATCACGTTTTTTTATACCATCAACGAAATAATTCCAACAAATACCGCTAGCACATAAGCATATCCCATTGATAGGAAATATAAGAACTGTGTTAGCCAATCCACTGCTATATTTCTTGGTCCTTTATGTGGATGATAGAAAAGTAAGAATGGCACTAAAATAATAATTAATCCATTAACACCGATTCCCATTTTGTTTGGTCTAGCATTTCCTATAAAGAATAGATCAATAGCCCAAACAATAATAACAATAAGAGATACAAGAATGTTCTTATAAAAAATGAATCTATTTCCGTTTATAAACCTTGTGCCACCTTCTTCTCCATATTTAATTTTAAAGAACAACCTTAAGAAATATAAACCAACAAGATAGCTAACAGCTAATAATGAGAATGCAGCACGTTCAGAATTGAAGAAATATCTAAACCAATAATTGCTTACATCCATTCCAAAGAAAACATCACCATTAAATAATAAGAAAGAAACAATTAAATAAAAAATTGGTAAAATTGCACAGCACCTATAAATAATTAAACTCTTTTTAGTTTTAATAAATTTAGGTGTGAAATATAAAAACGCCATTATTCCAAAATAACACCCAACAGATCCAAACGGATTAGGTATCATTAAATAATTTACTGCTATAGAAATCGCACTTTCAGTTGACGATAATGACGATAATAATCCTGCTTCTATGTAATAAATCACTATAAATAAAAGTGCATACATTATTATATTTCTAAGTACTCGCTTATCATCCATAAATAAGTCAAAATCAATAAAATAAAGTAAGAACATACCTAGCATTTGTAGTGTCAATAGGTTGCCATTTGCTATATTTAAATTTTCTGTTGAGAAATTCCCTAAAAGAGAACTTAATAATACAACTCGATAAGAACCTATAGCAACAAAAACAATACCTAATATTTCCATAAATGTTTCAGGCAAAAATGGAGTGAATTTAAAATCACGCTTCATTGGTTTTGGTTCTACTTTTGCTAGAAGCAAATCATCGCCATGTCTAAACACATTAATTTCTTTATTTTTATAGCCATAAATCATGGCATAAGATAAACCAAAAACAGATAGAGCAAGAAAAACAATTGAACCAATATGTACTAAAGCAAAAGTTAGATTCAAGGTCGAAGTAATGTATTCGCCATTATAAAGAGGAGAAGCAATATCGCTTTCAAAATCTAATTCAGTATCTAATTCTCTTTTAATTAACCCTTCAAAATCCTCACTAAAATTATTATTTTCAAAAATATTTTTGATTTGAAGAACAGTATCTTCATCCATTTCTTTATCATCAATTATGACAGTCTTGCCAAAATTCATTAAACTGCCAATATAACTTGCACCATTATCATAGCGATAAGCATCATAATTATAGCCATAAGATAAGCCATCATATTGTTCAAATTCAAAATAAAATCTTACTGTATCAGACCAATAAATCTCTATAAAATCTAAATCAAAAGAAGTTTGATCATTTGTTGTTCTTATTTGAATCATTTTTTCTGTATGTTCAACTTCATCTTTATAAACTTCTGAGACTTGTGGATATGTAAAATCATCTAATAAAGAAAAATTTGTAGTTCCGTTATCATGAACATTATCTCTTAAAGCTAAAACTGTAGGTCCATAAAATTTTTCTTGATTTTCATCTACTTTTGAACCACACACTAAACCAGTTATAGCTAATGTAGCAAATAGGACACTTAAAACAGTTAAAACAATTTTTAGAGCTTTACTTCCTAAAATTTTATATATAAAAGAAACAATTGCATTTGGTGATTTTTCAGGGATTTCAGATGGATATCCTCTACTATCTTCTAAATAATAATTAAAATCTAATCCAAAATATTCACTAATATTTTTTATATCTAATTTTGATGGCTTCAAATAGCCATTTTCAATCATGACATATTTAAAATAATTAATATGCAAAATCTTAGCAAACTTTATTCTGCTAAAACTATTTTCTTTTCTTTTATTATATAAGAAAGAATTGTAAGAAATATTTTCTTTCATTTCGATTTGTTGGACTTCAGTTATCATAAACTATTTCCTCCAACAAATTTAATTTCATCTTCTTCAGATATTTTCTTCTCTTCTAAAAATTCACCACTATTTAGATAAATATCAAAATTGACTTTCTCTTTTGATTCAATAACATATCCTTCTGCTTCTGGAACAAAGAAAACAATTTTATCTAATTTTTCATCAGCAACCATCATGGTATCAAGGATTTCGTTTTCATAACGGGCAATTACTTTTCCGTTATTTTTAAGAGTAAAATCAGATGTCTTATCAACTTCTATGGTGAAAAAACTATCCTTTAAATTAGAATAAGCATATCCTACATAATTTGAATCAAGCGCCATAATGTGCGATAAAAGCAATTCAGGATAATGTGCACTTGCGAAAGCATGGAAGTTTTTGAAATTAAATAAAGATGGTACACACGCCAAACCTTCTTCGCTATCAGCAATTTTAAAAACAATATCTACTACTGTTTTAAGTAAATCCATCATTTCACTAACAGTAACGCCTTCTAATCTTGCTTTTTCAAGAGCTGATTGAAGACATGGTTTTAAATCTTGCCATAATCTTGAACGATTATGTTGCAAATCAATAAGAATTATTTCATTAGTATCATTTAAAAGTATAGATTTGCCAACATTAATTCCTAAATCAATCAAAGAATCTTTTGGTGTTCCGTTTTTATAAATTAAATAAAAAATATTTGCAAAAGCTTGTTCAAATACTTCTGCATATTTTTCTCTTGATCCTAATGCTACACAAAATTCATTTACAAAGGTTTTTAAAAAACTTCCCATTGTCCAGTTATGTTTTTGGCCTTTATTAAATACTTGTGAAAAATTAAATGTGTCAATTAAATAGTCACCAACAATTTTAGCATTAGGCAAATTAGCAAGAATTTCTTTTACTTTTTTAATGTATCTTGAATAATTTAAATCAGTTATTAAATCAGGTAAATAATAGTCTTTCCCATATCTAACAAACTTAAAAGAAGATGGTCCAACCATTGTTACCATATCGTTGAGGTTGACTACACAATGAATATTTGAAAAGTCTGATCCTTTTTCTTTAATTGAATTATCTGCATTAAAAGAAGCAATTCTACCAGCAGGTGTTTCAAAACAATAACAATAAATATCTTCTTTTTTAAGATTTACACCTTCACCTAAAATAGCTTCATTATTATCGATTGCTTCATCAATTCTACCGATTGAAATATTTGTTCCAACTCCACCTCTAGAATAACCAGCTGTCCAAATTTTTACATTGCCTTTAATGTTTTGCTTTGAAATATAATCTTTTAAAAATGAAATATAAATATCTGATGCTTCACCAAATCCTGTAGCAAATTGTCCATCTTTACCAAGCAAAAAATTGCTACCCCATTCAGCAAGATATCCAGCACCACGAGTTGTAACAGCAATTAATGTATAATCTTCTATCTTTTTAGAAGCACAATAGACACCAAAACTATGTAAAGTTGGAATAGTTATTCCATATTCATTTGAACTGAAATTTGAGAATCCTGTTACCCTAAAAAATTCTTCAGCATTTCTTGGTGAGTTAGCGTAATCGTTACCAATCGTTGAAGAAAATCCAGACATTGCTAAAAGAGCTGATGAAGCTGCTAAATGTTCGTTATATTTTGTTGATGGTTCATTAAAATAATCATCACCATAATAAAGCGGAACTTCAACTTTTTCTGCTGTGAGATAACCTGCAAATCCTACCTTGACTTTATAATATTCCCCACATGAAATGCATAATAAAGAAAACAAACTTGCTGATAAAATTAAAAATTTGTTTTTGATTTTAATTCTTTTTAGCATAAAATATCTGGTTTTTGCAGGCTTTTTAATAGTGTTAAGTATTTTTACTTGACAGGTGTAAATGACGATTTAAGTGAACAAGTTCTATTAAAAATCAAGTTTTCTTTAGTTGATAACTTATCTGTACAGAAATAACCTGTTCTAACGAATTGGAAATGATCTCCTGGGTTTGTATTAATAGCTTCAGCTTCAATGAAACCTTCTTTAATATCCCATGAGTTTGGATTTAGTCTTTCAATGAAAGTCTTATTTTCTCCTTCAACTTCATCAAAAACTAAAACATCAAATAAATTAAATTTAGCTTTTAATCCAGTTGCAGCATCAACGTATTGGATTGTTCCGTTTGGTTTTCTTCCATCTGGAGCATCTCCGCCTTTAGTTGAAGGATCATAAGTTGCGTGAACTCTAATTATTTCACCATTTTCATCTTTATCTACTGAAACCGCTTTAATGAAATAAGCATTCATAAGTCTTACTTCTGAATCTAAAGCCAATCTCTTCCGTTTTCTATTTGGTTTTACTTCAACAAAGTCCTCTTTATCAATATAGATTTTATTTGAAAAATAAATTTTATGGCTTCCAAGTTCTGGATTTTCCATATTATTTAAAGCAACAAGCTCTTCTACTTTTCCTTCTGGATAATTGTCAATTACAACTTCTAAAGGATCAATTACAGCCATCAATCTGTTTGCTTTCATTTTTTGATCTTCCATTAAATAATGGTCAAGTAAACTTGCATCGATTGTAGAATTAATTCTTGATAAACCTGTTCCTAAAATAAATTCTCTGATACTTGTTGCAGTAAAACCTTTTCTTCTTAAACCAACAAGGGTTGGCATTCTACAATCATCATAACCAGTTACATATCCACCTTCAACAAGTTGACGGAGATATCTTTTAGACATAACTGTATTTGTAATATTTAGCCTTCCAAATTCATATTGATGTGGGGCAGGATTCATCTCACATTTTTCAACAACCCAATCATATAAAATACGATGGTCATCGTATTCTATTGAACAAAGTGAATGTGTAATTCCTTCAAAAGCATCTTGCAAAGGATGAGCAAAATCATACATTGGATAAATGCACCATTTTGTTCCTTGTCTATGATGAGGTACATGTAAAATTCTATAAATGACTGGATCTCTCATGTTGATATTTGGTGAAGCCATATCGATTTTCGCTCTTAAAGTTTTTTCACCATTTTTATATTTCCCTTCTTTCATTTCTTCAAAAAGACGGAGATTTTCTTCAACACTTCTATCTCTCCATGGTGAATTAATACCAGGTTCAGTCAAAGTACCTCTATATTTTGTTGTTTCTTCAGGGGACAAATCATCAACATATGCTAATCCTTTTTTAATGAGCATAATTGCTTTTTCATAAGTTTTATCAAAATAATCAGAACCAAAAAAGATGTTATCTGGTTTATAGCCTAACCATTCAATATCTTTAATAATTGCATCAACATATTCTGCACCTTCATTAACTGGGTTTGTATCATCAAATCTTAAATTTGTTGTTCCGTTAAAAACTTGAGCTAATTCAAAATCATTGATAATTGCTCTTGCGTGACCAATATGTAAATATGCATTTGGTTCAGGTGGGAAACGAGTCTTTATAGCGCTTACTTTTCCTTCCTCTAAATCTTTTTCAATTATTGTTCTAATAAAATTATTAATTTCTTCCATAATAATTTCCCCTTTTAAAAATACGACTTTATTAGATTTTATAAATCTAATAGTATAATTCTATATCATTTCATGAAAATATGCTTTTAAAAAATAAAAAACTTCAATTAAGAAGTTATTAAATATTTTTAATTTACAAAAATTAATAAAGTTTTGCAGGTTTTTCTTAGAAAAATTTCTTTTTTATAAATCTATAAATAAAAGCAAAAATTAATAAAACTACGGTGACTAAAACTATTGTTGCACCTGATGCCCAATCGGCATAATAAGAAATAGTTAAGCCTCCTACCATAGCTAAAACTGAAGCAATTACACTAATTATTAAAGTTGTTTTATAACCCTTTTTAAATTGTAAAGCAATAGCTGTTGGTAAAACTACCATTGAAGATACAACTAAAGAACCAACAATTTTTGCACCTACTGCTATTGTTATAGACAAGAGTAATGAATGGATAAAATTATATAAATTAACTTTTACACCACTTGTTTTTGCTTCATCTTCGCTATATAAACATGCTAAGAATTGTTTTGAAAAAATTAAAGTAAAAGATAAAACTAAAACAGTTAAAACAATCGCAGCTATAAGTTCGACATTTGAAATTAAGATTATTGAACCAAATAAATATGAATCAAAATTACTTGCTTTGGCATAATTAGAAAGTATTCCAGCAATACCTATAGCTGTCGAAAGTACGACAACCACGCCAATTTCACTAAATTTAGAGAACTTCTTTCTTAATAGCTCAATAACCAAAAATGAAACAACACAAGTAATAATTGAAATAAATAAAGGGTTTAATCCGCTTACTAAACCAATTGCAACACCAGCCATTGAAGAATGAGCTAAAGCATCTCCACTATTTGATAATCTTTTATAAACAATTCCAGATCCAATAAGTGGTAGAGATATACCAAGTAAAATTGCAACAACAAGTGCAATTTGCATAAAACTATAAGTTAACATGGTGATGACCTCTCTTTAATTCTTCTTCATATGGCAAAATTTTTCCATCTTCGATGAAAAATATTTTGTTTGCATGTTCTAAATCATCCTTATGATGAGATACAAACAAAATCGAAACTCCGCGTTTATTTAAATCATTAATTGTCTCAACTAACAATTCATGACCATGTTCATCAATTCCAGCATCAGGTTCATCTAAAACAACTAATGAGGGATTAGAGATTAATGCCTTAGCAATCTTTACTTTTTGCAATTGTCCACCGGAAAGTTCGCTTATTAACTTATTTTTTAGTTTTAATAAATCAAATTCTTCAAGAATATTATTTATCTTTTCTTTATCTAATCTAGATGAAAAAATACGTAGTTTATTGTCAACTAAACCTAAACTTACAACTTCTTTTACTGTTGCTGGAAATGAAGAATCATTTAAAGATGTTGTTTGAGAAACGTAGCTAATTTTTCTTTCGTTAATCTCAATTTTTCCTTTTTGAGGTTTTAATAAACCTAGAATAATCTTTAAAAATGTAGATTTACCTCCTCCATTTGGACCTAAAATACCAATGAATTCACCATCTTTCATTTCAAAAGATATATTATCTAAAATTTCTTCATTATTGCTGAATGAAAACGAAACATTTTTTAAGCTAATCATAAATTACTTTTTCCTATCTTCTCAAAATTCTTTTTCATTAATGAAATGTAATCTTCTTTGCCAATCATTTCTTCTTCTAAGCCTTCAAGTGTGTAAAGAACGTCAGTTTTAGCTTTTGTTTCTTCGGCTAGTTTTTTAGCAATCTCTGGAGAAACTAATTCTTCAGTGTAAACAGTATTTATATTGTATTCATTAACAGCATCAATAATTTCTTCGATTGTTTTCGCACTTGGCTCTTCTTCTGGTTCAAGCCCGTTAATATAAATTTGCTCTAACCCAAATCTATCGCACATATAACCAAAAGCTGCATGAGATACTACTATTTGCTTGATTTTATACAATTTTACTTGCTCTTCAATTTGCTTAGTTAATTCTTCAAACTTATTTTTTTCATTTATAAAATTAGCTTCATAATAATCGGTATTATTTTCATCTAATTTAACAAAATAATTTTTAATATTTTCCATTTCAATAATTGCATTTTCTGGATTTAACCAAACATGTTGATCAACTATTCCATTAATTTTCATTGTTGGAATATTTTCTGTAACGGTAAAAATTTTATCTTTTGCTTCTTTAGGAAGATTCTCAGTCCAAGATTCCATTCCTAAACCATTTACTAATAAACCAGCTGAATTACAAATATCAACAATTGATCTTGCTGAAGGTTCAAAATCATGAGGTTCCATACCATTTGGTGTGATATTTATAACCTTATATTTATCTCCAGCAATTCTACTTGCAAAATCATAAACAGAATAAAAAGAAGCGAAGACAGTTTTAGAATAATCTTCTCTTTCTCTACAACTACATAAAGCAGCAACGAAACCAAAAACAATGAGTAACTTCTTAAATTTCATAAACTCGCAAAACGCAAATGCAAATCGTTTGCAGTTATATAATATACTAATTTTTTTGTTTTTCAACTGCAAAAGATATAAAATATAGTCATGCAATCTGATTTATTAAGCAAGCACAACTTAAAAAAGACTCCTTCACGTATAGAAGTTTTAAATGTTTTAGAAAAAGCAGTCTCTCCTCTTACTGCTGAAGAAGTTTTTTATATGCTAAGAAAAAAGAATGTAGATTTATCAACAATCTATAGAACACTTAATGCTTTTGCTGATGCAAATATTATTAAAAAAGAAGTTAACAATAATAAAGAAAATATTTTCTCTATTATTAAGGAAGAAGATAAGCATATTTTAGTTTGCACAAAATGTAATAAAAGAGTTGAAATTGCTGGATGCCCATATCACGAAGCTAATGAAAAAATCGAGCAAGAAACCGGATTTTTAATCAACGATCACACTACTGAAATTTATGGTATTTGTCCTGAATGCCAGAGCAAATAAGTAGCATTTCATATAAAAAGCCAGCAAAACGCTTGTTTTTTTGTTTTATTCATTAATTATTTTTTCTAATTTATTTCTATTAATTTCAATTTCTTCAACTAATTTAGAATAATCAATATCGTCTTTATTTCTTAGATGCTCAGTGATTTCTATAATAGGTTTTAAGATAGGGTCGATAGAAAGATTTGATAGAACACCTTTTAAAGCGTGTGCTGCTTGGAAAGCTTCTTCAAAATTTTTGCTATTAATTGATTCATATAATTTGTTGAAGTTTTCATTTGATGGAACAGTTTTGATAAGTTTGAAATAAAAGTTCTCACTATTAACACATCTTCTTAAACCACTATCGGCGTCACATCCAAATTCTTTTAACGCTTCAATGCTTAGCATCACTCAAACTCCTTATCAAATAATTTTTCAAATTCATTTGCTGGTAATGGTTTAGAGAAATAATAACCTTGAACAATGTCATATCCTAATTCTTTTAAAACGTTGATTTGCTCTAAAGTTTCAGCGCCTTCTGCAACTAAAAGAACTTTTAAAGCCTTAGCAATGTCAGCGACAAAGCGGACAATGACCATAGTTTTTTCACTAACTAACATCTTTTTAACAAATTGCATATCAAGTTTTAAAACATCAAATGCTAAACCTGTTAAAGCATTTAAAGAAGAGTAGCCACTTCCAAAATCATCTACTTCAATTACAAATCCTGCTTCTTTAAATTCGTTAATTATTTTCATCATCTCTTTTTCATCAGTGCTATAAGTAGATTCGGTGATTTCTAAATATAAATCTTTTGTTTCGATGCCGGCATTCTTACAAATATTAACTAAAGTGCCACAAAGATTTGTTTCAAACATATCATATCTAGAAATGTTAACTGAAATCGGTAAAACATATCCGTTTCTTTCTTTCCATCTAGCTACTTGATAGGCAGCTTCTTGCCATACATATTTATCAAGTTCTGCTACTGAACCATTCTTTTCAAAAAGAGGAATAAAAACTCCCGGAGAAATAAATCCTAATTCAGGATGTATCCATCTAACAAGTGCTTCAGCTGAAGACATTTTATATTTATCGCCTTGTATATTAACCTTGGCTTGATAATAAACAATAAATTGTTTTTCTTCGATGGCTTTCTTAAAATCTTGTTCTAATTTTTCTTTAAATAAAGTGTTTTTAACTTCTTCAGGATCATAAATTTTATAACTTGAATTGTTTATAATTCTAATTGAATCACACATTAATTTTGCTTTATCAAGTCTATATTCAATTGATTCGTTTTTATCATTACATCTATAAACACCAATTCTAAAAATAAGATTTCCTAAATCATATTTTTCAATTAAGTCGTTTTCAATTTCTTTGACAAATTCTTTATAGTCTTCTTGCTCTGCAATATAAATTGCAAAATAATCGGATTGAATTCTTCCGACAATTCCGTTGTATTTTCTTGCACAACTTTGAAGAACTCTTGAAAAAGAAATTAAAATTTCATTTCCTTTTTCTCTTCCATATAGTTCGTTAAAAATATGAAATTTAGAAATATTTAAAACACATAAATCATATTTTTTATCAGATGTATATAAGTCAATTTTACGAGCATATTCATCAAAAATATGCTTATTATATAATCCTGTAAGATTATCACGCTCAGCAGCTTGAACAATTGTTCTATCTTCAGCAAGTTCAATAGTTCTAGCAACTCTAGCTAAAACGATTTCAGGATAATCATATGGCTTTTTAATAAAATCAACAGCACCAAGTTCGAGTGACTTCAATTCATTATCAACTTCTTTTGTTAAAACAATTACAGGGATTTTCTTTAATTGTTCGTCTTCTTTAATAAGTTTTAAAAATTCTAATCCGCCCATAATAGGCATATTGATATCAAGCATTATCAAAGATATAGGAACTAAAGCGCTTTTAATGATTCTAAATGCATCTACTCCATTTTCTGCAACCATTACATCATAATTGTTGGATAAAATATTTTTCAAAATTTCTTGATTAACGAATTCATCTTCTACAATAAGAATTGTTCTTTTGATTTGATTAATAATATTAACTTTTTCTGCCATTTTTTATTCCCTGAAATTTATTTATATTTAATTTTATTATAAATTAAATAAAATTTCCATAACTTTATGAAAACTTTAAAATTATAAATAGGCTGGTTTTGCAGGCTTTTTTAAATAATTCGTGGAAAATTTGACTAAATTTAATTAATTATTTTAAATATTATATTTTCATATTTTAAATAAAAATAATCATTTTTATATTTTTAAAATTCATTCTTTTTTTGTTTCAGTTAATGACTAATATTTATTTAAAGTGTTATTTATCATTTCTTATTGAGATGTGATAAAATATTCAACGAAAAGAGGATAATACTATGAGATTAGTTAAAACAGTACCTATTACACTTATCACTGGTTATTTAGGAAGTGGTAAGACTACTTTAATAAATCATATTTTAAAAAACGCAAAAGGGCATAAAATGGCTGTCATCGTAAACGATATTGGTGAAGTCAATATTGACGCTGATTTAATTCAAGCAGGCGGGGTCGTCGCTTCAAAAGATGATAACTTAGTCGCTTTATCAAATGGATGTATCTGCTGCACACTTAAAAAAGATTTAATTAACCAATTGGCAGAACTTGTCCAATCTAAAAAATTTGATCATATCTTAATTGAAGCTTCTGGAATTTGTGAACCTGTTCCTATCGCACAAACAATTACATATATGCAAAACGAATTCAAAAGACAAAATCTTCCAGAATTCTATAAACTTGATGCAATAATTTCTGTTACAGATGCATTAAGATTAAAAGATGAATTTGGTTGTGGAGAAACACTCGAAGAAGCAAAAAGAGGTGAAGAAGATTTAGAAAATCTTGTCATCCAACAAATCGAATTCTGCGATATAGTCTTACTTAATAAGGCTTCTGAACTTACTGAAGAAGAATTAAGAAGAGTAAAAATGACAGTTAGAGCTATTCAAGATTCAGCAAAAATCATTGAAACCGACTATTGCAATATAGATATTGATAAATTAATTGATACAAATTTATTCAATTTCCAAAAAGCCGCTACTTCTGCTGCTTGGATTAGAGAGTTTGAAGATTGGGAAACTGATGTTGAAGTTCATGATGACGATGATGAAGAGGAACACGAAGAACATGAACATCATGACCTCGATGAAGAGGAACATGATGAACATGAACACCATCATCACGATGAAGATGAAGACGATGAACACGAGCATCATCACCACCATCACCACCATCACCATGGTGTTGAAAACGAAGATGAGGGCACTGCATTAGAATACGATATCAATACTTTTGTATATTATAGAAGAAAAGGATTTGATGAAACTAAGTTTAAAGATTGGGTAAGCAATTCTGATAAACATAAGATTATTAGAGCCAAAGGAATCTTATATTTCACATCTGATCCATCAAATATCTATTTATATGAATCTGCAGGTAGACAAAAATCACTCGGAATTAGTGGCCAATGGTATAGTTCTCAAATGACAAAAGAGCAACTTGAAGAATTAATTAAAAATGATGTAAGTTTTGCTCACGATTGGGACGAAACATATCAAGATAAATTAATTAAACTTGTATTTATCGGTCAAAATCTTAATGAAAAAGCAATTAGAAAAGAATTAGACCAAATTTAATAATAAACATTCAAACATTAGCCGTAACTAGATTACGGCTTTTAATTTGCTCTATTTAATGTTCATTTTTCACATTTAATATTGAAAATTGAACAAAGTAAGCACATACTATATTAGAGGTTTTATATGAGGGTTTACTGTGGATCTATTTTAAGTGTTAATAAAAACGATGATGTATTTAAATACCTAGTTGAAGACAAAGGCAAAATCATTTACGTTGGAAATGAGTTACCAGCTAAATTTGAAAACGAAGAAAAAATAATGCTTGGAAATAAAGCCTTAGTGCCTACATTTTGTGATTCTCATCAACATTTCGCGTCTTTTTCCATATTTAATTCTGGATTAAATGTTATGGATTGCGAATCTAATGAAGAAATAATGAAAATGATCGATGAATTTGTTAAAAATTCAAAAAGTAAAACCATAATAGCATTTGGAGCATCTCCTTATTCAGTTAAAGAAAAAGTGCTTCTTTCAAGAGAACAATTAGATAAAGTATGTCCTAAAAAACCAATGATGATTGTTAAATACGATGGGCACGCATGTATCATTAATTCAGTTCTTTTGAAAAAACTAAATAATAAATTAAAAAACCTTAGAGGCTATCACCCAGATACCGGTGAAATGAATCAAGAAGCTTTCTTTAAAGTGAGCGACTACGTTACTAATTCAATT
>CAMNHN010000006.1 GCA_946539555.1 uncultured Mollicutes bacterium | reverse complement strand
CAAGGTCAAAATCAAGTTGTTTCTTATCAGCTTTTGTTTGCACCAAAACAACATTTTCACACTTACCTTTAAGCATTTCAATATATTATCTTTCTTCATCTTCAAGTGGTTTTGTTCCATCAAAAAGGTAAAGTGCAACATCCGCAGTGGCAACCGCATTTCTCACATTCTTGCTCATAAATTTATCCAGTTTGTTTGCACTGTGATGAATCCCCGGTGTGTCAACAAAAATAATTTGACAATCATCACTATTATAAATTCCTTGAATAGAATTTCTGGTTGTTTGAGATTTAGGCGTAACAATCGATATTTTTTTACCTATAATTTTATTTAATATGGTAGATTTTCCTACATTTGATCTACCGACTAATGCTACAAATCCGCTTTTCATGCGTTCAAATCCTTTGGTTCGAAAGCAAAAGGAAGCAATTCTTTAACCGTAGTAATTTTAATTTTGCTTTTTAAGTTTCCTAAATAAACAGGCGTATCAACAGGTAATAATTCTGATAAAACTTGTCTACATGCACCACAAGGCGAACATGGTTCTTCTGTATCAGCAACAATTGCAATAGCTTTTATATCTTCTTTTTTAACTCCATGGCAATAAGCATTATAAATAGCGTTTCTTTCTCCGCACATTGTAACTGGATAAGATGCATTTTCAATGTTTGCACCTAAATAAACTTCTTCGTTGTTTGTTAAAAGAGCCGAACCAACCTTAAATTTAGAATAAGGTGAATATGAATAGGCTCTAGCTTTAATAGCTTCATTAATTAATTCTTCTTTTGTCATTAGAGTTCTCCTTCAAGAATCTTTTCTTGTAGCGGAAACATAATTTCTTCATCTTCTTTTGTCATGTGATCATAGCCTAATAAATGCAATAAGCCATGAACAAATAAGAAAGAAAGCTCTCTTTTAAGTGAATTATCATATGCTTTACGATTTTCATCTGCGACTTCATAGCAAATATATATTTCACCTAAATCAATAGGAATATTATCACCGATTATTACTTCACTTTTATCATCTAAAAAAGCAAAACTAATTACATCGGTTGGTCTATCGATATTTCGATATGTTTTATTTATACTGTGAATTTGCTCTTTTGAAACAAAAGTAACGCTCATTATCGCATTTTCAGAAAATTGAAGCATATTTAAAGTTTTCTTCATCAATTTGTTATAAAGAGGCTCATATTCAGAAACGTCGTTCTCAATTTCTACATTAAAATCTAATTCCATGCGATAATTTTATCATTTAAATATTAATATTTAAAGTAAGCATGAAATACGATTTAAGATTTATTTAAAGTAAAACTAATAGAAGCAATTATAAAATTAATAAATGTTGCAATAATGTCTATATAAACATGTAAATGCAGTATATTCAGGAATTTTCAAATATAAATCAGTTAATTTAGAAACATTATCTGAAATATAATAATAAAATACTGCATGGAACAATAAGAAATTTAAACTAATTTCATTTGTAAAAGCACAATAAATTAAACATACACATGCTGTTAAGAAAATGATGAAATATTTCTTAAAATTTTTAAAGCCTACTAAATCATATGCCTGTTTTTGCACTTTACTTATGCCGCTGATAAAGTTTTGACCAACATATGTTCCGTTTTCAAAAATATTATTTTCAGAATATTCAATATTTCTTTTTCTTGCGTCAAAAATCTTAAGTTCTAAGAAATCTAGTAAAACTGTAAATGAAGAAATTAAAGCAATATTGATAATGTTTAAATACCCATTAATACTTAAAATGAAAACACCAAAAACAATGATTAATATCGAATTTATTATCTGAATTGGTCTTCCTAATACCAACGTTTTAAAATAATTCATTTTCAAATATTTTTCTTTAAACCCACTATTATTCCCATTAAAAGCATGCTCTAAAATAGTTTTATCAAAGAATTTCATTCCGCTAATTAATAATCGCTTATAAACAAATTCGCATATAGCAAAACCTACAAGTAAAAATAATGGAATATAAAAATTAAATTCTTTATTAACGAAGAACAATCCAGCCATTAAGAATAATGAACTTAAAATCTGAAATGCAAAAATTGGAATTCTTATTTTTAAAGGTATTGGGTTTTTGATTTTTGGCTTAAATTCTGATTTTTTAACCTGTAATACTTGTATTATCTCACCATTCCAAATTTCAAATAAATCTTCTTTTGATATCCAATAAATTCCAATTGCAGGATCAAAGACTTTAATTTTTAAGTTTTTAGCCTTTTTTACCATAACCATGTGCAATTTTCTCTCTTGTTTTAAAGTGATTAACACAGGATAAACGAGTTCATCGAAAATCAAATCTCGATTGTTATAACGATAGGCTGCTAATACAACACCTTCCTCATCTGCTTTTTTAATTATTTCCCCTAAAGAATAAGATGTTTCAGTATCATCTTGAGGGTAATACAAAAATTTTCTTGATTTGTAAACGTTTGCTAAAAGCATTTTTAAACATGCAAACGCACAATCTTTAGTTCCAAGCTGTCTTACGAAATAATCCATAAAAACTCCTTTCACTAAATATGACGCGTCCAACATGCCATTTCTTCCGGAAAATTTTTAAAATGTAATAAAAAAATCGTCTTGCGACGATCTTTCTATCTGTATTTCTTTCTAGCGTTTTCGCTTTTAAGTTTTCTTTTGAGATTTTTCTTTAAGAATTCTTCTCTTCTTCTGCATTCTTGAATGGTTCCAGCTTTATTGACTTGTCTTTTAAATCTTCTTAAAGCTTCATCAAGACTTTCGCCTTCTCTAACGACTACTTTAGACATTTCAACTCACCTCCATTCTTTCGTACCGAATAATATTAATATAATATCAAATGTGTTTCAAGCAAAAATTACATCAATGCAGAACCTTTACTGGTTCCAATTCTTGAAGCTCCAGCTTCAACCATATCTAATAAATCTTGATGGGTTCTAACACCACCAGATGCCTTAACACCCATATCATTTCCAACCGTTTTTCTCATTAAAGCTACATCTTCAACCTTTGCGCCCCATTTTGAGAATCCAGTGCTTGTTTTAACAAAGTTTGCACCTGCTTTTTTAGCTAATGTACAAGCTTTTACTTTTTCTTCATCTGTTAATAAGCAAGTTTCAATAATTACTTTTAAAGTATGATCTCCACATGCTTTTTTAATTTCTTTGATTTCATTATAAACATATTCATCATTTCCATCTTTTAAAGCAGAAACGTTTATAACCATATCGACTTCATCAGCTCCTTTTTCGATGGCATCTTTTGCTTCGAAAACTTTTGCTTCTGTAGTCATGCTTCCAAGAGGGAAGCCGATAACTGTGCAAACTAAGACGTCAGATCCTTCTAATGCTTTTTTTGCTAAAGGAATAAAACATGGATTGATACAAACAGATTTAAAATCGTATTGTTTACTTTCTTCACAAAGAGCAAGGATTTCTTGCTTAGTTGCATCAGCTTTTAATAAAGTGTTATCTATTAATTTATTATATTTCATACTACATCCTACTAAATTTATACTAAAAATCTACTAAATATCTACTATAAAATTACTTAAACGTAAATTGTGATCTAAAAAGTAAAAAATCACGCAGTTAAAGCGTGATTTATTTCTTAACAACTTGTTTACCGTCGTAGTAACCGCATTTTGGGCAAACTGTGTGGGCTTTAACTAATGCTCCACAGTGTTGGCAAACGCTTGCACCATTGACTGATAATTTAAAATGAGTTCTTCTCATTCTTTTTGTTGTTTTACTAGTTCTTCTATAAGGTACAGCCATAATAATCTCCTAACAATTGAATATTATACTCGCATGAATTATCCAATGCAATATTTTTTTGATATTTTCTAAAATATTTTAAATAATACGATAACAATCGATTAAATAATTTTTTGACATTGTCAAATTTTAATACAATTTTCTTTAGAAAATACAATATTTCGGCACTCATTTTTTAGATTGTCGTTTGACGAACAAAAAGCTTCTAAATAATTTGATGAGTGACCTTTATAAGCGTGAATCTTTTCATCATATTCTTCAAATAGGAATTCAATATTTTTTCCGTAAAACATATTGTAATATTCTTCTTCCATCTTTGAAGAAAGTTCTAATAAACGATGAACTCTATCTTTTTTAGTTTTTCCATCTACTTGATTAACCATTTTATAAGCTAAAGTACCTTCTCTTGGCGAAAATGGAAATACGTGTATTTTAGAAAATTTAATTTCTTTACATGTGTTATAGCTTTCAAGAAAGTCTTCTTCACTTTCGCCAGGAAAACCAACAATAACATCGGTTGTTATCGAAATATCTGGTCTAATTTTTCTAATAGCTGCAACTTTATTTATGAAAGCTGGAACATCATATTTTCTATTCATTAATTTGATAATTTTTTTGGATCCGCTTTGTAATGGTATATGTAAATGATTAGCAAAATTATCAAATCTTTCTAATAGGCTTAAGAATTTATCATCTATTAAGCTCGTTTCTAGCGAAGAAATCCTTAATCGATATAAATTATCAAATCTTTCTAAAATCATCTCTAGAAGGTCGCTTAAAGTAATTTTAGAAGCAAAATCTAAGCCATAACTTGCCATATCAACACCAGTTAAGACAATCTCTTTATATCCGTTATTTAATAAATCATTAATCTCAGAAAGTATGTCTTCAGGTAATCTACTTCTTGAACGTCCTCTTATATAAGGTATAAGGCAATATGAGCAAAAATTATCACAACCATCTTGAATTTTCACATAAGCACGTGTGTTAGAAATATATTTTGTTATGCTTATTCTTTCGTAATTTCTATCTTTAGAATTATCTTCATGAATGATTATTGTTTTTCTATTTGCTAAAAATTCGTGAATATAATCGATTATTTTTGTCCTATTACTTGTACCTAAAACAATATTTGCTCCTAATTCGCTTGCAACGTAATCGTATTTATATTGAGAATAGCAACCCATAACAACTAAAATAGCGTTTGGATATTGTTTTCTATATCTTTTAATCAATTTTTTATCTTTCGTAACACTAGTTTGAGTTACAGCACACGTATTTATAACAATTACATCTGGTGCATTATGTTTATTTTCGTCGAATAATTCATATCCTTGCTTAAAAAAGGCATTTGCTAATGCTTCTACTTCGTAACTATTGACCTTGCAGCCTAGAAATTCGATTAAAAAAGTCATAGAATACCTTTTGCTTTACAAATTTTACTAAAAATCAGATAACTAATGAAATTATTCTTATAAAGAATATTGATAAAATCGTTCATTTCGTTATTTAAATACGCTTCTACTAATGGGGTTGCCCTTTCTTTTAAGTTGCGTCTATTAGGTGATTTTATAAATTTATCAAATAAATAGATGATGTTATCAACAGAGCCTTGATTGTTAATTATAAGAATTTCATTAAGTTCTTCGCTTAAATAAGCTGCACATGTATCATTTTCAGCTAATTTTGTTAAATTTACAAATTTTGAATCAAATAAATCGAGATTATAGGTTTGAAAAGGATTAACAATAAATGAATCATAATTTTTTCTCAATTGTAAATAAGGATATTCTTTCATCTTGTTGAAATTTTTATAATAAACCAAATTCGTTTGAGTGTTAAAAAATGGGATGTATATTTTTGCATCTTCAACGTTTATATACATTAAATCCTTAATACATTCATTATAATGAGTAGAAAATTCTTCTGAGTCAGGAGTATTTTGATCATCAATTAGTGTTTTTTCAAACACTTTATCAAGTTCTTCCTTATTTATTATCGATCTGATAACAACATTTGCTTTAATAATGTCAAAATCATTATCAATTTCTAAATAATCAAAAAAATTAGAATTAATTTTTAATAAACCTTTAAATTTATTAAAGAATTTAAATTCTTCAGATTTTTTTAAGAAATTTTTATTTTTATATTTTTCTAAAATTTTGAAAATTTGACCCATAATTATTTGTCCATAAAAAATGATAATAATGAGAGAATATAAAAACATGCTGTTTCACTTCTCAAAATTCTTTTTCCTAATGTAATTTCTTGATAACCATCGTTTAAAGCCAATTCTACCTCTTCTTTAGTTAAGCCGCCTTCAGCACCAATAATTACGTTAACTGACTTACCAGAAACTTGATTCAAAACGTGATTTAAATCACACAATGTATTCGTTGAATTCTCATAGGCAATAAGAGAAATATCTGCTTTATAATTTACAATTTCTTTGAAAGAAATAACATCTTCTAATTTAGTTAATTTTGTACGTTTTGATTGTTCGCTAGCTTCTTTAATAATTTTGTTAAAACGTTCAATCTTTTTATCTTTGTTTTCTTTTGTAATTTTTGCAATTGATCTAGTGCTATTTATTAAAACAATTTCATTAACCCCAAGTTCAACCGCTTTTTGAATAACCAAATCAGTTTTTTCGCCTTTAGGAAGACAATATAAAAGTCTTATATAGCCATTCAATTCATGGTTTTCGTCTTTTTTAGATAAAATTTCATATTCAAATGGATTTAATGAAGTTATTTTGCAAAGACAAATATCGCCGTCAATATTTAGTTCAAAACATTCGTTTATCTTCATTCTCATCACTTTTTTAATATGAAAAATATCATCGTCATTGATGATGATATTTTTAAATTTGTCATAAGTGGCAAAATATCTTTGCATATTTATTTAAGTAAAACTCCGTTTGCGTCTTTTCTGTCTTTTGTGAAAATCAAAATAATCGCATTTATAAAATATACAGCAAAAACTCCAAAAAATGGGAATAGAATCGACCAAATTAAATCAACTTTTCCTATAAAATAAAGTGCTAAGAAAGCAATTGCATGCATAGAACCGTTAATAGCTAATCTGATTAAGCCAATCTTTTTAAATCCGATATAAAATAAATCAGCTGAGAAATATCCAAGAAACATACAAAGTAAAATGTTTACAATTTTCTTGTGTTGCTTAAATTTTAAATGTTTATCATCTTCAGGAAGTGTTTCTATAAATTGAGTAATATCAATTGTTTCGTTTTGAACACCTTCCAAAGGTTTCTTTTCGCCACAAAAAGGACAAATGTCTTTGTCAAACTTTGTAATACTTTCTCCGCAAAATTTACATTTAGGCATCTTAATTTCCTCTTTGATATAAATATAATACTTTTATTTACTTTTTGAAGGCTTTTTTGAATTTTTCAAACCAACTTTCACCGCTTTTAATTGAAGATTTATAATCTTCGAGAGCTTTCTTTTGCTCTTTATTCAAATGTGTAGGGATTTTTATATTGATATGAACGTATTCATCACCATATCCATTTCCTCTTAAATCCTTAACACCTTTATTCTTAATGACTAAAACATCATTTGGTTGAGTGCCAGCAGGAACTTTGAGATCTTCTTCACCATAAACTGTAGGAACTTTTAATGTTGCGCCTAAACATGCATCGACAAAATCTACTGGAATTTCAATATGAATATTGTTACCTTCACGTTCGAAGCTATTATGTTTTGCAACGACGACTTCTAAGTATAAATCACCATTGTCACCACCATTTACGCCTCTTTCACCTTTTCCTGAAACTCTGATTTGTTGGCCAGATTGAATACCTGCAGGAATTTTGACTTCAATATTCTTTTTAATTCTCTTATAGCCTTTGCCATTACAATCAGGACAATTGGTTTTAATTCTTTTACCTGTTCCACCACATGTAGGGCATGAAGATTCAGTTGTAATTGGACCAAAAATTGATCTTTGTTGAGTTACAACTCTTCCTGAACCACCGCAATATGAACATTTTTCATATTCTGTTCCGTTTAATGCACCAGTTCCTTTACAAGAAGCACATTTTTCATCGTAAGTTAAAGGAATGGAAACTGTAGTTCCATTAATTGCATCCATGAAGTTAATTTTAATTCTCATTAAAGTATCACTACCACGATATGCGCCTCCAGAACTACGTCTAGAAGAACCACCAAATCCAAATGCGCCACCAAACATACGGTTTAAAATATCATTTAGATCGCCAAAGTCACCACCATTGAAGTTAAATCCTTCAAATCCGCTTCCACTAAATGGATTTGCACCACCACTATTTTGATCGAAAGCAGCATGACCAAATTGATCATAAGTTTTACGCTTTTGTTCATCGCTTAAAACAGAGAATGCTTCAGTACATTCTTTAAATTTTTCAGCATCTCCAGTCTCTTTATTATCTGGGTGATATTTTTTAGCAAGTTGTCTATAAGCTTTCTTAATTTCGTCTTGACTTGCTGTCTTAGCAACGCCTAAAACCTCATAATAATCGCGTTTATTTGCCATAATCGCAATCTCCTTTATAACTTAAAGGGAGGCTGATTTAACAGCTTCCCTAATATCGTTTAGTTAAATTTATTTGTCTGTAAAATCAGCATCAATTACATCGTCATCCTTTTTAGATTGTTGTGAAGAATTAGATGATTGTTGTTGAGTGAAGTCTTGACCTTGATTTGCGTTGAATCCTTGGCCTGCACCTGGATTTCCTTGTTGTTGTTGCATATATGCAGCAGCTTTTTCAAGTTCATCAAGTCTTGATTTTAATGTAGCGATATCGTTGTTATCAAGAGCTGTTTTTAATTCATCTCTTAATTTTTGTGTTTGCTCTTTTTGAGAAGCATCCATTTGATCGCCTTTTTCTCTTAAGCCTTGGTCGATATTTGAGATATAAGATTCAGCTTTATTTTTGATTTCGACTTCTTCTTTTCTCTTATCATCAGCTTCTTTATTAGCTTCAGCTTCTCTGACCATTCTATCGATTTCTTCTTTAGAAAGACCATTACTACCGCTAATTGTGATTTCTTGTTCTTTTTGAGTATCTAAATCTTTTGCACTAACTTTAACGATACCATTAACATCGATATTGAATGTAACTTCAATTCTTGGAGTTCCTCTTGGTGCTGGTTTAATACCTGAAAGTTGGAAATGACCTAATAATTTGTTATCACGTGCCATTCCTCTTTCACCTTGATAAACCATAATATCAACTGCTGGTTGGTTATCTGCTGCTGTTGAGAAGATTTGTGATTTTGTTGTAGGAATTGTTGTATTTCTTGGGATTAATGGAGTCATAACACCACCCATTGTTTCAATACCTAATGTTAATGGAGTAACATCAAGTAAAATAACATCCTTAACATCACCACTTAAGATACCACCTTGGAAAGCTGCACCAATTGAGACAGCTTCATCTGGGTTAACACTTAGATTGACTTTCTTGCCTGTGATTCTTGAAACAAGTGCTTGGACAGCTGGCATACGAATTGATCCACCAATAAGTAAGACTTCATCGATGTCACTATATGACATTTTTGCGTCTTGAATTGCTTTTTGTAATGGAGCAACACATCTATCAAGTAAATGTTTTGTTAATTCTTCAAATTTAGCTCTTGTTAAGACTTTTTCAAATGAAATAGGACCATTTGCACTCATACCAATGAATGGTAATGAGATTGTTGCTTCTAATGAGCTAGATAATTCAATTTTTGCTTTTTCAGCAGCATCTTTATATCTTTGAAGAGCCATTTTGTCGTTAATATCTTGATTATATTCGATTTTAATTTGAGCTCTAATCCAATCAGCGACTACATTATCCCAGTCATCTCCACCAAGTTTGTTATCACCACTTGTTGAAACGACTTCAAATGTACCATCACCAATATCAAGGATTGAAACATCAAGTGTACCACCACCTAAGTCGAATACACAGATCTTTTCACTCTTATCTGTACCTAAACCATAAGCAAGAGCTGCTGCTGTTGGTTCGTTAATGATTCTGACAACATCTAAGCCAGCGATTGTACCAGCATCTTTTGTAGCTTGTCTTTGTGCATCGTTGAAGTAAGCAGGAACTGTAATAACTGCTTTTTGGATTGGTTGTCCAAGATTTGCTTCTGCATATGATTTCATGTAGCCAAGAATTCTTGCACTGATTTCTTGAGGCGTGAATTCTTTATTTTGAGAATCGATTCTAACTTTATAATCGGTTCCCATGTGTCTCTTAATTGATGAGACTGTATTTGGATTTGTAATTGCTTGACGTTTTGCAGCGTTACCGACAATTACTTCACCGTTTGGTTTAAAACCTACAACTGATGGAGTTGTCATTGTGCCTTCTGGATTAGGAATAACTTTAACCGTTCCATCACTTTGAAGATAACTGACAACTGAGTTTGTAGTACCTAAGTCAATACCTAAAATAATTTCTTTTGCCATAATTTAAATCCTCCTGTTTAGATTAATTTATTCAGATTTTTGTTGATTATTATCAACATTTTCTTCTTTTACTTCTGGTTTTTTAGTAACAATTACCATTGAAGCTCTAATTAAATGATCATATAACTTATAACCCTTTAATTGGACTTCTTTTATAATTCCTTCTTCGCCTTCGTCTTCAACTGTCCCAACAGCATGCATTGTAGTTTCATCAAATTTTGTGCCAACTATTGGTTCAATTGTATTAATTCCTTCGTTTTCAAGGACTTGCAACAATTGTTTATAAACGAATTCGAATCCTCTTAAATAGTTAGCTGTTTCTGGGTTTGTAGGTTGAGTTTTAAATGCGATATCGAAGGCATCAAGAACTCCAAGTAAACTATCTGCGAAATCTTCAAGTCTATATTTGATAGCTTCTCGATGATCACGCTCAATTTCTTTTCTTAAATTAGCCATGTCTGCATATGCTTTGTAATATTGGTTTTTCCAATATTCCATGTCAGCATTTGCTTTAACTAATTTTTCTTCTAACTCGGAAGTTTCTTCTACCTTTTCTTCATTTTTTTCTTCATTCTTTTTCATCTTTAGAAACCTCATCTCTAACTTTTGCCTTGCTTAAATGTTCAATAATTTGTTGAGCAACATAATCAAGGTTATTCATAACTTTTTCATAATCCATTCTACGTGGACCAACGATAGCAATTTTTCCTAAATCACTTCCATCAACACTAATTGTGTGAGAAATAACGCTAACATCGTCATAATTGCTATCAAAATCACCAATTAATAAATTTGAATCTTTTTTATCAAGCATTTCAGCGATATAATCAGGATTTTCAAATAATTCAAACAACTTCTTTAATTCGCTTGCATCACTTTCAAATTCTGGTTGATTCAATAATTTTTCTTTTCCGTAGAATTCACTTCTACCTTTAGAGAATTCATAGAATGTATTAAGCAAGACATTATATACATAAGCATAATTTGTCATGTAATCTGAAAGAACTGGTTTAATGACTTCAAGTTTATCAACAAGTTCGTTAATTTTTGTTCCTGCTAATCTACTATTTAAGATTTCAATACATTTTTTTAAATCTTGAACACTTGTTTCTTCATTTAGAACAAAGGTTTTGTTTTCAACATATCCTTTATCTGTAATAAAGATTGCTGTGCAAGTTTTATTATTTAGAGGAACGATTTGAACATTAACAAGTCTTTCATCTCTAGCACCTGGTCCTAAAACAGCGCTTGCTAGATTGGTCATGTTACTCAAAACTTCACAACTTTTTCCTAAAATGTCTTCAACTGAGGATGATGAATCAAAAATGGTCTTTAACTCGTTTTTAATCTTGTCATCTACTCTTTTTTCACGAAGATGTTCGATGTAATATTTGTAACCTTTAGTTGATGGGATACGACCACTTGATGTGTGAGTTTTTTCAAGCAATCCTTCTTTTTCAAGCTGATTCATTTCGTTACGAATAGTTGCACTAGAAACATTAAGATTATATTTATCAAGAAGATAATGACTTCCGACAGGTTGAGCTGTCTGAATGAAATCTTCTACAATTAACTTTAATATTCTATCTTTTCTTGTAAGAGACATCTTTAGTCCTTTCTAGCACTCTGTTTTTTTAAGTGCTAACTACATTATAGACATAAAATTAGCACTGTCAATAAAAAAGTGCTAAAAAATTTTAAAAAAGTTAAATATTCTATTTAAATCTATTTATATGAATTTTTCTAAGACTAAATTAAGCGTTAAAAGACCATAATCAGTGCATTTAATCAAATTATTATTGATTGCAATTGCTTTAGCTAAAAGCAAAAATTCAATTTCATTTTTATAATCATTTAAAAAATCTTTTTTGAATTTTTTATTATAGGTTTCAATATCAAAACCTTCTTCTAATCTTAAATTTGTGATCAAAAAATATTTTCTTTCATCATCTAAATTTAAGATTTCTTCATCTTTTTCTCTTAATCCTTTTATATATTTAGATAAATTACCTAAATTTCTATATCTAATATTATTTATATAGCCGCTAGCTCCAACACCAATTCCATAATATTTTTCGTTTCTCCAATATGTTAAATTATGCTTACTTTCATTACCTTTTTTAGCAAAATTTGAAACTTCGTATCGATTAAAGCCGTGTTTTCTTAAAAAATCGAGGATGAAATTATACATTTTAGCTGATTCATCACTATCTATTTCTTTAATTCCTGAATTATAAAATAATGTATTTTCTTCTACTTGAAGAGAATATAAAGAAACATGATTAATATCTAATTTAATAAAATTATCTAGATCTTCTTTAAGAATCTCTAGTGTTTGATTTGGGAGTCCATAAATAAAATCAACATTTATATTTTTAATATATTTTTTAACTAATTTTATTAAATCAAAATAATCAATTTCAAAATCTCTATCTAATATTTTTAATAAATTTTTATTAAAAGTTTGTAAGCCTATCGATATGCGATTTACACCATATTTTTTAAAAATTTTTAGCTTATTTTCTGTTAATGATTCAGGATTACACTCAATAGTAAATTCAGCATCATTATCGAGAATTTTATTAAGATTTAATAACAATTGTTCAAGAAAATTTACACTTAAAATTGATGGTGTGCCTCCACCTATATATATGGTTTTAAATTTAAAATTATTTTCAATAAAAAAAGAAATATCCTTTAAAAGTTCTTTTAAATAAGGTTCGATAAATTTATCATTTTCAAGAACCTTAATAAAATCACAATATGGACATATCTTTTTACAAAATGGAATATGAACGTATAAACTTTTTGCAGAAAAATCTATATGTTGCATGATTTATTTAATGTCTTCTTCAACTTGCTTTGACGATTCTTCAAATTGATTTAAATCCTTTTCATCTTCAACAGTTTCAAGGATATTATTCAATCTTTCTTCAGCGATTTTTGCTTCATCAATTTCAGGTTTTTCTTCCTTTTTATTAATGAAGAATTTTCTAATTAAGAAGATTATTAAGGCCAAAAGACCAAACATTAAGACTATTAATACAAACCAAACTGCTGGATTTGAGAAAAATTCTTTCATAATTAATTCCCTCTATTTTTTAACAGGCATATAAATAAACTTATTTTTATATGGCTCTTTCTTATAGTATCCTAATAAGACTAAATTATCCATACTACTTCTTGCAGTTTCATATGCACAACCAACTTCTTTTTTAAATTGAGCAATTGTATAATTCATGCCAATTGTGCAGTGTCTTGCATAGAAATATGCTTGAGCTCTAGATAAATTAGGATTCATTTCAAGAAGGTGAACTTCAAGTTTAGCAGCCTCTTCTTCGCTTAATCCTGTTGGAACATCGCTAATAGCAATGTTTTGATTAAAATTAACATTTTGTGCGCCTGTTATCGTATTTTGAACAGGTCTTATAAATGTATTTTCTTTAACTGGTTCTACATGTTGAGGCTCTTTTACAGGTTCTTCTGTAAAGATAGGATCTATACTTGGCTCTGGTTCACGAACAAATTCTTGTACAATAGGTTTTTCTTCAACTTTTGGTTGAACAACTGGTTGAGGTTGAATTGTTTGTTGAACTTGTTGTGGTTTAACGTGATTTTCAACTACATCTGCTTGGAACATATCTTTTTTAACTGCTTCTCTTTGAGAAACGGCGATATCATCATTAAGATCATCAAACATATATTCGATTTTTTTCATGACGTAATCAACTAAATATGTTAAGTCCAATGAGCGTTGACATTCTGTAATTACTTTTTCTAAACTTGCTTTATCTTCTAATAATTGTTCAAAATTAAGCATTGCAACAACACCTTCATAACCATTATTTGCAAGAACTTTCTTTAGCATTAAGATAGAAATTTCTTCACTATAGCTTTCAAAAGGTTTGACATAATATGTGTAATAGAACGTACAAACAGCTTTAACAAATAAATTTACATCACTATATGAAATGAAGTTTACGAGTTGTTCTATTGATTTTTCAATTGCATTAACAGGAACACCAATATATGTAGGATTTACTTGATATTGAGCATATTTAACTGTCTCTTTTGATCTATAATATTCAGTCAAATCATCAGTTCCCATTAAATATGTATAGAATTCACCATATGTATTTTCATCAATATCATTTAAGAAATTATTTTGAATTTCATTTAAACAACGATTATATTTTTCAAGAATCATTAAATTTGGAGGTAATAAGATTCCTGTACTCTTTGAAATAGTTGTTAATACAGTTGGTTCAACACTTAATCCATATGCTCTAGCAATCGATGAAAGCACTTCACTTTTATTTTTAATATCAAAATATTCATTTGCTTCATTTCTTAAAAGTTTTGAATAAGCCATTGAAAGTTTCATAATTTTTCTTTCGATATTATTAACTCTTTCACTGATTTTTGGTGTCAAACAAACTGAATATTTAACTCCAGTAATATGAGGCAAGGTTAAAACTTGAGTAAAGTTACTTCTATATTCAAGAATTCCGCTCCAAATACCATCAATTAATGATGTACGAAGTTCAGTTTTTACATCTTGTTGTGTTGCGTATATTTCGTTACTAAATTTGATTGCTAATTCTGTATTGCTACTCATAAATCGCGAACCTCCATATAAGAAAATTATAATGTATTAAACATTAGAATTAAATAAAAAATTACTAAAAAACTACTAGAAAAGTACTAATTTTCTAATTATTGTCTTCATCGATGGAAAGAATGCTCATAAATGCTTCTTGTGGAACGTCAACAGCTCCTATAGATTTCATTCTCTTCTTTCCTTCTTTTTGTTTCTCTAAAAGTTTCTTTTTTCTTGTGATATCTCCGCCATAACACTTAGCAAGAACATCTTTTCTCACTGCTTTAATATCACATCTAGCTATAACCTTTCCATTTATAGCTGCTTGAACGGGAATTTCGAATTGCTGTCTAGGAATAACTGTTTTAAGCTTAGAAACAATTTTTTGTCCTTTATTAAATGCAGATGGTTTATAAACAATGCTCGAAAGAGCGTCAACAGGATGACCATTAAGTAATATATCCATCTTAGCAAGATTACTTTCTCTATAATCTGCTAATTCATAATCGAAACTTGCATAGCCTTTTGTATAAGATTTCAATTTATCAAAAAAGTTAAAAATTATTTCATTTAAAGGAATGTCATAAGTCAAAATCATACGAGTATCATCGAAATATTCTAGATTTTTATGAATTCCTCTTTTCTCTCTACAAAGTTCCATAATATCGCCCAAATAGTCTTTAGGAGTCATAATTTGAGCTGTAACATATGGTTCTTCTATTTTCTTTATTAATGTTGGCTCAGGCATTTTGCTTGGATTATCAAGCATTATAATGCTTCCATCAGTTAAATAAATTTTATAAATAACACTTGGTGCTGTTAAAATGAGATCTAAATCAAATTCACGTTCTAATCTTTCTTGAATTACATCCATATGAAGTAAGCCTAAAAAACCACATCTAAAACCAAATCCTAAAGCTTGAGATGTTTCAGCTTCCCGCTTTAAAGATGCATCATTAAGCGATAATTTGCCTAATGCATCCTTTAAATCTTCATATTTTTTACTATCAGATGGATAAATACCACAATAAACCATTGGATTGATTTTTCTATAACCTGGTAATGGTAATAATGCTGGATTTTCTTTAAGAGTGATTGTGTCACCTACTCCAACATCATGAATATCCTTAATTTGAGCACAAAGATATCCGACTTCGCCACAATAAAGTTCATCTACAGGAACTTCTTTTGGCGTTCTTAAACCAAGTTCTGTGACTAAGAAGTCACAATTTGTTTTCATAAAATGTATTGTGTCGCCAACTTTAACGTGGCCTTCTTTAATTCTTATTAAAACAACAACTCCACGATAACTATCGTAATAACTATCAAAAATTAATGCTTTTAAAGGAGCGTCATTATCTCCTGATGGAGCTGGTATAGTTGTTACTATTTTTTCTAAAACTTCCCTTATATTTTCACCAGTTTTTGCACTAACAAGAACTGATTCATCTCCATCAAGTCCAATGCGTGTAGTTATTTCTTCTTTAACCATATTAACTGAAGCACTTGGAAGATCGATTTTATTAATTACTGGGACAATTGTTAAATCATTATCAACAGCTAAATACATATTAGCAAGTGTTTGAGCTTCAACTCCTTGTGTAGCATCAACTACTAATACTGCACCTTCACAAGCGGCTAAAGATCTTGATACTTCATACGTAAAATCTACATGCCCAGGAGTGTCAATTAAGTTCAAAATATATTCATTTCCATCAAGTGCAGTATAGCTTACTGTAACTGCATTTAGCTTAATCGTAATGCCTCTTTCACGTTCTAAATCCATAGAATCTAAAAGCTGAGCTTTCATCTCACGAGGCTCTACTGCTTTAGTCAATTCCAAAATACGATCACAGAGCGTAGACTTACCGTGATCAATATGTGCAATTACGCTAAAATTTCTAATTCTTGACTGGTTATATTTCATAACTTTAAAAGTATATCATTTATTGGTTTTTATAAAAAATATTTAATTCATTTTCTAATTCTTCATTGTTTTTAATAATCGTGTAATTGTCCCGTTTACTAGTGAAGATTTTCTTGTAATTAGAATGAGTATAACGTGTATCAATTAAAAGCACAGCGCCTTTATCGTTTTCTGTCCTAATAACTCGCCCTATTGCTTGCATTACTTTGCAAATTCCAGGATTTACATAAGCATACTCAAATCCGTTACCATATTTTTCTTCAAAATAATCTTTAATCAAGTTGTTTTCAAAACTTATGCTAGGCATTCCAACACCGATAATAATTGCCCCAATTAGTCTATCGCCAACTAAATCAATGCCTTCAGAAAAAGTTCCACCAATTACACAAACTCCTATTTTTGTTTCGCTTGGATTATCTTTAAAATTTTCTAAAAATTCTTTCTTACTATCATTAGTCATCCTTTTTTCTTGAAAAATAAACCTATCATCAGTAATATACGTTCTTTTAATTAAATTTAAATATTCAAAAGATGGAACATAAATAATGTAATTCCCTTTTCTATAATTAACAAAAGTATTTATTTCTTTTTTGATTTCAGAATACGATAATAATCGATCTTTATATTTAATTGATAAAGTATTATTGACTAAAATTTTTAAATTATTTTTATCAAATGATGATTCTAAGGATACGTTTTTAAAATTATCTCTTCCAAAAATTGTATTCATAAAATATTCAATAGGTTTTAATGTTGCACTAAATCCAACCGCTCCATCCAAATCTAGTAATCTACGATTTAAAAATGGTGCTGGGTTTAAACACATGATATTTATAGAAATTCCTTCGTTTTCTTTTTTTACACTTATTTTAAAATCATTATTCAAGAATTCATAAATTTTTAAAAATTTATATCCTTCTAAAGAAAACGCATCAACTTTTTCTTCGTGAAAGTCAGGATATTTTTGCTGATATTTTTTTAAACTATTATCAAATGAATTTAATCTGTAGATAAAATCTTCATCTAAATTCTCGATAACAAAGGTGTTTTGTTCACTAAAATCAAAATCCTTAAAGTATTTAAAATGTTTTTTTAATCCTTTTAAATCATTTGTTAATTTTTTATCTTTAACTTCTTTTAAAGTATCATACATTTCATCAAATTGAGAGGAAAATAAAGCCACATTAAACATCTCTCTTCCTCTATCAACCATGTTGTGAATTTCATCAATCAGAGCAAACATTCTATATTGCCTATCTGGAGCTTCAAAAAATCTTTTTAAAGCTGCAATTGGATGAAAAACGTAATTATAATCACAAATTATATAATCAGAATAACTTGAAATGTCTAAAGAATATTCAAATGGACATATTTTAAATTTTTTAGCATATTCTTTTATAGTTTTTGTACTAATTATGTATTCACTTCTTAAAATGTCTTTTAAAGCGACATTAATTTTATCATAATACCCATCAGCTAAAGGGCAATCGATTGGATTGCAATTTTTACTTCCGTGGTGTGGGCACATCTTCTCTTTAGCAATTAATTCAACCGCTTTGATTTTCGCTCCGTTTTTATATAATCTCTCGAGAGCATTAAAAGAATTTATAAATCCAGAATTTTTAGACGTTAAATAGAATATTTTTTCAATTTTATATTTGCGAAGTGGCTCAAGAGTTGGAAATAAAACAGACATTGTTTTTCCAATTCCAGTACTTGCTTCAACAAAATAATAATCACGATTATTGATTGCATCGCTAACACAATCCATAATTTCTTTTTGACCAGATCTTTCACTAGGAAAAGGGAAAGGAAAATCAATTAAGCTTTTATTTCTTTCTTTTTCTATATCAATAAGTAAGTTTTTAAAATCTAAATAAATACGAAAATAATCGTGAATATTTGATAATAGCTCTTCTTCGCTTAGATAATATCTTTTAAATAATTTTCCACCATCATTTTGGCTTAAATAAGTTAATTGAATGGTTATTTCTTTTAAATTTCTTTCTTTTAAAAATATATATGCATAACAAATTGCTTGTCCTAAATGCCAGGCTTCATTATTTTTATGAAATTCATTTAAATCAATATTAGTTGTTTTTATTTCTTCAATAACATAATTATCATTTTCTTTAAAAATGCCATCACATCTTCCTTGAAGTGTTATCAAATAATCGCCATAAATAAAATTATCAGAAAGACTAACTTCTTTCATATAACCTTCTTCTTGAGCAGATTGATAAATGTTATGAAGTCTCGTTCCTTCTTGCATTGTCGTCGAATTAAAAACACGTGAATCGATATCACCTTTTCTTAATACGAAATCGACTAATTCATGTACGCTTAATTTGATGCTTATCATTTGATTATTTCGTTAATTTCAAAATATGTTCTATTTCCATTATAGAAATCTTTTATATTTATTGGTTTCTTTCCTGGTTTTTGTAAATTTAAAATAGAAATTATTCCTTCTTGTGTTTCAATAAAAAGTCCGTTCTTATCGTAACTTTTAATCTTTCCAGGAATTAAATTTGACCCACTTATTATATCTGCATCAAAAACTTTGATTTTTTCATTTTTGTAAATAAAATAAGCTCCAGGATCACTTGTTAAAGCTCTAATTTTGTTAACTATATTTTTAGCGCTATCTTCGAAAGAAATTATTTCATCTTCTTCGCTTATTTTTTTAGTAAATGTTGCTAAAGTTGGATCTTGAACCTCACCCTTATAATCAGCGTTAATTATTGGTTCTATGCCTTCATTAAAAGCCTCAAAAGCAGCTAAAGAAATCTTGTTTTTTAAAGTATCAAAGTTGTCTTTTTTATCAATTTTAACCACTTTTTTATAAAACATGTTTCCGGCATCCATTTCGTGCACCATTTCCATCAATGTGACACCTGTTTCTTCATCGCCATTTAATAGTGATGCTTGAATTGGACTTGCACCTCTATATTTAGGAAGTAAAGAGCCATGTAAATTTAAAGCTTTAATTTTTGGTAAATTTAAAATTGAATCAGGAATTAATTGACCATAAGCCATTGTAAGTAAAATATCTGGTTCTATTTTTTTAATTTCTTCGATTATTTCCTTGATTTTTAAAGGTTGAAAAACCTTAATATTATGATTTAAAGCGATAACTTTTACTGGTGTTGCGGTTAAAATATGTTTACGCCCAACCTCTTTATCTGGTTGTGAAACAACACCTATAATGTTATAGCCTTCTTCAATCAATTTTTCTAATACAGACGCACTAATATCAGGCGTTCCTAAATATAAAATTCGCAATTCTTTTTTGTTCATAAAATAACCCTAAATTCACAATAATTTTATCAATTAATAGTTGCTTTTACTATTCTTTTTATGATATTATTTCAAGCGTATCGAGAGAGGTAGATAAATATGGCAAACATTAAACAACAAAAGAAGAGAGTCCTTACAAACGAAAAAGCTAGATTAAGAAATGTTTCTTATAAATCAAAACTTAGAACTGCTGTTAAAGCTGTTAGAGTCGCTGTTGCTGCAAACGATTTAGAAAAAGCTACTGCCGCTTTAAATAAGGCCTTCTCAATTATTGATAGATCAGTTGTTAAAGGTATTGAAGCAAAAGGAACCGCAAAAAGACAAAAATCAAATCTTCAAAACCTTGTTAACGGTTTAAAGAAATAAGTCTAATTTTTTAGGATTTATGATAACTTAGCGAAAGCTAAGTTTTTTTATTTAAAATTTTGTCAAAAAGATTTCAAAAGCGTAGAATCTATCAACTAAACTATGTTTAATCTTGTAATCAAGATTATATAAAAAATCTAAATTTCTTTTTAGTCTTTCTTCTTTTACTTTTCTTAAATTCTTTGTTGTCATAAAGACTTTACCAGAAGAAAAACCCGTAATTTTAGCGATTTCATCGTTATTTTTTCCAAGCTTTATTAAATTAGAAACATTAAGCATTGAAATAATTGATGATGAAACTAAATTAATTAAAGTGACTGGTTCAGCTCCTTTAAGTCTCAAATCTCTATAAACTTTAATTGCTTTTTCTTTATTTCCGCCAATTAAATTATTTAAGATTCCAAAAATATCATCTTCAAGTTCAGCTGAACAAATCTCGAAAACATCATCTAAAGTAATGTTGTTGCCTTTATAAAGAATTAATTTATTTGCTTCATTAACAAAAACGTTTAAATCTTCTTTGGATCGAGCAATAAGTTCTTCTTTTGCCTCGCTTTCAATATTTATATTTCTCTTTTTAAAATAATCATTAACAAAAACTGGCCATTCTTGTTTTGTGATTTCTTTGAATTCTAAAATTTTTCCTGAATTTTTTGTAAATTTTACTATCTCATTATCGCTATCAAGTTTTTTAGCATTAATAGTGAATATAATCGTGTTTTCATTAGCTACATTAACTATTGAATTTACTAATTCAGCATATTCTTTTTTATCGAAAAATTTATTTTTTGGATTTTTCTCTTCTAAAAAATATGCATTATTTGCAATTATGACTTTAGTGTCTCCTGTTAAAGACATTTGATCATACTCGTCGATTAAATAGCCAATATTGTTTTCTAATAAATCAATTTTAGTTATATTATCGGTAGCATTAAAATTATCACGAATGATTTTTTTAATTCTATTTTTAATTTGTAAATCTTGAGTTCCAAATAATATATAAATCATGTAAACATTCTACCATGTTAAACAAAAAATTTATATTTAATAGTGCCTTCTAAATCAGTTCTTCTTATTTTAATTTTATATTTAGTTAACGTTCTTAAAACTTCTTTATTTGGATGGTCATAAGAATTATTTACCCCACAACTAATAATCGCTTCTTGAGGTGAAATTAATCTAATAAAATCATCTAAAGAACTTGTATTAGAACCATGATGTCCTACTTTTAAATAATCAATATTAAGATTAGGATTATCGATAATAATCGCTTTTTCTATCTCTTTTGGCGCATCTCCTGTAAATAAAAACGTACGATTATAAATTTCAGCATATAGCACTAATGATTTAGAATTTTCATCAGTAAATAATTCGCTATATACATTTAAATTTTGAATATGAATTTCGTCACTTTTATATTCATAAAAATTGTTATAATCGACGACTTCATCAACTATAAAATATTTCTTAAGGCTATCAAGAGCATAAAAATGATCGGTGTCATAATGAGAAATATAAACTTTATCAATTTTATAGATTTTATTTTTCCTAAAATAGGGAATTAAATTTTCTGTAGCTAAGTCATGATATAAAGATCCTCCTGTATCTATTAAAATATTTTCATTCTTTAATCGAATAAAAGCTGAGTCTCCTTGGCCGATATTTATAAAAGAGATCTCAACGCTGTTAAATCTTTCTAGCGGGAATAGATGCAAAAAACCAAATATAATAATAAGAAATAAATTCACTATTTTTGCTCTTATATTATGAACTTCTGAAAAATAAATTAATGCGATTATTAAGGCAAAATATAGAACAATTAAATATTGATTAAGCTCTGGTCCGTTGATGTTTAAAACATGTATATTTATAAGTTTTAATAGCTTATAAAAAGCATCTAATATTAATTCCATAAATGAAAATTTTAAAAAGAACATTGACGGGAAAATTATGAGGAGAATTAAATTTATTAATGGTGTAAATAATAAATTTAAGGAGAGATTTGAAATATTAAATGAATTTGTAATTGATAAATTAAAAGGGATTAAAATTAAAAACACTATCAACGAACTAAAAAATTTTCTAAATATTTTTCGCTTTTGATTTAACAGCGTTGAACAAAAATATAGTAAAAAAGATATACTCATTCCTATTTGCATTGAAATTTCACTTAATGCATATTTATTTAAAATAAGAATTGATAAATAAATTATTGATTTAGATTCAAGTGCATCAAAATTTAAATTCTTCTTCTCTTTAATTAAATAAAATGTTTTGCTAATAAAAATTCGAATAAAAGTAATATTAAATATATTGATTAAAAACCATGGAATAAAAAGAATATAAGTTATGTATATTTCTTTATTTTGACGGACAAATCTAGATAAAGTTTTTTCAATTATGGAATATAAACCATTTATATGAATTCCTGATAGAGCAACCAAAATGAAGGAACCTGAAATTCTTAATTCTTTAATTAAAGAATCATCATAATTCACTTCACCAAACATTAAACTTTTTATTAATGTTTTTGCACTTTCGCTTTCAAATTGATTAATAACTCTAGTTTTATATTCACATGAATTAAATGGAAAATTGAATAATTTATCGATTGTATTCGCAAATATTTGTCTATTTATTCCTCGCTCAGCTAAATAATTTTTAAAATCAAATCCACTTTCTAAAACAGGTTGTGATGAATAATTAGCAAAATTTCCATCAAGTTTAATAATATCTAGCATATCGAGCGATGTGTCGTTTGATTTTACATAAAACCTTTCAATTCCATCAAAGACTATAAAATAATTATCTTTTTTCTTAATAATAATTCCATAAAAAGAATTTGAAGATTGAAATGTCCTAAAATTTAAATTCTTAATTGCTAAGAAAAAGATGAATATAATCAATAAAAATAATAAAAATTTCTTATCTTTTTTATAATTTTTAAATGCTAAAAAGGATGCCAGCCCAAGAAAGACCAAAGAAATAAAAAACGTGCTTGGGCTGACTAATGTATATGAACTAATTATGATTAATAAAATCAAAAATAGTTTCATCTTTAATCATGCAAATAAATATAGTTTTTAACCTTTGCAAAAGTCGCATTTCCAATGCCACTTACATTCATAATTGATTCTAACGTATAGAAAATGCCATTATCATTTCTATATTGAATTAAGGCACTAGAAACAGTGTCTCCAAAGCCGCTAACAGTCATTAATTCAGTTTTATCAGCAACGTTAATATTTACCTTGCTAATCGCATTTTCACCACAAACGTCAGTAGCATCATATTTAGGAGCAATGTAATACTCCATGTTCTTTTCTACGATGTTTTCAGCAAAATAGCATCTTGTATCTGCGTTGCTATTTGCACCTCCAGCTTTTTCAATTAAATCAGCCATCGTGCTACCTTCTTCAAGAATGTAGTTTCCTGGTTTAACAACTTCTCCACTAATACCAATAGTAATCCTATTGGTGTCATCAACAAGTGTTGTTGGTGCGTTCGTTTGAGAATTAACGACCTGCGGAATAAATGTAAATGCACATATTCCAATAATGGTTGCAATACATACTCCAATAATAATTTTTATCATAAAAAAACTCCTTTCACTAATACAAGGAGTTTGAACTTCGGATTCTTCCGATTTTTTTTAATTTTGTTTAAGATTGTGACAAAAATTTGAATTATTTTACTTAAAAGAAACAATTCTTATGTCGTAAGGTGAGTTAGCTTTAACAGTAACTTCATCTCCAACCTTATGTCCTAAAAGTGCTAAACCTAATGGACATTCGTTACTAACTTTAAGATTTTTAGCATCTGTTACAGGATCTGCTTCAATACTTGAAACGATTTTAACTGTAAATTCTTTTTCAAGTTCTAAATCTAAATATGTAACAACGTTTGAAAGTTGGATTGTTTTACTTTTTTTAGTTTCATCAACAATTTTAACGTTTGCTAAAATGTGTTCAATTTCTTTGATTCTACCTTCGATTTCAGCTTGTTTATTTCTTGCAGCATCATAATCAGCGTTTTCTGATAAGTCACCCATTGCTCTAGCATTTTGTAAAGCTTCAATGACAGCAGGTCTTTCAATATCGATTAAATTTCTATATTCAGCGTTTAATTTATCTAAACCTTCTTTTGTTAAAACAAATTCTTTATTTGCAGCCATAATTAATACCTCTTTTTTGCTTTCAAATTATATCAATAAATTCATATATTTAAAACATTTAATTGTTTTAATCTTTAATTTCTTGAATTGTTGGGTCGTCATTATATGCATCAAGAACTTCTTGTGCCTCAGCAAGTTCTTCTTCATCAGTTACTTCAAATAATTCATCACTATCATCTGTATACTTCATAACAAAGACGTCTTCTGGATTTCCTTTATCGTAAACAAAAACATATTGAGCATTTCTTTCTTCATTTTCGTAAGTAAACAAAATATTCATCAAATATTCTTTACCTTCTTCATCATAAATGACGATTTCATCGTTATTTTTTGGTTCCATTAGCAACACTCCTTAAATAATCTTCTAAAATTACAACAGCTGACATCATGTCGATAATTTTCTTGATTTTTTCTTCTTTTAAACCCTCATCTTTAAGTCTTTCACGAGCTTCAATTGTTGAATAACTTTCGTCCCGATAAATGACGTTTAAATCAGATTTAACTTTCAAAATATCAGACATAAAACGTCTAACTGATTCACATCTATCTCCTTCAACTCTGCCTTCTAAGCGTAAAGGAAGACCAATAACGACATTTTTAATATTTTCAATTTCTAAAATATCAAGTAAATGTTCACGTGCCTTTTTATAATTTCCTTTTTCAAAATTATAATTTTCACGAGGATGAATAATTCCTAAGGAGTCAGCAACAGCTATTCCTAAGGATTTAGTTCCTAAATCTAATCCTACATATTTTTCCATTAATTTAAAACTAATTCCTTTGAAATTTGATTTAGTTTATCAAGAGAAACGACGCTACCTTGAGCAAGTTCTGGTTTGCCACCACCATTTCCTCCAAGGACAGAAGTAATCTTTTTAACAATATTTCCAGCTAAAATCTTCTTTTCTACATTTGATTTAGAAACACTAACAAGTAATGGATGTTTTTCACCATCTTTGCCAATTAAAACAAGAATATAATCATCTACTTTAGATTTAATTTCATCGATTATATTCATCATTCCTTCACGTCCTAAATCATCAAAATATCTAATTGCTAATCCGTTATTTTTGATTTCTTCAAGAATTGAATCTACTTTAAAATTAGCGATTGTTTTCGTTAATTTATCGACTGTATTGAGTAATTCTTTCTTTTCATCTAAAAGTGTTTTACTACGTGATAAAATCTCTTTTTCTGATTTGGCTTCAAGTGTTGTTTTTATTTCACTTAATAAGTCTTCTTTTGATTTTAAATATTCATAAGCTGATAAGCCGGTTGTAGCTTGAATTCTTCTTACACCACTTGCGATAGCTTCTTCACTTTGGATAACAAAAATTCCAATATCAGCAGAATTCTTTACGTGATTTCCACCACAAAATTCTTTTGAAACGTCTCCAAATGTTACAACTCTAACAACATCACCATATTTTTCACCAAAAAGTGAGATTGCTCCGACTTTATTAGCTTCTTCAATTGGCAAAACTAATGTTTTTTCTTCTATTTTTTGAGAAATATATTCATTAACTTTCTTTTCAATTCTACTTAATTCAACTGAAGTAAGCTTTCTAGTGAATGAAAAATCAAATCTTAAATAATTCTCGTCAACATAGCTTCCTTTTTGTTTACATTCATCGCCTAAAACTTCAATTAATGCAGATTGTAAAAGGTGAGTTCCTGAGTGATTCTTTGTAATTGCAAAATGTTTTGAGTGATCTACTTTTAAAGTTAATTTATCACCAGTTTTTATTTCGCCATAAAGCAATTTAACATGGTGTAAGTGTTGTTTATTTGGAGCTTTAATGACTTGAGTAACAAGTGCTTTTGCCTCATCGTTTTCAACTTCACCTGTATCTGCAACTTGGCCGCCCATTTCAGCATAGAAAGATGTTTTGTCAAAAACAATATCGCCTTCATCATCTATTGAATCTACTTTAACACCGTCTTTAAAAACACCGATAACTGTCGCAGAAATATCACTATCATCATATGTATATTCACTTGGTTCAGTAAATTCAAGCAAATCTTTTGATTGCTTGTTGAATGATTCTATATTTTTGCGTGAAGCTCTTGCTAATTCTTTTTGATGATTTAATGCAACTTTGAATCCATCTTCATCTACAGTAACGTTTGAATCAGCACAAATTTCTTTTGTTAATTCAATTGGGAAACCGTATGTATCATAAAGTTTAAAAGCATCATCACCAGAAAGCGAATTCTTTCCTTCAATCATTCCCTTTAAGATATTTTCACCAACAGTAAGTGTTTTTATGAATTTTTCTTCTTCGTTTTTGATGGTTTTCTTAATTTGTTCTTGCTTTCCGATAAGATATGGATAGTAAGGTTTCATTACATCAACTACTGCATCAACTAATTTATATAAGAATGGTTCATATAAACCTAATTTTTGAGCATATCTACAAGCTCTACGAAGAAGTCTTCTTAAAACATATCCTCTTCCTTCATTTGAGAAAGTTTCACCATCTGCTAAAGCGAAAGTACATGTTCTAATGTGATCAGCAATAACTCTATATGGCATTAAATATCCGTTTTCATAAGGTTTATTGCATAATTTTTGAGTTGCTTTAATGATTGGGAAGAATAAATCGGTTTCAAAATTTGTTTCTGTTCCTTGAATAACACAACAAATTCTTTCTAAACCAGCACCAGTATCGATATTTTTATGAGGTAATTCTTTATAATTCTCTCTAGCAACGCCATTAACAGCATTAAATTGTGAGAAAACAATGCCCCAAATTTCTACGTAACGATCATTTTCCATATCTTCACGTAATAATCTATCACCGATGTGATTTGGATCGTATTTTTCTCCTCTATCGAAGAATACTTCGGTATTTGGACCACATGGACCTTCACCTATTTGCCAATAATTTCCTTCTAAAGGTACTAAATGATCTTCTGCCAAGCCTGATTTTATCCATAAATCACGTGTTTCGATATCATCTGGATGATATGTGGCATAGATTTTTTCTTTAGGAAGACCAAAATACTTTTCACTAGTTAAAAGCTCATAAGCCCAAGGAATGATTTCTTTTCTAAAATAATCACCAATTGAAAAGTTTCCTAACATCTCAAAAAAAGTATGATGACGAGCTGTTTTTCCAACGTTATCGATATCATTTGTTCTTATACATTTTTGAGCGTTAGTAATTCTTTTTGATTCTGGAATTTCACTTCCATCAAAGTATTTCTTTAAAGCTGCAACCCCAGCATTTATCCAAAGTAATGTTGGATCATTATGTGGAATTAAACTTGCACTTGGTTCAATTACGTGGCCTCTTTCTTTGAAGAAATTTAACCATGTATTTCTAATTTCTTGTGAAGTCATGTATTTCATATTCTGCCCTCCTATATAAATAAAAAGTCCTAGAAAAAATGTTTCTAGGAACGAAATTTCTATTTTCGCGGTACCATCCTAATTCTTAAAATAAGCACTTAATTTATGAACTTAACGCGTTCAACGGGCTGTTAACCTTTTTTAACCGGAATGGCTCATTAATTATTTGAATAAATGCTTTCACCAACACATTCTCTCTAATAAACAAATAAATTAATTTATTTCCAGCAATATTTTACATTTTTAATGTAAAGATGTAAATAATGACTTTAACTATATAACTACTATTAAACTACTAATTTTCTACTAATTATCTACTTTTACTAATTTCTAATTGTTTTTAAGTTTATTTTTGTAATAAACCTTATCAATAAGACCGCCACCAAGACATTTGTCTCCTAAATAGAAAACACAGGCTTGTCCAGGGGGAACTGCTTTGTATGGATGGTCATAAATTAATTTAATATCACCATTTTCTAAGTTATAAACAGTAACTCCTTGGTCTTTTTGTCTGTATCTAAATTTGACATTAAGGTGTGTCCCATCTTCTATTCTTCCGTTGAAGAGATTGATGTTATTAATTACACATTCATCACTAAATAAATGTTCATCTTCACTACCGCTTGCAACATATAAAATATTGTTTTTTACGTCTTTGCCACAAACAAACCAACCTTGTTGAGGCAAACCATTTATTCCACCGATTCCTAATCCTCTTCTTTGTCCTAAAGTGTAATACATGACCCCATCATGTTTGCCAAGAACAGTTTTTGTTTCAATATCTACAATATTTCCTTTCTTTGCAGGAATGTAATTTTTTAAAAATTCTTTGAAGTTCCTTTCTCCAATAAAGCAAACGCCTGTTGAATCTTTTTTATCTTCTACACTTTCTAAGTTTAATTCGTGAGCAATTTTTCTTACTTCGCTCTTTTGTAAGTCACCTAAAGGAAAAAGACATGAACTTAATTGTTCATAACTAATTTGACTCAAAAAATATGTTTGATCCTTATTCAAATCAGCTGCTTTGTACATATAGCTAATGCCATTTTCATCAATTCTTTTCGCATAATGTCCCATTGCTATACAATCACAGCCATTTTTCTTAGCAAATTCTAAGAAAGGACCGAATTTAATATATTTGTTACAAAAAATATCTGGATTAGGTGTTCTCCCCTTCTTGTATTCATCTAAAAAATAAGTAAAAACATAATCCCAATATTCTTTAACAAAATCGATTCTCATCATTGGAAGATTTAACTTTTCAGCAACTTTACATGCATCTAAATAATCTTGTTCTTGTGGACACATGTTGTTATTAAGTGTTGGGTTGCCTAAAAAATCGCCATTAGCGATAGAATCCCGGTTTCTCATGAAGCAACATATTACTTCATGTCCTTGTTTTTTAAGTAAATATGCAGCTACGGCACTATCTACTCCACCACTTAAACCAATCATTATCTTCATAATTAAAATCCGAGTTCCTTGCTATCTATTACAAGAGTATATGGTCCATCATTTATTAATTCAACCTTCATATCTGCACCAAAAACACCAGTTTTAACGCTAAAACCAAGATCAATCAATGTTTTATTAAAATAATCGTATAATTTTGTAGCTTCATCTGGTCTCATACAATCTGTATAAGATGGTCTGTTACCACTTTTTAAATTTGCATAAATTGTAAATTGAGAAACGCTTAAAATTTCACCTTTAACATCAGTGAGTGAAAGGTTAGTTTTTCCGTTTTCATCCATAAATATTCTAAGTTTTGATACTTTTGTAGCCATTTTTGAGCAAATTTCTTCATTATCGCCATTAGTAAAACTAGCTAAAAGTAAGTAGCCTTTATCAATTTTTGAAAAAATAGCACCATCAATGGTGACACTAGCTTTTAATACTTCTTGCAATACGATTTTCATAGACTTTTGTATTATACAAAAAACTGAGCAAAAAGTGTATAATTGATGCATGCGAAAACCATTAGCTTTTAGAATGAGACCTACTACTATTGATGATGTTATCGGTCAAAATGAATTAATCGGAAAAAGAGGTTTCTTAACAAATAGTATTAAAAATAAGATTCCTGTTTCTTTTATTCTTTTTGGTGAGCCTGGAACTGGCAAAACTACTATTGCAGAATGCTATGCTAATTCAATTGGAGCACATTATGTTTCGCTAAATGCTGTAACATCAAATAAAAAAGAATTAATTGATGCAATTGATGATGCAAAAAATTATGAATGCTCAATAATCATAATTGATGAAATTCATCGATTAAATAAAGATAAACAAGATATCTTGCTTCCTTCTGTTGAAGATGGATCGATCTATTTAATTGGCGCTACAACTGCAAATCCTTATATTTCAATAAATAAAGCCATAAGATCAAGATTACATTTATTAGAAGTTAAAAGATTGAGTCTTGATGAAGTTGTAATCGCTTTAAAGAGAGCTTGTTCATCTCCTAAAGGATTAAATAATAAAATCAACATCACTGATGAAGCTTTATCAATTATTGCTTCAAAATCAAACGGTGATATTCGTTTCGCTTTAAATTATTTAGAAATTTTACAAATAACTTTTGGTGAAGAAAAAATCGATATTGATGAAGTAAATTCAATTGTTAAAGTTACTAATTCTTCGATTGATAATGATGAAAATGGCCATTATGATGCTGTTTCTGCTCTTCAAAAATCAATTAGAGGAAGTGATGTTAATGCTGCTTTATATTATGCTGCTAGAATTTTAGCTAGTGGAGATATGGAAGCTTTAACTCGTAGACTTTTAGTCACTGCTTATGAAGATGTAGGAATTGCTAATCCTTCTGCATGTATGAGAACTAAAATTGCAATTGATAGTGCATATACTGTTGGTTTACCTGAAGCAATTATTCCACTTGGAGTTGCAATTGTAGATCTAGCTTTATCGCCAAAATCAAAAGTTGCTAATAATGCAATTCATGCAGCTTATGATTGTGCTCAAGAGATGCCTTTAGATGTTTTAGATTATTTACGTCTAACTCCAGTAAATGTTAAAGATGATGAAAAATATCCTTATAATAATCCTGAAATGTGGATTCATATGCAATATTTACCAGAAATCATCAAAAATTTTGAATTCTATGTTCCAAATTTAAATGCAAAAGCAGCTTATGAAAAATTCTTAAATGAACAATATAAAACGATTAAAGAAATTGAAAGATCAAATAATTTGCCACTTTTAAGAAAGAAATATACTAAAAAATAAAAGGGCGAACGACCTTTTATCTTCTATTTCTTAAGATTAACAACAAGAATCTTAATACGTATCTAAATATAACAACAAAATCACTATATAGCATTAATGCGCAATAAATTGCTTCATTGTTATTAAGTTCAGTATAACTTTCAGCGATACGTTTCATTCGTGCAAAATCAATAGCAGTATAAATTAAAAAAACAATTAAAATAAGTGCTTCTACTAATAAATAGATTTTATTCATTGCATAATATGCATCAGTATATCCACCAAAAAACGCAAAAGGAATAAGGACAAAATTAACTAGCATTAATAAACCTATTGCGATTGATAAGCCAATTACAACTCTTATCCAAACTTTCATATGGTCGCTACTTATGATTCCTAAAAATCCTAAAAGAAGGAATAAAACTGCAGTAATTGCTAAAGCAAGACCAATAATATAAGGATTTTGAATAAAAATAGTAAAGCTAGAAGTAAATACTCCCATAAATATCGTATATAAAATATATGGAATTAATGGTTTAGTTCTACCTCTACTCACTGAAAAAGATATAACAAAAGAGACAATAATCATTCCTATTAAAGAAATTCCTAAAACAACCATGTAATACATTAAAAATTTGGATAAAGCTTCTTCATCACCTGCATTCCAAAGCGAATTAAAAATAAGAGAAGCAACAACACAAATTCCTGCGGTAACTAAAATTCCTATTCCAAAATATAAGAATACTTTCGAATAAAATTTATTTTTTAATGTCTTATCTTGATTTACATAATTATATGAATTTTGTTCCAACATAACTTACCTCCCTTATTATCATAACCAAGAATTTAAAATAATCAAATTTAATTATTTATAATTAAAAGGCGCTTTTTAAGCGCCTATAATCAATTTCAATCGATATAAATTAAAGAATTGATGTTAATAATTGCTTATAAGAATTGACATCAAGCGAAGCACCACCAACTAAAGCGCCATCAATATCTTTTTGTGATAAATAGCCTTTAACTGAAGCTGGTTTAACACTTCCACCATATAAAATTCTGATTTTGTTAGCAACTTTTGCATTATAAAGTTTCTTTAAAACTTTTCTAATGAAGCCACAGACATCTTCAGCAATTTCTTCTGATGCGTTTTTACCAGTTCCAATTGCCCAGATTGGTTCATAAGCAATAACAACTTTTTGAGCATCTTCTTCGCTTAAATCTTTAAATCCGGCGACGATTTGTTCTTCA
>CAMNHN010000005.1 GCA_946539555.1 uncultured Mollicutes bacterium | reverse complement strand
ATTGGTGGACCCTAGGAGAATCGAACTCCTAACTGAAGCTTGCAAAGCTACCGTTATCCCATTTAACTAAGGGCCCATATAAGACGCATTCTAAAAAATGCTTTAATAATATACCATACAGTCATTTGCATAAGCAAGTTTTTTTGTTAAATTCATAAAAATTTACTTTTATTTTGACCTCCTAAACAAAATGTTGCAATAATATTAAAAGATAATATTTAGAGGTAAAAGCATGAAAGTATTATGTATCTTAACAAACGGTTTTGAAGAAATCGAAGCTATTGGTTCAATAGCGATTTTAAGAAGAGGTGGCATAGATTTAGACATATATAGTTTGCATGAAGAATGTGCAACAGGAAGGTATGGAGTAAAAATCTCTAATCTAAATAACTTATGTAAATTAAGCCTTAATCAATATGAATCGCTTCTAATTCCTGGTGGCCCACAATATGCTGAATTGGAATCAAACTCCTTCTTTATTAATATAGTTAAATCTTTTTATAAAGATAATAAACTGATAGCTGCAATCTGCGCAGGACCAACTATCTTAGGTCATTTAGGATTTCTAAAGAATAAAAACTATACATGCTTCACTTCAATGAATGAAGATTTTGGTGGAAATTATAAAAACACTTATGCCGTTAGAGATGGTAACATCATTACAGGCATAAGTGCAGCAGGTACAATTGATTTTGCATTCTTATTTTTAGAAGCTTTGACTTCTAAAGAACACGCTGAAAAAATCAAAAACCAAATTTATTATTATTCAAAATAAGTTTTAAAAATCTAAAACAACTAAATAATAATTTTTCTTACCTCTTTTAAGAACAATATATTTATTATATAAAGAATTCTCTTTATTAATTATTTGTTGTGCATCAACAAACTTTTCGCCATTTAAAGAGATTGCACCGTTTTTAATAAAATCCCTTGCTTCTCTTTTGCTACTGGCGGCTTTTGTTGCGATTAATAAGTCTTCTAAAATTAATGGTTCATGAATTTCTGTTTTAATTGAGCCAAATAATTCTTCAATTGATGCTTCCTTTAAATTTTTAAAATCATTTGAGAATAAAGATTCACTCATCTTTTTAGCTTCAAGAGCAGCTTCTTCACCATGAATTGTTTTAGTAACTTCAAAAGCTAAAACTTTTTGAGCAACTCTTTTTCCTAAATTAGCATAATGTTCTTCAGCAATTTCATTAATCTTTTCTTTTGAAAGGAATGTAAATACTTTTAAATATTTGACGCTATCTTCATCAGTTTGATTAATAAAAAATTGATATAGTTTATATGGTGAAGTTAATTTTGGATCTAAAAACAATGCTCCGTCTTCACTTTTACCGAATTTTTTACCATCACTTCTTGTGATTAAGTGAGCTGTCATACATTCAACTTTTTGATCTTCACCCTCAGTTTTTCTAATGAAATCTAGTCCAGCCGTTAAATTTCCCCATTGATCATTACCTCCGATTTGCATCGAAGCACCATATTTATCATGCAAAAGTTTAAAATCATATGATTGCAATGTCATATAACAAAATTCTGTAAGTGAAATCCCAGCTTCTAATCTTGATTTAACTATATCTTTGCTAAGCATGTAATTGATTGGGAAAAATTTAGCTGTATCTCTTAAATATTCTAAAAGAGACAATTTACTTAACCAATCATAGTTATTTAAAATCATTCCTTTTTCTGGATCAGTCAAATCAATAAATCTTTCAAGTTGGTTTTTAATAGCATTTGTATTTTCTAAAACTTTTTCTGGAGTTAAAAAACTTCTTTCTTTAGATTTACCACTTGGGTCACCAATCATTCCGGTTCCACCACCAACAATTGCAATAATTTTATGTCCAGCTTGTTGCAGTCTCATTAAAATAGAAATCATTACAAAATTTCCAATATGCATACTTGAGGCACTTGGGTCAAATCCACAATAAATTGTTTGCTTTGTTTCAAATAATTTTCTTACATTTTCTTCGTTTGAATAAGCTTGTATCAAGCCTCTCCAATTTAATTCATCAATAACGTTGCTCATAATTAATCCCTATATTTTATATATGTTTGTCTTCCGTTTTTTTCGATTTGTACAATCGAAATAATTTTGTTTTTATTTAAATTTTCTTTTTTACCATCTTCAAATTCAACTTCAATTGTTTCATCATCAACTTTGCTTACAAATTTAGCAAAAGATCCATTTTGGCTTTCTACTTGCAGCAAATCACCTGCATGTAAACCATAATTAACTATTGAAACGGTAGGAATACCAAGTTGTTTATAGCCTTCCATACTTCTCAATTCGATTAAGAATAAAGCCATAATTGGGATTCCACCAGCTTTTCTAACAAGATTGACCATCGCTTTAGCGCTTCCGCCAGTTGCAATCAAATCATCTAAAATGATAACTTTATCGCCAGGATTAATTGCTCCTTCTGGAATTTCAATTGTTGCCTCTCCATATTCAAGAGCATAAGATTCTGTATATCCGACTTTTGGTAATTTTCCTTTCTTTCTAGCAAGGACTAAACCTTTATTATTTAACTCAGCTAGAGGTGAAGCAAACACGAAGCCTCTGCTTTCAGCTGCAATAATCTTGTCCCAGTTTTCATAGCTAGGTAATTCTTTATTTAAATCCATGATTACTTGATGGAAAGCTTCTCCATTAGCAAGTAAAGGTGTGATGTCTCTAAACTTAATTCCTTCAATAGGAAAATCTACAATTGTCCTAATGTATTTGTCATAAATATCCATAAAATCCTCCCAAACTCTAATATTTTGTTGAATATTTCTTTATATAAACACTTTCAAATTTATATTCTTTTTCAGATAATCTATCATTAATCAGGTCGATTAACATATACATTGATCTTTTTCCAACCTCTTGGAAATCAATATATAGATTTGAAATTGATGGTCTAATAATTGAAGAATATTTTGTTCCGATTATTGATAAAACTTCAATATCTCCAGGAACAGTTAGTCCACTATCTGTTGCGGCGTTAATGATTGCTGCAGCGATTGAATCTCTATAAGCGATGAAATAACCTTTTCTTTGAGTTTTAAATCTTTCGATAAAATCTTGATAAGTTCTATGATAAGAATCATCACAATTAACAATGTTATATTCTCGATCATTTTCTTTATGAACCTTAATAAATTGTTGCTCAATTCGCGATAATAATCGACCAGAATTATGAACATGGACGAACGTCATCTTCTTATCGCCTCTAACAAAATTGTCTTCGATAATCTTTTTAATTAAATGTTCATATCCAAATGGAATGCACCCTATTTTTGATTCAACAATTTTGTTATTAATGTTAATAACTGGGACTGAATAATTATTTAGGAATTCTAAATCAGGAGCATCTAGTTCATCATCAAATACAATAACTCCATCTACTCTAGATTTAATAACTCTTTCTAATGAACTAAGAGCATCTTCTCTACTATGAGAAGTTGTGTATAAATTTAAAGTAAACCCTTTATCTCTACAAACTTCAGTCACTCCATTTAACATGTTTGAAATATAAACATAATTTGCACTAGGAATAATAACACCGATTGATGTCGACTTATTTGTAGCTAAAGCTTGAGCTAAACCACTAGGTTTATATCCGAGTTGCTTAATTACTTGAAGGACTTTTTCCTTTGTCTCAGGTTTAACTGTACCAGAATTATTTATAACTCTAGAAACTGTAGCTAAAGAAACGTTTGCCGCTTGTGCAACTTCATAAATCGTAACGTGATCTTTCAAGTTTTCCATAATCAGTCTCCTTACTTTTAAATATTATCATATTTAAAACTTAATGTAAGCAATTATGAAAGAAAATGTAAACTTTTTTCATTTGAAAACAATTTAACAAATTATTAAAAATAAAAAAGAGCGATTATTATCGCACTTTTATAAATGAAAATCCTGGAAATGAATCTAATATTTCCAAAAATCAATTCCTACTGAATAAGTTTCATCAAGTTCAAGAGCTTTATTTTCTGAATCAGGAACTTTTATTTGTAAATCTTTAGGAGTGCAAATTATCCCGCAACTATCGACTCCTTCAACACTATAAGGAATCATTTGCTTTCTATTTGGTAAAAATGCGAAAGGCAAAGCACAAACACATAATAAGTTTTCTCTTATATTTTCAAGATTACTAACTACTTGAAGTTCAACAGTATCTCCGATATTAAGTTTACAAACTTTCATACTTTTGTTTGTTGGGTGATCAAAGACTTCATTGATTCGAGCTACAACATAACCTGAATTATTTAAAAAACTTAATGGCTCAAGATTTGCATTTAACAAAATTGTATTGATTACATCGAGAATTTTCTCATTTATTAGTGGGATAAAACCTTTTGCCTTTATCTTTATAATTTTAGAAATTTCATAGATATTTATTCCAATTAGTTTATCATCACAAAATAAAGAGACGACATTACCATTTTTCTCTTCATGATTGCTCTCTAAAGTTGCATCAAAAAGAATAATTAGAACATCTCCTATCTTTTTATAATCATAATACAAACCGTAATTCATTAATTCTTATCCTCTTCAATAACATTATTTATTGTAGCATCTGTCTTTTCAAGAATTAATCGTTTAATTTTGACTCCTTCACCTTTGAATTTCATTTCAAATTCAGTTTCTGCATCAAAATCATCTAAGTTTTTATAATCTTCATTTATATAAATTTGTTTCCAATTATATCTTTCAAAATTTTCTTTTGAATATTCATAAAATTTATCATTATCAGTTTTAAAATAAATATAATGATTATTTTTTAAAATTTTTGAATATTCGACTAAAAAATTATCACTTGTTAATCTTCTATTTGTGTGTCTTTTTTTAGGCCGTGGATCAGAAAAATTTAGAAAAAGCCCGCAAAACTTCACTGTTTTTAAAAATTCTGATAATTTATAAAAATCACAAGAAATTAATTTTACATTTTTTAAATCACTTTCATCAATTTTTTTCAAACAAATTCCACTTATAGTTTTATTCAATTCACAAACTAAAAAATTAATATTTTGATATCTCTTTGCTAAATTTAAAATGAATTGTCCTTTGCCTGGACCTATTTCTAAATAAGTATCTTTGCTAGAAACAAAATCAACTAGTGATTTGATTGATTCCTCATTTTCTAGAGTAAATTGGTTTTCAAAATATTCACTTAAATATTGAACTGCCCAAGGTTTATATTTTGTTCTCATTTGTTCAAATTACCTAAAGCATATATTGCATGTGCATAAATTGGGATAGAATTAAAGAAATCTTCTAAATCAATTTTCTCGTCTATTTCATGAATATGATCAACTTTGCCAGGGAAACAACTTCCGAAAGCTATAGTATGTTTTGCCTCTTTAGCATATGTTCCTCCACCAATTGCCATTGGTTTATGGACAGTATCTCCAGTTTCCTCAACATAAACTTTATATAATTCTTTAATAAAATCTGTTGTCTCTGGATTGTAATACAAATATGGACTCTTTGACATAACAAAGACTGGCAATGGTGAAACTTTTTGAATCTTTTCAATAGCTTCGTCTGGATTACAATTTTCTGGATGTCTAAAATTAACAATTAATTCAAATTTTCCATTTTCGTAATTGATTACACCAACATTATATGTTGTTGCACCCATATCTTTTGATTCATATTTAACACCCATGTTTTCACCATTTGGGTTTTCATATTCTTTTGCAAGTAAAGATAAAGCTTTGTTATCATAAACTTCACCTAAAACTCGTAAGGCTTCTACTCCACTATTGAATCCTAATTCTGGAAGAGAACCATGTGCAGCTTTTCCAATAAATTTAAATTCATCATCACTAATTCTTTCAGCTTTTACTTCGCTATGATTTTTAAGATAATCAGCGAGTTTTTCAGCATTAGTAACTTTAACAATTGCAGTATCAATTACAACATTAAAGACTGTTCCTGCTTTAATAGAAATAACATTGTTAAGAGGTAAAGTGCCAGAATATTTATAATTTACAATTCCCTTTTCACCATAAATTAATGGGAAATCAGCATCAGGAGTAAATCCATATGTAGGATCTTCTTTTTTTAATGTGTGGAAATAGTATTCTAAACAGGAAGAACCTCTTTCTTCATCTCCACCAAAAACAAGTTTAACTCTATAATTTTTGATCAAATCGTTTTCTTTTAAAACTTTTAAAGCATAATATGCTGCAATTCCAGGTCCTTTATCGTCACTTGTTCCTCTAGAATACATTCTATTTTCTTTTTCATCTATATATCCGCTAAATGGATCATGAGTCCATCCTGGAGTAACAGGTACAACATCTTGGTGAGCAAAAATACCAATTAATCTTTCTCCTTTACCATAAGAAATTTCTAAACAGTGACCATCACATAAATCTACATTAAAACCATCTTTTAATGCGAGTTCTTTTAAAAATTCAAAACAATCATAAACACCTTTTCCATAAGGCATTTCATTAGTGATTGTGGAAGGATCATATATACTATTTATTTGAACATCCTTTTGAAGCGTATTTAATGCTTCTTTTTCATATGATTTACAAATTTTCTTAAAATCTAACATAATTTAACCTCTTACTTGTTAACAAGTAAATACTATAAAATAATAACCAAAATAATCAACAAAAACGATAATTTATTATGCGATTTTACCCATAGAATAAAGGGCAATTAACCCAGCCATAAAACCAAGTAAAATTATTCCTGCAATTACAAATAACAGTATAAACTTTGCTCTAGATAATTCTATTTCTCTATTTGGTTTTTTAATAACTCCTAAATTAGTAAAACTAGAATTTTTAAATGATCGTAAAATAACTCCTCCTGCTAAAGGGACAATTAATGAAGCTGCAGATATTTCAGCTAAACATCCAAAAGATACAAAGCCAAGAATGAATAATCCAAAATTATCAAAACCAGCTGCTTTCAAATTATCAGTAATTTCAATTAATCCGAGCAATTCACTAATTTTAAAAATATCCAAAATACCAAAAATATATAAGCAAAACAAGGTAACAAAAGTGTGAAATAGAGTTAATAACCCTGCAGAAATGGCACTAATTCCTAAAAATTGAGACGGAGTCATTCTTTTTCTTAAGAAATCAAAAACAAGTCCAGCTACCACTCCAAATATAGCTCTTGGCAAAATACTTATGAACGGATTAACAAATAAATAATTTACTGTACCTGCTGTACCTAAAGCTTGGAAAAAGGAAAAAAGTCCAAAGAAAAATCCTAAAATAAGTCCATGCTTCCATCCTAACAGAAACGCTCCAATAAGAACAATTATATGAACAGTTGTGAAAGAAATTGGCCCAATTGTAATAAACCCAACATATGGAACAAAAGAAAATATCGCCAATAAAGCGATAAACATAGCCGAAGTGACTATCTCAAGAATTACTTTTCTATCTTTCATAGTCTTCACCACTATTGATATGATAAATATAATTTAATCCTCTTAAAACAAGATAAGGATCGTAATTGTAGCAAACAATTTCATCTTTAATTCTATCTGCATAACCACCAGTAAGAACTCTATTTAAATCATATCCTAATTCCCTTTCAATTCTTCTAGCAAACTCGCTTACCATATAAGCTTGTCCATAAACTATTCCTGATTGAATTGAATCTTTTGTATTTTTTCCGATTATATTCGTTGGTTTTTTAATTGGCGTCTCCAATAATTGACTTGTATTTTGTACTAATGCTTTTAAAGAAACTTCCATTCCAGAAGTAATAATTACACCAATAAAAGCTCCGTTTTTGTCAACAACATAAAGCTTTGTTGCAGTTCCTAAATCAGCGACAATAAATGGAATTGGAGTAGAAATTTTGGCTCCAATTGCACCTGCAATTAAATCACTACCAACTTCATTTGGATTATCAGTTTTTATTGCTAATTTAGTTTTCAAATTTTTAGATAAAATTAATGCCTCAACTCCAAAAGCAATTTTAATTGCATAAAAAATAGTGTCTGTAAGCAAAGGCACAACACTACTGATTATAGCTCCTGTAATTTTTAGTTTTATAAGTGAAGAAAATGTCAAAGCATATTCGTCACTTGATTTGTTTCTATCGGTTCTTAATGATAGCGACTTTTTAAGTTCACTTCCTTCAAAAATCCCGATTTTAATGGCTGTGTTTCCACAATCTAAACATAAAATCATAACTTCTCCTTCTACAGTCTTTAATAAGTACCGTGAAATTTACTTTAATATTTAATCACTTAAAAAAGCCTAATTCAAGAATTAGGCTTAAATTTAGAACAAATTTGAAAATTTCAATCAACTAAAAATCAACTAAATAGCTACTAATTTTAAAAAATAGTTGAGTTTTGCAAGGTTTTTATTTTATTACAATAGAAACAATCTTATTCTTTACAACAATTATTTTGACAATTGATTTACCTTCAATATTACGTTTCACGTTTTCTGAATCTAATGCTTTGGCTTTAACAACATCATCTTCTGAATCTTTTTCGATTTCAATTGTATCTCTTAATTTTCCATTAACTTGAACACCTATTTTAATTGTCGAAAGAACAGTTTTGCTTTCATCATAAGTAGGCCATTGTGCATAAGTAATCATTTCTGAATGACCTAAATAATTATGCCAAATTTCTTCTCCAACAAATGGACAAATACAATCAAACATCTTAATGAAATTTTCAAGATATGGTTTAAAAATAGTCTTTGCTTTATAAAGTTCATTAATGAAAATCATCATTTGAGAAATCGCTGTATTAAATTGTAAATTTTCAAAGTCATTAGTTACTTTTTTGACTGTGAAATTATAAATATAATCTAGTGAGCCGTCATTAACTTCAACAATTTTAGAATTATATTCTGGGTCTTCAAATAATCTATAGACACGATCAATGAATTTTCTTGAGCCTTCAAGGCCGCTGCCATTCCATGGTAAACTTGCTTCAAGTGGCCCCATAAACATTTCATAAAGTCTTAAAGTATCTGCTCCATATTGTTCAACTACTAAATCTGGATTTATAACATTTCCCCTTGATTTAGACATTTTTTCACCATTTTCGCCAAGAATAATTCCTTGATGGAAAAGTTTTTTGAATGGTTCACTACATGAAACCACACCTTGGTCATAAAGGAATTTGTGCCAGAAACGTGCATACAATAAATGTAAAACTGCGTGTTCTTGTCCTCCGATATATAAATCCACTGGTAACCAGTGATCAAGCAATTCCTTGTCAGCGATAACTTTATCATTTTTTGGATCAATATATCTAATATAATACCAGCAGCTTCCAGCCCATTGTGGCATAGTATTAGTTTCTAAAGTAACTGGTTTTCCATCTATTTCTCTATGGAGCCAATTTTTAGCATGAACTAATGGTGAATCTCCTGTTCCGGAAGGTTTATATTCATCTAATTCAGGCAAAACAAGAGGTAAATCAAAGTCAGGTAATCTAATCATTTCATCACTGTTATCTACGGTTGCAACTGGGATAGGTTCACCCCAATATCTTTGACGTGAAAATAACCAATCTCTTAATTTATAGTTAATTTTATATTTACCAGCACCTAACTCGATAAGTTTATCGGTAATAGCTCTTTTTGCTTCTGCATTATTTAATCCATTAGCAAAATCTGAATTAATATGTTTACCATCACCAGTAAATGCAGCTTGGCTAACATCTGCATCAATTACAGGCAGAATTGGTAAATTATATTTCTTTGCAAATGCAAAATCTCTTTCATCATGTGATGGAACAGCCATAACAGCTCCACTTCCATAACTTGCTAAAACATAATCTCCTATATAAATTGGAACTTTTTTGCCATTTATTGGATTTATTGCATATCTTCCAATAAAAACTCCTGTTTTATCTTTATTTAATTCGGTTCTATCTAAATCTGATTTGTGAGAAACTTCTTCGATATAATCTTCAACTTGCTTTTTGCATTCATCTGTAACAAGTTTTTTAACAAGTGGATGTTCTGGAGCTAAAACACAATAAGAGCAACCAAACAATGTATCAGCTCTTGTTGTAAATACAGTAAATGTTTCTTCGCTTTCAAATACTTTAAATTTAATTTCTGTACCTTCTGATTTTCCTATCCAGTTTTTTTGAAGTTCAATGGTAGATTGTGGCCAATCTAATCCTTCAAGATCGTTTGCTAATCTATCAGCATATGCGGTAATTTTGAGCATCCATTGTCTCATAGGCTTACGAATAACTGGGAATCCTCCTCTTTCGCTTTTGCCATCAATAACTTCTTCATTAGCTAAAACTGTACCAAGTTCAGGACACCAATTAACAGGTCTATAATCAACAAAAGCAAGTCCTTTATCAAACATATGAGCAAAAATCCATTGTGTCCACTTATAATAATTTGGATCACAAGTCATAATTTCACGATCATAATCATAAGAAAATCCTAAAGATTGAATTTGCCTTCTGAAATTATTGATATTTTTAATAGTGAAACCCTCGGGATGTTCATTCATTTTCATTGCGTATTGCTCAGCAGGAAGGCCAAAAGCATCCCATCCAATTGGATGTAAAACATTAAATCCTTGCATACGTTTCATTCTTGAAATGATATCTGTTGCTGTATATCCTTCTGGATGACCTACGTGTAAGCCTTGACCACTTGGATAAGGAAACATATCAAGAGCGTAATATTTTGGCTTAGAAAAATCTCTTGTATCACAAGCGTATTCTTTGTTTTCTAACCAAACTTTTAGCCATTTCTTTTCTACCGTTTTATGATCGTACATAAAGTTTCTCCTTTTTTATATAAAAAACGTCCTTAAATAATCTAAGGACGTAAATTACGCGGTACCACCTTAGTTCACCTATTTTTATAGATGCACTTAATTTAATAAATTAATCGATGTGAGATTTTAAAGGAATTTAATTGATTTTCACCACCCATCAACTCTCTAGATAACTCCCTTTAAATTAGTCATCGCGAAATATTATAACAAACTTTTATAAAGTTCAATATACTCTTGGCAAGATTTTTTCCAGGTATGATCAACTTTTAAAGCATTTTTAACAAGTTTATTCATAATTGTCTTGCTAGAATTATAAACCATTAAAGCTTGAGCAACTGAAGTCATCGCATCAATTGTTGAATAAGTTGTAAATCCAAATCCATCAGCAACATCTTGATTATTTGTATTTAAATCAAAAGGAATTACTGAATCATATAATCCACCAGTTCTTCTAACAATTGGAAGTGCTCCATATCTTTGAGCAATCATTTGTCCAAGACCACATGGTTCAAATGCACTTGGCATGATAAAGAAATCACTAGCTGCATAAATCTTGTGAGCAAGTTCATTATTATAGCCAATATATACAAAGACATTTTCAGGATATTGCTTTTTTAAATTTCTGAAGAATTCTTCAGCGTAAGCATCTCCACTTCCTAAAACAGCAAATTGACCTGCGCTTTTAACAGCAAAATTTGCCATAGCTAAAATTAAATCAATACCTTTTTGATCTGTAAGTCTAGAGACGACAGAGAATAGAGGTTTATTAGGATTTAAATCAAATTCCTTGCAGAAAGCCTCTTTATTTGCTGCTTTTCCTTTTTTATATTCGTTAGATTTCCAATTTTTATAAATGTAAGGATCTCTTAAAGGATTAAATTCTTTATAATCCATGCCATTTAAAATACCAACAAAATCGCCTTCTCTAAGTTGCAAATCATAGCTTAAGCCTTTTGAACCTTCAGGTGTTAAAAGTTCATTTTTATGAGTTGGAGAAACTGTTGTAATTTTATCAGCAAAATAAATTGCAGCTTTTAAAGTTGAAACTTGGTTATCAAGTCTAACTTTTCCTTCTGTATAAAGAGAATAATCTAATTCATATAAATCCCATAAACTTGAAGGATTGAAATATCCTTTAAATAATGGGTTATGAATTGTTAAAACAGTTTTGATTTTTCCTAAAACTGGATCTTGAGCATATTTTGATTTAAGTAAGCAAGGAATCATACCAACTTGCCAATCATGGACATGGACGATATCCATTTTGATTGAAATTTTCTTTAAAAATTCAATGACTGCAAGTGAGAAAAATGCATATCTTTCCCCATCATCAAAATATCCATATAATCCATTATTTCTTTTAAAATATCTTTCTTGATCAACAAAATAGTAATGAATTCCATCAAAATAAGTATGAATGACATTGAATGGAATTGTTCTCCAATTCATTTTCACTGTTAATGAATAGAGTTTTTTTGCTTTATATTTTGTAGTATCTAAATCTTTGTAATAAGGAACAATTATTGAAACGCTATTATCTTGTCTTACTAATTCTTTACTTAAAGCGTAAGCAACATCTGCTAAACCACCAGTTTTAGAGAAAGGTAAACTTTCAGCAGTAGCCATTAAAATATTCATAAATTAAATCTTAGCTCCTCTTGGGAAATATAATGGTTCTTCTTCTGTACCTTGAACCTCTTTTCTAGCTTGGAAAACAACACGTTTATCAGAGACAACGTTCTTTAAGTGAACTCCCTTTTTAACGATTGTATGCGTAAAAATAATACTATTTTCAACAGTTGCACCTTCTTCAATTACAACGTCTCTAGAAATAATAGAATTTTTAACTTTACCATTAATTGTTGAGCCATTAGCAATGATTGAATTTGTTACTTTTGCTGATTTACCATATAAAACTGGTCTAGAATTATGTGTTGTTGTATAAATTGTTGGTTCATCATAAATGAGTTCTTTTAATAATTTTTGATCGTTTAAAAGTTCCATGCTGTATTTGTAGTAATCTTCAAAAGATTCAAATCTTCTCATGTAGCCATCAAATCTAATTGCGTGAACTTGGCAAGAATATTTAATTGCGTAATCAAATAAATCTGTGATTGTATTTAATTTTGAAATATTTGAAACTGTTTCAAGTAATTCTTTTAAAAGTTCTCTTTCAACAATTATGATACCTGTTCCAATATCACATGGTTTATTTTCATCTGAGAAATATGTTCTTTGAACATCGCCTAAAGAATTAATAACAAATTTCTTTGTTGTCTTAAAATCTGAGCCATCACTAATATGTGTATAAACTGCTGACATTCTTCTTCCGCTTTTAACGTGTTCTTCAATAAAACTAGAATAATCAGCTTTAAAAATATAAGATGGGTCACAAATCATGACATATTGATATTTTTCTTCAAATAAGAATGGGTCATTACTTCTTAAACATTGAATATCTGTATTAAAAACATGATTGTTACCAGTTTTTAAGAAATAACTTAAAGAACCTGTTCTTGGATTTGTTAAATATGTATTTTGGTTTTTAACGTGTTTAGCGATACTATTTAATCTATTTTTTACTAAGATTGCAATATTATCAATTCCACTATTTGTAAGGTTTGAAAGAGTAATATCGATGAAAGCATATCGCGCTAAAAATGTTGTAGAAGCAAGTGGTCTTTCATCTGTTAATTCACCAAGTCCTGGTGCTTCAAAGCAATTAACTAATGCATATGTCTTAATCATTATTGAAGGCTCCTTTCATAATCAATTAATACGACTTTATCGCCTTTTTCATTAATAACTTCACCGTCTTTAATTTGTGTTTTTGGTCCAATAATTGCGTTATTTACATGAGCGTTTTTACCAATAACAACTCCTGGCATAACAACTGAATTTGTAACAACAGCTCCTTCTTCAATAAGTACTTCATTTGAAATGACAGATTCAGAAACTTTACCAAAAATCATTGCGCCTTGGTTGATTAAACAATCAGAAACTGATGCTTTTTTACCCATAAATGTTGGTGAAGAATGTGTATCTTCTGTATAAATTATTGGATCAACATCGAAATTAATGGTATCTTCAGATCTTTTTGATGGTAAAAGTTCCATATTTGCTTGATGTAAAGAATCAAGTGTTCCAACATCTCTCCAATATCCCTTAAATTTATATGCATAAAGTTTTTTACCAGAATTTAATAAATAAGGAATGATGTTTTTACCAAAGTCGTGTTCTGTACCTTCAATTTTTCTATCTTTAATTAAGGCGTTTCTTAATTCTTTATAAGTGAAAATATAAACACCCATTGAAGCTAAATTGCTCTTTGGTACTTTTGGTTTTTCAACGAATTTTTGAATTCTTAAATTCTCATCACATTCAAGAATTCCAAATCTTGAAGCTTCTTTCCAGTCGACTTCAATGACTGAAATTGTACATGCTGCTCCGGTTTTGATATGTTGTTCAAGCATTTCATCATAAGTAGTTTTATAAATATGATCACCACTTAAAATGAGAACATAATCAGGGTTTTCTTCATCTAAAAAGTCAAGGTTTTGATAGATAGCATCAGCAGTTCCATCATACCAAGATAAACCCTCTTCAGTTTGACGAGGAGCGAGTGTTAAACATTTACCATTGACTCCATCGAATCCCCAGACAGAACCATTACCGATGTATTTATTAAGGGCAACTGATTCATATTGAGTTAAAACTCCACAGCTTTGGATGTTACTGTTAGCAACATTTGAAAGAGAAAAATCTATAATACGATATTTCCCTCCAAAATAGACCGCTGGTTTTGCAATTTTTTTAGTTAAAGCTTGTAATCTTGTGCCTTTACCACCAGCAAGAATCATTGCAACGACTTTTCTTACCATATTTAACCTCCTAAATTATGTATATGTATGAAAATTATTATTTTTTATTCTATTCTTTTTCAAATAGTCTAACTGTACTTCTATTTTTATCTCTTAAAACAATGAGTGTTTCATCAACAAGTGGTGAAATATCTGGAATTTTGTCGTAAGGGGCAGATAAAATAACTTGTAATTTGAAATCATTTAGAAGTTTAATTGCTTGTGTCATTCTGGTCTTATCCATTTTTGAGAAAGCTTCATCGAATATGATAAGACGTGTTGTGTTGCCCATTTCTCCTTCATCATTAACATGATAAAGTTGAGCAAATGATGCAAGAACTGCGATGTAGAATGGTGTTTGAGTTTCACCACCTGACTTCTTCTTAATCATCTTAGAAAGACGTTGTTCATCACCAGTTTCCTTATTGTAAACAATAAGGTCGAACTCTAAATATGAACGATAATCTGTGAATTTTGCAACGTTTTCAAGTAATAAAGCATTCTTTTCACCTTCACCAACATCAACAATTTGTCTGAAGAGTTCTTCCATGACATCTTTATATTTTTCAACAAATTCAGAATCATCTTTACCTGTTTCAAGGATAAGATCATCTTTTAACATGTCATAATATCTCTTATAAACTGTTGATGGTTTGACTGTAAATCTATATAAATCTTTGCCAAATGCAGATTGACGTAAAGCAACATTTAAGTTGTCGATTTGATCTTCAACATCTTCGATTGCTCCACGAAGTTTAAAGATAAAGTCATCTTTAAATTGTTTAGTTGCTTTATTGTATGAATCTTGAATTTTTTCTCTATATTGAGGGAGTTTAACATCTCTAAATTCTGTTAATTCATCATCAAAAGCTTTATTATCATCTGCTTCTGCATCATAACTTAGATGATAATCTTGTAAATAATCTCTTCTTAATTTAATAACTTGGTTTCTGAAATTGTTAACAAGATATGTTAAACGTGCATATTCAACATTTGTTTCTTGGAAAATTTCAAAAACTGATTTTCCTTCAGCAAGTTTGCTTTCATAAGCTGGAAGAGCAATTTCTTCAACAAGGAAAGGATCATAGTTTGTATTAATTGAATCTTCTTTTTGCTTTGCGATTTTTTGTTCATCAACAATTTTTTCAGATTTAATTGTTTCAATATCTGAACTCAAATTACCTTTTTCAAGAACGATTCTATCTCTTGAATCATGAATATCTTTAATATCTTGCTCTATATCTTTAATTCTATTATCAAGTGATTCGCTTAATGGTGTATCTGAACCTTCTAATTCCTTATTTATATATAAAAGATTTGCTTCATAACCTGCTAAATCAGCAACGTGACTTAAAAGAATGAAATAGTTATCAATTTCTGAAGAAGTAAAAACTTCAAGTTTATTTGCTTCATCAATTATTGCTTTAATTTGTCTAAAATAATTTAAGTTACTACTATATTCAGTGATTTGCTTGCTCTTTTCTTCAAGGAATCTTTCATTAATTCCTCTACCAATGAAGCTTTCATGATATAGTCTTGGATTAATCTTTTGAAGCGAATAATTACGATAAAGATCGCATTCTTTTGTAATTCCGTTTCCGCTTTCACGAGCTTCTTCGATATTTTTTGCTTTATAAAGTCTACCAATAAGGAAGTTTGTATAAGCTCTAGCACCATCATGATCTGTGATGATTTCTTCAGCAAGTGAACCTCTATCAGCATCAAATCCTTTTTCGATGATTTTTTCTTCATCAACAAGAGCTGTGCCATAGAATTTATATTCTTCAAGTAATTTTCTTAAAATTTTATATGTTGCAGCATAATATTTTGGAGCAACAAATAAATTAAATTTTTGTCCTGAAAGGAAACCTTCAATTGCATTTGACCAACTTAAATCATCAATATCAACTAAATCGGCATAAATTGAAACTTCAATCTTTTTACCGAATTGAGCTTGTAATTCTTGTTCAAGTCTTGCTTTAACCATAACAAGTCTAGCATCGTAAGCTTTTGTACCACTCTTCATGTCGTTTTCTTGCTCACGAATTGCTTTAATATTCTTTTCTAAATTTTGAATAGTTCTTGCTAAAGAAACTGCAAGTGAAGATATCTTATTTTTGTAAATAAGTAAGGCATCTCTAAAATCTTTAAGGGCTCCTTTATCAAGTTCGACAATATTTGATAAATAATTTTGTTTAAATGACGCTGTAACTTGTCTAATATCTTTTGAAGCTTCTTTAATTTCTTCAATTTCTTCTGCTCTATCTTCACCTAAAATATCAACATTAATTTTTTCTAAATTCTTAATTAATGCTTCTCCGCAATTTGCAAAATTGTTTGCATATCCATAAAGTGAGGTTTTAACAGTTGAAATGTTGTTTTGAATAGAATTAATTTTATCTGTAACGTCCTTCTTTTGACGTTTCAAATCTTCAGTAATTCTAACTGTATCATTTGATGCTTTATCCATGATGAGTCTGCTCTTACGAGTTTCAAGTTCTTCAAGATTTGCATCAAATTCTTTAAGTTCACCATCGATTTCGTCGATTCTTTTCTTATTATTTTCGATTTGTTTATTTAATTTTCTTAATTTATCGTAACTTTGCTCTAATTGGCATCTTTCTAAAATATATTGAGCAACAGTTAAACTTTCTTTTTGTTTTTTATAACTTGCATAAATATCATTGACTTCTTCAAGTCTTTTTACTCTCTTTTCAATATTAAAAGCTTCATTTTCAAGTCTCTTATATTGGAGAATATTATCTTGAAGAGCATCAAGTTCAATGTTTGCTTGAGGATCACAAACATATTCAGTAATAAATGTAGCAATGTCTGTAATTGGTGAGAAAGATGTAGCTTTCTTTAAAAGACTAAAATATTTATCTTTTAATCCACCAAATTTCTTCTTCATAAAGTCTTGATATTGACGATTACTATCGAAGAATTGGTATTGTAATGGATAATTTTCTTCAAAGAATTTATTAAGTTGTTTAATGTCTAAAGGAATATTGTTTTCAACAAATTCATTATCTGGAATCTTGCTATCAAGGAAGAAGAATTTGTGATCAATTGTTCCTTCGCTAAAAACATCAAAAACTATGCCCATAGTAAAATATGAGTCATGTAAAGTATCGTAATATTCGAGTGCAACGTAGCTTGTAAATCTACCATTTCTTAAATATTTAAAACCACCATCAACTGTATCACCAAGTTCTCCTCTTAAATAGCCAACAAGAGTACGTGATGATTTGTCCATAGCAGCTTTATTAAAATATTTTCCAGTTGTATCGCCAAGTAAAACAAGTTGAATAGCATCGATTAAAGTTGATTTACCAGAACCATTAACACCAGTTAAAAATACGATTGGACGAATGTCGATTGTTTCGTTCCAAAAATAATGCCAATTTATAATTTTTACTTTATTTAATTGTTTCATTAAAATGCCCCCTCTCCTTGATTACGAGAATTGAGTTCATCAAGAGCATTGCTCATAGCAACAATCTTTTCATTATCAAGAGCGTAAACAATACTTGGAAGAATGTAGAAAGAAACGTTTCCTTCATCATAATTTCCACTAACTTTAGAAATAATATTATGATTTGCTAAAAATCTTAATGAACGTGAAATTGATCTTCCGTTTAATTTTCTTCCTGGCATAGTAATTCCATCATCAATCATTGTTTTTAATAAACCTGGAGTAGTTAAATAGATTGCTTGATTAGTTGAATTTGATTCATTTTTATAATTTTCATAAATCAATCTTAAAGCAAAAAGGATAAGAGATGTTTCTCTATCCATTCTGATTCTATTTTCACCATAAAGATTTGTTAAAGCAACAACACCTAAAATAACATCTTTTTCAACGTTCCATCCGGCATATTTTAAATAGTCATTAACGACTTCAAAATAACGTTCTAAAAATCTATAATCAGGATTAATTCGAATAACTTTCTCTTTAGTATCGAAAATATCACGAACAATAAATCCTTTTAAAAGTAATTTGTTAACAACAGTAGAAAATTCATTTTGATCACTGCTTGGCATTTTTAAATAATCTTCAGTAAACATATTTTTCTACTCCTTTCTTATAAATTTGAAATTTGGAACGATGTATCCGTAAGAACGAATCTTTGTTTTATCAACTTCTTCAACCCAATAGAAGCAATTTTCATCATCTTTTTTAATAACAGCAAGAATTAAACAAATAAATGCATCAGTATCGACAATCGGGATTTCGGAAATATTGATTTCGTTTTTATCACCAAACGCTAATTCCATAAATCCATATACTTTTTCATCTGTGAAAATTAATCTAGTTTCTTCGATGAAATCGCTCATTAAGAAGTCTGCAGCATCATCGAATGAAACAAGTTCCATTGGAAGATCATCTTCTCTAATTTTTCTTAATATTGGAAGAGTCAACGAATCTCCATTAATATAGCCTTGTTCATAGAAATAAATGCTGTCTTGCATTTTTGATAAAATTTTTCTTAAATTTCGAGGATCATTAATATTTTTTGCATATTCTTTGAGAATATTTTCTAAATGACCCTTAATAGTTTTGTCGTTGTTATTAAGATATAAAATCTTGTTGGCACTACTTTTTGTATAAGCGTTATTTTCTTTATCGATACTTGAAATTGTTAAATTGAGTTTTTCATAAGTATCTGTGATGTAGTTAATTTTTTCAATTACATCAGCTTGCATTGCTTCACGGGTTTCTGTTGGGTTAGAAACTTGAGCTTGTCTAATAATTTTTTCTCTTAAAATTCTATCGTTTAACCATCTATCTAAAATTTTGATAATAGGTCTTTTAAATTTAGCAACGCTATCAAAAGTTTTAAGTGGATGATAATATCTATCAACAATTTTGTTTTTATAAACATCAAAATAATCATGTAAAACACGATTAGTATCAAATAATTTTGATAACCTATTTTGGAAAATTCTAATTGAATGATTAATTGTAATAAGTTCAACTTTTAAACGTTTTGTATTATCGTAACATCTTGAAAGAGTTGCATACATAAGTTCATCTTGTTCTTCATCTTCAAGTTTAAGTTCACTATAAGTTGAATGAACAAGCGCCATGTATGGACTTTCTTCATCGCTAATAATATCTTTAAAAGCTTTCAAAATTAAAATTGAATATTGAGGCATGATGATGCTTTCTTCAAATGTGTCAGGATCCATCATTACATCAATCCAACCAGTTTCTTCTAATCGTTTAACAATATAAGAAGCTTTACCTGTTGCAGTCTCAGCTAAAAGAGAATTGTCTTCAGTAGAATCTAATTCTTCATCCTCATAAGAAAAATTTTCGAGTTCTTTACCTCTTTCTCTTAAAGTCTTAATGAAGTCACTTTTTTTGATAAAGGCTTCATCACTTTCAAGTAAACTATAAAGAACCATCAAACTATCAAGATAGATTGCTTTGTTCTTCCCGCCAAATAATCCAAAATAATTTTCAGGTATAATATCAAATAAGTTCATAATACCTTAAAATTATATCATTTTAAGGTAAGCTATTAAATAATAAAAATTCGAATTTGTAAGAAAATTTTCAAAAAATTTTGTCTTTTCGTTTGCGATTTGCATATATTTTCAGTGATTTAATATTTTAAATTAATTTCGAAAATTAAATATGAAAAATGAAAATCGAATTTCAATTTCTGTTTTTAAAAATCGATTTTGAAAATCGAAATTTAAAATTAAATTTTGAAACAAAAATTAAAAAGAAAATTATGAATTTTCAAATAGAATTTTTGTTCTTTACAAAGTAAAGTCGTTGTGTTAATATTAATCACGCTGATTTGAAAGGAGGCAAACGAAATGTCAAGATATTGTCCAGTAACTGGTAAAGGACCATTAAGTGGTAACAACCGTTCACACAGTTTAAGAGCAACAAGAAGAAGATGGAACGTCAACTTACATACATACAGAGTCGAAATCGATGGTCAAGTTTGTAAAGTAAGAATGAGTGCTCGTGCTTATCGTACCCTCAACAAATCACTTAAAGAAAATTAATGATAAAAAAGCTTCCAAGTAAGGAAGTTTTTTTATTGCAAATTTATCCAAAAATTAGAAATAGATAATAAGTAAAATTGGAACATAACTTAAAAATAAATTAAGTAATGTCCCCCACTCTAAAATTGCTAGATAGCATTTTTTTGGTCTATTAAAAGTTTCTGCATCTACTTTTACCATTCTAGCCCAATTTTTATAAGTAGGATTTATCATTAAGAAGAATTCAAAAATCATGATAATGATGAGTATAATAAACATTACAATTTGTAAATTTTGAGATGGTGCTCCTTTGACAAAAACAAAACTATCAGATGTAAAAAAGAACATATAAAGAGCATTTAAAGCTAAAGTCAAAGTGACAAATATTGTTGAAAAAACCATATGTAATTTAAATGCAGAAAGCTTAATAAAAGACACGATATTAAAAGTAATTAAGGCTAAAGAAATAACTCCAGCAAAAACAAAACAAGGAATTACTGAACCTCCATTTTGCTCGACCATAATCGCAAAAACAAATGAAGGTATAGCTAAAAATACACTGCCAGTTACTTGAACTGCTGGATATAAATAACTATATTTTTGATCACGTTTAAATCTATTTAATTCGTAAGGAAGATACGTCAAAAAATTGAACTTTGCTGAACCAGTTCTGTTAAATGCTTTGATCTCAAAAAATAACAAAGTTGCAAAACATAAAATTCCAAGTAATATGCAGCTGATAATGACATATTCCATAATTATTCAAACAATTTCTTGTAATCCTCTTCGATATTTTTACTCTTATAAAGATAGGTGCCACAAACTAATAAATCTGCTCCAGCTAAATTACAGTCGTGGGCAGTTTTATCATTAATTCCACCATCTACTTCTATTATATAATTTAAATCTAACTCACATCTAATTTCATCAAGTTTTTTAATTTTTTCAATTGCATTTGGATTGAATTTTTGACCACCAAATCCAGGTTCAACAGACATTACCAAAACTACATCAACTAGAAATAAGAAAGGCATAATTTCTTCGACAGTTGTCGCTGGTTTTATAGATAAGCCAACTTTAACATCTAAAGATTTTAAAAATTCAATTGTCTCTAAAACCTCATCATTTGATGAACATGCTTCGTAATGAAAAGTAATAATATCTGCTCCTGCTTTTTTAAAATCTGGAGAATATTTTTTTGGATCTGAAATCATCAAATGAACGTCATTAATTAAATTTGAAGCACTTGAGACACATGATAAAACAGGCGTTCCAAAAGAAATATTAGGAACAAAATGCCCATCCATAATATCAAAATGCAAAAATTTAACCCCTAAGGATTCTACTTTTTTAATTTCTTGTTCTAAATTTGCAAAATTCGCATTTAGAATTGATGGAGCAATCTCGATTCTTTTCATACTATTTATTTACACCAAATATTTTACCAAAAAATGTCCCTTTTTTCTTATTCTTGCTATCTTTTTTTAAAAATAAATTAATATCTCTTTTTATTTCTTCAACAGATTTATATCTTTTTTCCAAATCTTTTTCTAAACACTTCATGATTATTTTTTCTAATTCAACAGGAAGAGAAGGAATAATTTTTAAAGGTGAAGGCACTTCATCTTTAACTTGCATTGATGCGACTTTGCTTGGGTCATCATCATCAAAAGGTACTTTTGAAGTAACTATTTCATAAAAAGTAATTCCTAGAGCATAGATATCGCTTTGAAAAGAAGGTTTTTTACCATAGACAAGTTCAGGCGATAAATATTGGACAGTTCCCATAACTTTTTTGTTTTCATTAACATTTAATGGAGAATCAATTAATACTGAAATTCCAAAATCTCCAAGTTTAACCGTTCCATCATTTCCATAAAAAATATTTTGAGGCTTGATATCGCGGTGAACTATTTCTCTAGAATGAACTTCAATTAGTGCATCACAAATTTGAAGCATAATTGAACAAGCTTCATTAGGCCTAAAGCTCTTTTTATAATCCAAAATATCACGAAGAGTATCGCTTTTTATGAATTCTTGAACAATGTAAGGCATGTTTTCATGCTCGCCATAATCATAAATTTTAACTATGTTTGGGTGAGAAAAAGCTGCTGCAAATCTTGCTTCATTTTGGAATCTAATTAAATTTTCAATCTTATTTGCGGTATCAAATCTAATCATTTTTATAGCAACAGGTCTTTTAAAAATGATATCTCGTGCTTCATAAACTTCACTCATTCCACCATGGCCAAGTTCAGCAACAATTTTATATCTATCATTTAGAAAATCACCGATTCTAATCATTGATTGCCTCCCAAATGATAAGTGACATGTTATCACTTCCGCCATTATAATTTCCTAAACTAATGAGGGATTGCGCTTTATCTTCAACACTTAATTTAGTATTTAAAACATTTAATATATCTTTCTTTTTTATATTGTTATAGACTCCGTCGCTACACAAAAATATTTTTTCACCATTATAATTGTGTATTTTAATATCAATGGATACAGAAGGAAAAAGTCCGATTGCATTCGTTAAAATATGTCTTTGAGGGTGAGTAGCAACTTCATCTTCAGTAATCTGGCCAGAATGTAATAAAAAGTTTACATAAGTTTGATCTTCAGTTAATTGAACAAGGTCATTATTTTTTACCCAATAGATTCTACTATCTCCACAATTAACGGTAATCATCTTATTTTTGATTAATAAAACAAGAGCAAGAGTCGTCCCCATTCCTCTATAATCTTCATCTTTATCTTGAATGTTATAAATTCGAGAATTTGCAATTTTTATTACTTTTTGAATCCGTTGAGCAGCAAAAAAAGTATTAATAAAACCTTTTTTCTCTTTAAAAATTTCACTAATTATTTCAATAGTTTTTTCAGAAGCAAAATCACCTTTATTGTGGCCACCCATTCCATCTGCAACCATCATTAAAACGTTGCCAGCTCCATTAACGACAACTTTGCATTCATCTTCATTAGCAATTCTTATCTTGCCAATGTCCTTTTTGTAACTAAAATCACCAATGAATTTACTTTTTTTCATTTTTTGCTCTCAATTGGCCACAAGCCGCATCAATATCAGTTCCAAATTCTTTTCTTATAGTTGCGGTAACACCATTTTTCATAAGTGTATCAAGAAAATCATGAACAGATTTTTCATCACTTCTTCTATATTTGAGTTCGTTTACAGGGTTAAATGGAATTAAATTAACATATGCTAAAGTTCCCTTAATTAATTTTGATAATTCAATAGCGCATTCTTTAGAATCATTAATATCCTTTAATAATATATATTCAAAAGTTACTCTTCTACCTGCTGTTTTTTCATAAAATTTAACAGCTTCCATTAATTCATTAATATCATATTGTCGATTAATAGGCATGATTTTATTACGAATTTCATTATTTGGAGCGTGTAAAGAAATTGCTAAATTGATTTGAAGCCCTTCTTTTGCATATCTATAAATTTGAGGAACAATACCACATGTTGAAACGGTAATGTGGCGTGCCCCAATTGCAAAACCATAAGGATGGTTTAAAATTCGAATGAAATCTAAAACATTTTCATAATTATCAAAAGGCTCGCCAGTTCCCATGACAACAACGTGAGAAATACAACTATTTTCCTCTTTTAATAAATCATCAAGAACTAAAACTTGACCAACAAGTTCAGATACCTTAAGTTCCCTTTTCTTTTTTAATAATCCACTTGCACAAAAAGCACAACCCATATTGCAGCCAACTTCACTTGTTACGCATGCAACATTTCCATAGTTATATCGCATCAAAACAGTTTCAACTTTTGAACCATCAGAAAGTTCTAACAATAATTTTATTGTTCCGTCTTTACTAACTTGTTTTGTGAATATTTTTGGTTTTTCTAAAGAATATTCTTCTTTTAAAATATCTCTAAATTTGAGTGAAACATCACTCATTTCATCAAATGATCCTACTCTTTTTTCATAAATCCACTTAAAAAGTTGCGTAGCTCGATATTTCTTTTCTCCGCGGGCAACTAAGTGTTCTTCTAAATTTTGTAAAGTAAAATCATATAGATTAATCATTTTATTTTCTCTTTAATATGGCGTAATAATATACGCTATTTTCTTGTTCGAATGGGAAAAATAATTTTTCTCCAGCAATTGTGAAATTCTTATTTGATTGTAAGAAATCTCTTGTTCTAACATAAGTTTCTTTAATGTTAAAAGTTTGGACTAAATAAATTAAATAACCATCTTCAGCAACAAATTGAGCGATTTCATCTAACCCTTTTTGTTGATTTTGAATAATTGAATCTAATCGATTAGTATCGAATAAAATTCCATATTCTGGCGCTCTTCTTAATTGTTCAAGCTCGCTTGATTCAGGAGCATAAATGAAAACATTTTGTTTTTCAGAAATATGAGAAATTATTTCGCTTCTTTGCCCAACATATGTGCTTAAATTTGCTCCAGCTTTATTTTTAACTCTTAAGAAGAGATCAGAATTTACTTTTTCATTAGGAGATAAAACTGAAACTTTATTGTTTGCTAAATATTTATCAAAAAGAATTGGATAAAGCGAATTCTTTCCATCTGAATACATTGCAACAAATCCGTTTTGAACTTCAGGTAATTTTAATCCGAAATAATAATCAGCTTTTTGAATTGGAACCATTGTTCCATTTCTAACTAATTCATTTTTTCTTATGCTTGAATTTGATTTATATAGATATAAATTTCCTTGCAATTGTTCAAAATCGCCTAACTTTTCTTGATAATTTTCAGGTGCTAAAACTTTATTTAAATAGCCAAATTGTATTGGCATTTTTGTCATAGCATTAATTGTTTTTATAGCTATTTCATCGTCATATTGAGTGATTAAAGATTTGACAACCCAAACAGGTAAATTGTTTCTTGCACTTAAAAATCTAATTCTATTGCCGCCAACATTTTGTCTTAAAAATTCTCTTTTATCAGCAACAGCTAAATCCCGTTTTAACTTTGCATCATCATTAAATTTAACTTGATACAAAGCTAATTTTTGAGTCAAATATTTGATTGATTCTTTTTCATCTAACGCTTTTTTATAGCTGTTATTCATGTAAACAGAGCCAATATAAATTAAAGGTTCTTCATCCTTTACACCAAAAATTGAATCACCAATAACTGTAATCAAATAATAATTTCTTAAAAATAATCCAGCTAAATTTGATGAAAGTGCTGCTTCTTCTTTTTTTAATCCAACAGAATTTTGTTTTAAAGATGAAGAAAATGAATTCTTATCTTTAAGAACAGATTTTAGAATTTTGAAAGTTGTGTCATATATCTTCATAGAATCACTCCTGTTTCATCTTTTTTTCAAAATCTTCAAAGATGTTGCCTAAATAAGGTTCTTCCGTGTTCTCATCGCTTTCAAATTCTTCTTCAATTTCCTCGTCATTTTCAAAGAAATCAACAGTGTTTTCTTCAGTCATAAATCTAGGATGTGTAGGATCAATGAATTCATAACGATTGTCTTGAGAATAATAATAAAATTCGATTGCTAAATTAACACAAGCATCAAGCATGTATTCACGAATAACTCTTACAGCTTTATCTTCTAAGACTTTTACTTTTGAAGGCGCATTTACTTTTACTAAAACATTCCAAGTATTTTGCTCGACACCATCATGAATATAAAGACATTCAGGAGCATAAAAATTTACATCGTCAACTTGCACTTCGTAAAGAGCTGCAATCTTGCTAGTCATTGCCTTTGAAATTTGTCTAACTATGAAGGGATCAACACCAATAATAGAAATAGTAATCATAAAATACCTCTTAGATAATAATCATAGATTATTATGATATTTTTTTCAATTTAATTATAAAAAAATCCCTTAATTTCATATTATTTTCCAATTTTTTTGATTTTTAATATGAATAAGGGTTTAAATTTATCTTTACTTGAACTTCATTCTCGTTTTTATATGACTCAATTAGAAGTTTTACATCTTCATGAATTACATTAAATTTTTTATATTTGATGAAAACGTTATTAGAGAAAATCTGACCAAGTTTATTAAGCTTAGAAGGACCTAAAACTTGCACATCTTTTAGGTTTAAACTCTCAAAATAATTTTTAATTATTGTTGAATATTTTAAAACCATATCTTCTTTTTTAGATTTAATAGAAAAAGAAAGTACATTCATAAACGGAGGATAATCACTCATTTTTCTTCTTCGTATTTCAAGATCATAAAATTTATCATAATCTTGGTTTGCAGCAGTTTGAATTACATAATTATCAACATAAGATGTTTGAATGATTGCTTCTCCTTGCTTTTCAAATCTACCAGCTCGTCCAATAGTTTGTGTAATTAATGAAAAAGTCATTTCATTACTTCTATAATTTGGAAAATTAATTAAAGTATCAGCGTTTAAAATTCCAACAAGTGAAACATTTTTAAAATCATGACCTTTACTTACCATTTGTGTTCCAATTAAAACTTGATATTTTTCTTCGTTGAAATTTTTAAGAATTTCTTCAATTTGATATGTCTTATTTGCACGATCACTATCAAGAATTAAGTAAGGAACATTGAAGAGTTTTTTAAATTCTTCTTCAACTTTTTCAATTCCAAAATTACCGAATTTAAAAAATCTAGAATTACATTTTGGGCAGGTATCAGGTTTTCTTATTTTATATTCACAATGATGACAATATAAAATATTTTCTACTCTGTGATAGTGAAGTGGCAAATTACAAGTTGGACATTTAAAAGTTTCGCCACATTCTCTACATTGAAGGTTATTTGAATAGCCTCTGCTGTTTATTAAAAGTATTACTTGTTCTCCTTGAGCAATAGTTTCTTTAATTTTTTTAATTAAAGGTAATGAAAAAACACTGCTTTTATATGAAAACATATTTTTATCGTTTTTATCTACGACATAAACATTTGGTAATTCAACATCATAATATCGATTTTTTAATTCGACTAATTTGATTAATCCTTTTTTAGCTTTCGCCATTGTTTCAATTGATGGAGTTGCGCTTCCTAAAACTAATTTTGCATTATTTGATTTCGCTCTCATTGAAGCAACATCTTTTGCGTTATAAAGAAATCTTTGGTCGTCTTCTTTATAGCTTTCATCATTTTCTTCATCAATTATGATTAAACCTAAATCTTTCAAAGGTGCAAAAATTGCACTTCTTGTCCCAACAACTATATCCGCGTCTCCTCTAGCGATTCTACGATATTCATCGTATCTTTGAGCAGGTGAAAGGGAAGAATGCAAGACGGCTACACCATCACCAAAATATGAAATAAGTCTAGAAATCATTAATGGGGTTAAGGCAATTTCAGGAACTAAAACCAATGATCCTTTTTTATCTTCTTTAGCTTTTTCAATCAATTTTATATATACTTCTGTCTTGCCAGATCCAGTGACACCTTTTAATAAAAAAGTAAAATATTCTTGTTCATTAACAATTTCATCAAAAGCAAATTGTTGCTCATTTGTTAAAGTAATTTCTTTTTCATAATCAAAAGTTATAAGTGGTTTATATCTATTGGCTTCAACTTTTTCAATTTCAATAATTCCTTTTGAAATTAATTCATCCAAAGTTTTAGTTTTTGATAATTTATTTCTTTGCAAAACAAGTGAATTTTCAAATTTTGAGATGAGTTTTGAAGCGTTTTTGCTCAAATTTTTATAATTTATTTTTTCTTTATTTAATTTATAAAATTCATCATATTTAATTTTTGGTCCATTTAAAGCTACGTGTTTTGGTTTCATTGAATTAGGCAACATTGTTTGCAAAACACCAATAAGCGGAAAGAAATAATGTTCAGATAATTGATTGGCTAAATCCCATAATTCTTTATTTACAATTGGTTTTTCATCTAAGATTCCTGAAATAGGTTTAATATCAAAACCAAGACGTTTAGAATACTCCTCTAAATTTTCTTTTAATTCAAATGAGTCAATAACAAAACCAACAATCTCTTGGTGATTGAATTTAATAAAAACACGAACTCCAATTTCAACTTTATTTTCACTTGAATAAAGAAATTCGCGATTAAGTTTTAAAACAATATGTTCAACTAATATTTTAAGTATGTACATTAACTAGATTGATTTTGATTTAATAATTTTTGAAATTTCGTTAGCCGCTTGTTCAGGCGTTTCGTTAACGACTTGGTACATATATAAATTTGATAATTTCAATTCTTTCCTTGATTTGGCTAATCTTTCTTGAATTACTTCTTCTGATTCAGTTTGTCTTCCTCTGATTCTTTCTTCTAAAGCTTGTGATGAAGGAGGTAATAAAAAAATCGAAACAAATTTTGGGTCATCTGAAAATTTCTCCATAACTTGTTTAGCTCCATTAGTTTCAATCTCTAAAAGGACATTTTTGCCTTCGTTACGCAATTTTTCAACGTAACTTCTAGGAGTTCCATAACTGTTTCCAACAAATCTTGCATATTCGAGCAATTCACCATTTTTAATATTTTCATTGAAGGTCTCTTTGCTGACGAAAAAATAATCTTCTCCATCAACTTCTCCATTTCTTGGCTTACGAGTTGTCATAGAAATTGAAAAAGCTAATTTCAAACTTTCGTCTTCCATTAAAACTTTTCTAACAGTGCCTTTTCCAACACCACTAGGTCCACTTAAAACAATCAAAAGTCCCTTCATATTGGATAAATTATAAATAATTTTAATTTGATAATCAAATCACTTATAATTTGTATATGCTTGTTAAAGAAAAATTGGTTGAAATTGTCTCAAACATTAACAAAGATTTGAGAGGAAGTTATTTAAATAGAATCGAATGTTTATCAGAATTCGATTACATTTTTAGATTCTCTAGGTCAAAATCAAAATCGATTTTTATCTCATTAAATTCGAAAAATCCTTTTGTTACTCTTATTGACGAACGATATACATTTTCTTCTACTTCTTCTTTTTATCAAAAAATTAAATTTAAACTTGCAAACTCTTGCTTGATAAATGCATCAACTGTAAATGATGATAATATCCTTTCTTTAGAATTTAGCAAAATTAACGATACTTATGACAAAATACATTATTTTTTGATTTTTGAAATTTTTAAATCTAATGCAAATTTGATTTTGCTTAATGAGGACAAAATAGAAGAAGCTTTCCGCTTTAGAGGAATAGATACAAATCATCCTATTTTAAAAAATGTAAAATATTTGCCACCAGAAAAACTGAATTTTTCTAAAGAAGTTAAAGAAAAAGACGAACAATATGAAAAATTTTATGTTCAAAATCTTGAATCGCTTTATGTTGCTTCAAAATATAAGGAAATTTCTTTAAATATAAAAAGGAAAATAAAATCATTAAATAAGAAATTAGAAAAAATCAAAGAAGATCAAGATGAGGCGACAAAAAATTTAAAATATAAAAATTATGGTGACCATTTTTTAACAATAATGGATGAGATAAAAAGAGGTGACTCTTATTTTGATTATTATGGTCAAAAAATCAAAATTAATGAAAATTTTTCTCCTTCTCAAAATTTAAATCAACTTTATAAAACATATAAAAAGGCAAAGCAAACACTTATATCATCCAAAGATTATGTTGATAAAACTGAGCATGAAATTGATTATTTAAATTCTGTTTTTGCCTCTCTTCCTTTCTATAACGAGAACGATTATCAAGAATTAATTCCAGAATTAATTGAAAAGAAATTATTAAAAACTGCAAAACAAAAAGCTCCGAAAAATTTAAAAAACGCTGCAAAACCTTATTATTTAATCCATAATGGAGTTAAAATTGGTTTTGGAAAAAACAGTTTACAAAACGATAATTTAACTTGGAAATTTGCCTCAAGAAATGATTATTTTTTACACACAAAAAACGAACACGGGAATCATGTAATAATTTTTTCAAGCGAACTTACTGATGAAATATTAGAATTTGCTTGTGAGTTTTGTGCATTTTTAACTGGTCACAATGATGGGGAAATTATAGTGGCAAAATGTTCAACAATAAAAAAAGGATCAGAACCTGGCTTAGTTAAGCTCTCAAGTTACGAGTCCTATTTAATCAAAAATTTAAAATATGATTTTTCTTCTTTAATTAAAGAAGCTAAACGTTTTTAGTTTCTTCTTCTAAAAAATCTTCACCTTTTATAGTTTCTCTAGTAGCTAAACCATAAAAATTTCTTTGTCTTAAAGCTTCATAAACTATGATGGCTACGGTATTTGAGACATTTAAACTACGAGCGCTAATGACCATTGGAATTCTAATGGTTTTTTCATAATTCTCTCTTAAAATTTCATGAGGGATACCGGTTGATTCTCTTCCAAACATGAAATAAATATCTTCTGTTAAATTTGAATAATCGTTTTGAGTATAAATATTTTTAGAATATCGAGTGACATAATAAATGTTTGCATCACTATATTCCTTTAAAAAAGAGTCATAATCCTTAAAATATTCATAATCAGTTTCTTTAATATAATCCATTCCAGCACGTTTAAGCGATTTATCATCTAACTCAAAAGAAAGGGGACCAATAATAATCAGTTTCCCTTCAATTGCCATAGCTGTTCTAAAAATATTTCCAACATTACTTGGCTTTTCTGGTCTATATAAAATTATTCCTAACATAAAAATAGTTCAGTTTTGCAAGATTTTTAATTAAATTTGGTATTTTTATATAATTCAATTGCTTCTTCGATAACTTGTTTTGCAACACCAGAATTATCAACATCTCCTGTTTTAACAACAAGATTTTCTAAATTTTTATAAACATCAAAGAAGTGTTTTAATTCTTCTGCAACATGTACTGGGATTTCAGAAATATCATTGTAACAATTGTAATAAGGATCATGTAAAGGGACTGCAATAATCTTTGAATCTCTTTTTCCTCCATCAAGCATTTCTAATACACCAATTGGCTTACATTCAACAATTGTGCTTGGAGCTAAAGAGTCGCTGCATAATACTAAAACATCGAGTGGGTCACCATCATCACAATAAGTTAAAGGGATAAAACCATAATTGTGAGGATAATGTGTAGAAGTATATAAAATTCTATCCATTTTAATAACACCAACTTGTTTATCAAATTCATATTTTATTTTTGCACCTTTTGGAATTTCAATAAAAGCATAAAATGTGTTAGGTGTAATCGACTTTTCATCAAAATTACTAAATAATTTAATTAAGCCTTCGTACATAATTATTCTCCTTCTTTTGCTCTTACATAATTGTCAAATTCAAAGAGTTCATCGAGTGTTTTAAACTTTGCAAACACAAATGAATCGCCCATGTCATCTCTAATCGCTTTAGCATATCTTCCATAGAAACAGATATTATTTTTATAATTCTTTAAAACATCTTCAAAAGAATGTTTGTATTTTAATTCATCTCTTCTGCTGATTGCACATGAAAAGAACTTTTCATGATTCATATATTCACGATTTTCATCATATGCGATGCTTTGTGCATATATATTATAACAATTTATAGAATTTGCGAAATTAATTAAATCAGGTGTAAAGCCTCCAGCAGGTCTCATATTTGCTTCAAGAGCAACAATTGACCCTTTCTTTCCTAAATAAGCATGGTCAGAATTTAATTTAAAAAATTCAAGATGGAAAAATCTATTTTGAACATTAAAAGATTTTAAAGTTTTAATTCCCGCTTCAACAAGTTCTTGAGGAACTTTATCTGTTGGAACACAATAATACATATCATCTAATTTTTCATTTACAATCTTTGAATTATCATTAATAAAAACATGATGTGTGTAGAATAATGGTTCGGCTTTTGAATTAGTTATTCCATCAAAAGAAATTATTTGTCCATCAACAAATTCTTCAATAATATATGGTTTATGAGGGTCTTTATTATTGAAAAAAGCCTGCAAATCCTTAATATTTTTTATTTTATAGGTATCTTGTGCACCAACTCCATTATCAGGTTTTGCAAATATCGGATAGCCAACTTCTTTAGCAAAAGCTTCTACTTTTTCAAAAGAAGTATCAAGTGTCCATCGAGCAGTTTTTACCCCAGCTTTTTCATAAAAATATTTCTCAAGTGATTTTTGTTTATAATTTTTAATTGTTTCTAAATTAGGTCCAGTAGTAATACCAAAAATTGTTCTCATTTTTGCATCTTGCTCTAACCAATATTCATTATTACTTTCAATATAATCAATTTCTCCGTATTTATCTTGGAAATAAGAAATTGCTTTAATTAGCGCTTCATCATCAGATAAATCGTAGCAATAATAATATTCTTCAAGAGAGCCTTTTACCTCATCAGCAAGCTCAAACCATGGGCAATCACCAATTCCAAGTACATTGATTCCGCAATCTCTTAAAGCAATGCAAAATCTCCGATATGATTCAGGAAAATTCGGAGAGATAAAGATAAAATTTTTCATAACGATACCTACCTAGTTTAAAAGTTTTAATCTATTAAGTGCTTTCTTTAAGCTAAAAGAAGCATTTTCATATTCAACTGAATTTTTATTATCAATTGAACCTAAAATTTCTTCCGCTCTTTCTTTTGCTCGTGTTATTCTAGCAAGATCAAGTTCATCTTCTCTTTCCCGTGTATCTGCTAAAATAACAGCTTTATTATTTCTAAAATTTAAAATTCCTCCACTTATTGCATAAACTACTTTTTTATCACCGATTGAATAATAAAAATAGCCAATATGAAGTAAGGCAACAACTGGTTGTCTATTAGGAAGAATACCTAATACTCCAGAATTTGGAACATCGACATAGACTGTATCTACATCAACATATTCTTCTTTACCATCAATTGAAATTATTTCTAAGTGGATTTTCTTTTCCATTATTTAAGATCTCCAGCCTTCTTAACTACATCTTCAATCGTTCCACAATATAAAAATGCTGCTTCTGGATATGAATCATATTCGCCACTTAAAATTGCCTTAAATGAACGAACAGTATCTTCAACTTTTACATAAGCACCCTTATATCCAGTATAGGCTTCAGCAACGTGGAATGGTTGAGAAAGGAAATTACGAATTCTACGTGCACGATTAACAATAATCTTGTCATCATCACCTAATTCTTCCATACCTAAAATTGCGATAATATCTTGTAATTCTTTATATCTTTGTAAAATTTTAATAACGCCTTGAGCAACAGCATAATGTTCTTCACCAACAACTTTTGGATCAAGAATATTTGATGAGCTTTCAAGAGGATCAACTGCAGGATAAATACCAAGTGATGCAGTATTTCTATCCAAAACTGTTTTTGCATCAAGGTGTGAGAATGTTGTAGCAGGCGCAGGATCAGTTAAGTCATCTGCAGGAACATATACTGCTTGAATTGAAGTAATTGATCCGTTTTTAGTTGATGTAATTCTTTCTTGAAGTTGACCCATTTCAGTAGCAAGTGTAGGTTGATAACCAACAGCAGATGGCATTCTTCCAATTAAAGCACTAACTTCACTACCTGCTTGAGTGAATCTAAAAATGTTATCAATAAAGAATAAAACATCTTGATTCATTGTATCTCTAAAATATTCAGCCATAGTTAAAGCTGAAAGAGCAACTCTCATTCTTGCTCCAGGAACTTCGTTCATTTGGCCATAAACAAGTGCGGTTTTACTTAAAACTCCAGTTCCTTTCATTTCATTATAAAGATCATTACCTTCTCTTGATCTCTCACCAACTCCACCAAAAACTGAAATGCCTTTTTGAACAGTAGCAATATTGTTGATTAATTCTTGAATTAAAACAGTTTTGCCAACTCCTGCTCCACCAAAAAGACCAACTTTACCACCCTTAACATAAGGACAGAGTAAATCGATAACTTTAATTCCGGTTTCTAAAATTTGACTATGTGGTTCTTGTTCATTGAATGCTGGTGGATTTCTATGAATTGGCATTCTTTTTGCTTTTTCAATTTCACTAACATCTTCAATTTCATCAATTGGTTCACCTAAAACGTTGAACATTCTTCCAAGAGTTGCTTCACCAACTGGAACTTCAATTGGCTTTCCAGTATTTATAACTTCCATTCCTCTATAGATTCCTTCTGTTGGACCCATTGCAACGCAACGAGCGGTATCGTCTCCAACATGTTGCTCAACTTCAAGGTATAAATCTTTTCCGTTTAATTTAATAATAAGTGCGGTTAATAAATCTGGTAGATAAGAATCTAAAAATCTTACGTCAACAATCGTACCAATCGCTTTTACTACTTTTCCATTTTTTAATTCATTTTCCATAAATATTAACCTCCTTATTTGCTAGTACTACCAGCAACAACTTCAGTAATTTCTTGAGTAATTGCTGCCTGACGAGCTTTGTTATATTCAATAGTTAATTTTTCACTTAGTTCTTCTGCGTTCTTATCAGCATTATCCATTGCATTTCGTCTAGATGAATTCTCCGATAAATAAGATTCGTTTAATTTGATAAATAATAAATTTGCTAGATATTTACGAATGAGTTTATGAACTATATTATCGATAGTTGTCTCTAAATCTGGTGGGAAATTTGCATCGTGTTCAACATAATTAAATGTTGCAGGAAGCAAAGTAAGTTCTTCAACTTTTGTTGCGATTTGATTTATATATTTTGTATAAATTAAAACAACTTTTTTATATTTCCCTTCACGATATCTAGCAAGCAAATCTCTCGATAATATTCGTGCATTTGACATTGTTATATTTTCTAAAAGTTCAACATAATTATCATAATGCACTAAATCTGGATCATCATTAACAAACTTTTGAATCTTACTTCCAATAGGAATAATTTCATCTCCCTTTTTATAAACCGAAGAAAGATATCTAAAAATATTGTAGTTATATGAGCCACAAAGTCCTAAAGATGAAGAAATGACAACATAAAGTGTCTTTTCTTGATCTTCAAATTCATGCAAATAACATGATTTAGAAGTTAAAGAAGCAACAGTAAAAGCACTATCAACAACTTTTTGTAACTCGTCGTAATATTTACGTCTAGTCAGATATCCGTTTTGAGCTTGACGGAATTTGACACTAGAAATAAGTTTCATCGCGTTTGTTACTTTTCGCGTTGAATTAACTGTCGCAATTCTTCTTTTAACTTTGTTTAAACCTTGTGCCATTTACTATGCTCTTTCTTTAACGAAATCCTCGATTGCTTTCTTCATTAATTCTTCAATTTCAGAATTTAATTCATGTTTTGCATTGATTTCTTCCAAAACTGAAGGGTAGAATCTCTTGACATATGTATATAAATCTTCTAAGAATTTACTAACTTTATCTGGTTCAACGTTATCAAGATAGCGATTCATACCAGCATAAATTTGAACAACTTCTTTATCAAGTGATAAAGGGGCATATTGTTCTTGCTTTAAAAGTTCGGTAACAACTCGACCATGATTCAAAATCTTTCTTGTTGATTCATCAAGGTCACTACCAAATTGAGCAAATGATAAAAGTTCATGATAATTAGCAAGATCCATTTTGATTGATTTAGAAACTTGCTTCATTACTTTATATTGAGCACTACTTCCAACACGACTAACCGATAATCCCGTATCAATTGCTGGACGTTGACCAGCATTGAAAAGGTCTGTTTGTAAGAAAATTTGACCATCAGTAATTGAAATGACATTTGTTGGAATATATGCTGAAATATCTCCTGCTTGTGTTTCAACAATTGGGAGTGCAGTTATGGAACCTCCACCATATTTATCATTTAATCTAGCACATCTTTCAAGTAGTCTTGAATGTAAATAGAAAATATCTCCTGGATAAGCTTCTCTACCTGGAGAACGTTTTAAAAG
>CAMNHN010000004.1 GCA_946539555.1 uncultured Mollicutes bacterium | reverse complement strand
AGTCAAAATCACGTGTAATTGAATATGTTGGGATTGGATATTGGAATCCTCTTCCATTAGCATCACCTTCAATCATTGTTTCGATGAATGCTTTGTTGACCATATCCATTTCTTTTTTACAATCTTTGTATTTGAAATCCATTTGTTCGCCACCAACGATAGCATTTAATTCTGCTAAATCGTTTGGAACGACCCAGTCAAGTGTGACATTTGTAAATGGTGCTTGTGTACCCCATCTTGATGGTGTGTTCACACCATAAATGAAGGATTGGACACATTGTTTAACTTGTTTATATGATAAGTGATCAACTTTAACAAATGGTGCTAAGTAAGTATCAAATGATGAGAAAGCTTGTGCTCCTGCCCATTCATTTTGCATGATACCAAGGAAGTTAACCATTTGGTTACAAAGTGTTGATAAATGTTTTGCTGGCGAACTTGTGATCTTTCCAGGAACGCCCCCTAAACCTTCTTGGATAAGTTGTTTTAATGACCATCCAGCACAGTATCCTGTTAACATTGCTAAGTCATGAATATGAATATCGCCGTTTCTATGTGCGTTTGCGATTTCATCATCATAAACTTCACTTAACCAATAATTTGCTGTGATTGCACCACTGTTTGAAAGAATTAAACCACCAACTGAATAAGTAACAGTTGAATTTTCTTTAACTCTCCAGTCATTGACTTTTAAATAGTTGTTAACGAGAGCTTTATAATCTAAGAATGTGTTCTTAGCTCTTCTAACGTTTTCGTGTTGTCTTCTATAAAGAATGTAAGCTTTTGCAACATCGTCATAGCCAGCTTGAATTAAAACTGTTTCAACACTATCTTGAATATTTTCGACTGTTATCGTACCTTCATTAATCTTGTTTTGAAAGTGAGCTGTTACTTTCAAAGCAAGAAAATCTATGATTGAAGGATTTGAATCCTTGTTAACTGCAACAAATGCTCTTGAAATTGCGTTGATGATTTTGTTGATATCAAAATCTTTAATGGTTCCATCTCTTTTTACGACTCTGTACATAATTCTCCTCCTTAGTCTACACCCCTAATTTCTGTTGTTGGAACATGTATACGTGCTTTTTTAAGGCACTCCTCTAATTCATCTCTACTCATTGCGTGAAAGTTGCCTCTCACATTATCTTTGTCAAGAAAACTCTGTAAGAAATAGTGTTTAGCGCCGCAAATCATCTTTCCTATTTCTTCGAAGTCATCTATCTCATGAAATTCTTTAATAATAGTAGTTCTGAATTCGTAATCTACCTTGTTTTGAAGCAAAATTTCAATGCTTCTTTTGATTTTTTCGGTATTAACATTTGCACCGATTGTAAAGCCATACTTTTCGTAAGTATTTTTTACGTCCATTGCAACGTAATCCACGAGCCCTTCGTCGATGAGGTTTTCTAGTACATCTGGGAAGGATCCGTTTGTGTCTAATTTTACCTTGAAACCCTTTTCTCTAATCTTAAGAATCAGGTCCTTAATGTCTTTGTTAATTAATGGTTCCCCACCGGTAATTGCTACACCACTCAACTTACCTTTTCTAGAGTCAAGAAAGGATAGCAATTCTTCTTCACTGTATACCTCTTGAGCTTTGTCGAGTTTGATAAGTGAAGTGTTGTAACAATAAGGACAATTGAAGTTGCATCCTCCTAAGAATACCGTACACGCTAGATGGCCGGGGTAATCTAAAAGAGTTAGTTTCTGCAATCCACAAATTTTCATATTATCTCCCGTAGTGAGTATTACAAGTCTCTCACATTTTAAAAATTTTGCAAAGAAAAAAACACTAAAATTTTTAACTTTTTTTAATAATGTTTTTTTACCCCTATTTTTGTCTAAAAAAATCAATTTTTGAAACTAAAATTTGGCACTTTTCAATATTTTGTCTAAGAGTGCTAAAAGTTTTTGTCAATGTCAAAAAACCTTGCAAATCTCTAATAAAACGCCTCGCGCACGCGTATACGTGCATAATTTATTAATTAGATAATGCTAACTTTTAAGCGTTTTTTTATCTCTTTTTGTAACTCTTCTTTAGGCATGATTTTATCCTCAATTTTTCATTAATTTTTGGTGCAAATTTTAAGATCAAAATTGCCTCAAAATTTTATACCAAAAAATAAAAAAATTTGGTTTTGTTTTTTTGCTATTTAAAGATGTCTCTTTACCAAATAATCCACAATATTGTAACAATATTTTTATTCCTTATTTCGGGATCGAAAAATCGCATAAGTAAAATTAACTTATATCGAAATTTGTTTTTTGAAAGAAAAAATCAGTAAGTTTTATTCAATTTTAAAATTCTAATTTCAAAATCAGTTTTTAAAAAACGATTTTCAAAATCGATTTTCAAAAATCGCATTTATTTTTACGTTTTTCGTAGCTTAAAAATTCGTGATAGTTATCATCTTTTACTTTTTAAAAACTCAAAAATCAAAATCAAATTTTAGTTTTTAATTTTTCCTAAACTTTAATAAAAGATTAATATCGAAAAATCGAATATAGTGATAAAATTTTCAAGTAAGAAATAAATCTTACATTAATTAGATGAGGTTTATATAAATATGGAAAGATTAGTTGGAACAGTTTCACGCGGAATCAGAGCTCCTATTATTAGAGAAGGTGATGATTTAAGTGAAATTGCTGTTAATGCTGTTTTGAATGCTGCTAAAGCACATAACTTTGAATTACGCGATAAAGATGTCATCGCTTTAACTGAGTCAATAGTTGCCCGTGCACAAGGAAATTATGCGACCGTTAACGCAATTGCTAAAGATGTTAAAAGCAAAATGCAAAGTGATGAATTTGCTGTTATTTTCCCAATTCTTTCACGTAATAGATTTTCAATTTTACTTAAAGGATTTGCTAGAGCTGCTAAAAAAATCTATTTAATGCTTTCATATCCTAGTGATGAAGTTGGAAACGCTCTTTTAACTTACGATGATTTAGATGAAAAAGGCATTAATCCATATAGCGATGTTTTAAGTTTAGAAAAATATAGAGAATTATTTGGTTATAAAGTTCACGAATTTACAGGCGTTGATTACATCACCTACTACAAAGAATTAATTGAAAACGAAGGTGCAAAATGTGAGATTATATTCGCAAATAATTGCAGAGCTATCTTAAATTATACAAAGCACATTTTAACCTGTGATATCCATACTCGCGCTAGAACAAAACGTATATTAAAAGCAAATGGTGCTGAAGTTGTTTTAGGAATGGATGATGTCCTCACTTCTTCTGTTGATGGTTCCGGATACAATGAAAAATATGGTTTACTTGGTTCAAATAAATCAACCGAAGATAAAGTAAAACTCTTCCCAAGAGATGCTCAATCATTAGTTGAAAACATCCAAGCTTCAATTTTAGAAAAAACCGGAAAACACGTTGAAGTAATGGTATATGGAGATGGTGCTTTTAAAGATCCACAAGGAAAAATCTGGGAACTTGCTGACCCTGTTGTTTCACCTTTCTTTACAAAAGGATTAGTTGGAACGCCTAACGAATTAAAACTTAAATATTTAGCTGATAATGATTTTAAAAATCTTAATGGTGAAGAATTAAAAGAAGCTATTAAAGCTTCAATTAAAACAAAAGATGCAAATCTTGTTGGAAACATGGCTTCACAAGGAACTACTCCTCGTCAATTAACAGATTTAATCGGTTCACTTTGTGATTTAACAAGTGGCTCTGGAGATAAAGGTACTCCAATTATCTTAATTCAAGGTTACTTCGATAATTACACAAATTAATCGATAGTTATCATAAAAAACACAATCGTAATGATTGTGTTTTTATATTGCTTATTTTCTAACATTTTACGTATTTAGTTAATCTATCTTTATAGTAGCTCCAATTATAATGATTAGCAAAATTATCATAATATTCATCCATAACATAGATATAGCAAGAGTCTGCTCCAGCAAGTAAAGCCGTCCCAACATTAACATAATTTGGATTTGTGTGACGTAAAATTAATCGATTTAATCTTGTACATCCATTAAATGAATTATCCATTAAAGCTCTAATGTTTTTAGGTACTACTATTTCTCTAATCTCTTTATTGTCTTGGAAAGTTGTTGCATCAAAAGCTAAAACAGGTAGTTCATCATGCATTGAAGGAAGAATAATAAAATCTTGTTCTTTTCCTTTTTCAGTTAATCCAGTTATCTTGCATCCTCTTCTAATTGTTTGATAAGTAAAGCAATCTTCATAAGTATTGTCGCCATCTTCATAAACTGGTAAAGGAATATCAGGAATTTGAGGAATAGTAATGTTTGTTGGGGAAGAATCTTTAAATGCAACTTTTAAATCTTCAACAAGTTGACGAGTATAAACATACATTCCACTTGAATTCATGTGGACGTTATTATCATAAAACCAACGATAATCAAGCATATATTTTGAAATGTCACCAATGAATCTGATATTGAGTTTTTCTTTAAGTTTATTAACAAAAGCTTGAGCATCTTCTACTGTCGCATCTTTAAAAATTAATTTATTTAATGGTGTGAAATCAAAATAAATATCTGCACCCTTACTTCTAACATAATTTGCATAATCATTTAAATAATCTATAAATTCATCTTTTACTTCAATTTCATCAAAATTAATTTTTTCTTCATTTGTTCCATCTAACATGATGTTATAAGGTCTATCATAGGTCATATAGCCAGCTTCTTGTCCATCAAGTTCAAATGAATCTTGTTGATAAACTCCATCAACCTCAGGTTTTCCACCATTAACAAAATAGTTAAATTTTTCAGCTGTAAAATTAGCAAAATTCCCGGTCATTACCTGCTTATTTTCATTTGATATGTAGTTAAGCATATCATAATGACCATCAATTGCTCTCCAAGTATTTCTTGCTGAAAAATATAGTGATAATCCTTGAGAAGAAATTTCAGGAGCAAAAACAATAATATCACCTTTTGAAATATTAACTTTTGATAAATCCATCATTGTTTTTGTACCAATTGCTGCATATAGTCCAAATAAAATTACATCTTTATTTAATTCTTGCTCCATTAAATCAGTTCGAGTTCCAAAAGCAACTGCACTGTTTCCTAAAACAATAATTTTTTCATTTTTATTTTCTTTTAATCTATTAAACATATAAGGAAGTTCACCATAATATGTTTCATCAAATTGTGAAGGGATTCCAAAGCCAAAAGAAAGAATGCTTATAGGAATTGATAAGACTAAAAGTAAACTAACAATTAAATAAACTAAACTACTCTTTTTCATAACTAAAATTGGAAGTAAACGAATTCACTTGATCCTTCTAAAGAAATTAACATGAACCAGCCTATTGCAATTGCAATAACTGAAACGACAATAATACTTGTTCTATAAAATAATGCTCGATTATCTTGAGTAACCGTAACAAAACTTCTATCATAGCCAAAATCATAAAGTCTACACATTACAATCAAGCTTAAAAGTATGACAACCACGCTTAAAACATCAATTTGTAAGCATGAGAATGATTCAACAAAATAGTCCCACGAAATTCCCATTGTTGTGAAGATTTGATGATAAATTGCGCCAATATGAGAAAGGGATGTTGCTCTAAAGAAAAACGTTGAAAATACTGCAATTAAAAATACAAAGCATCTTCTTATAATTACAATTGGTAAAACCCCTAGATTAATATTTTTCTTTGCGCAGAAATTACGAACTGGTTTTTTAATTAATGACTCAATAAACATGAATAGCCACATATAAACTCCCCAAAGCACGTAAGTCCAATTTGCTCCATGCCACAATCCACAAAGTGCATAAACAATAAAAATATTTAAAATTTGTCTTGGTTTACCTTTCCTATTTCCGCCAAGAGGTATATAAACATAATCTGTAAACCAACTTGTTAAAGTCATGTGCCATCTTCTCATTAAAATTTGGACTGTTGTTGCAGTAAATGGCTTATCAAAATTCTTAGAAAGTTCGATACCCATCATCTTTGATGCCCCTGCTGCTATTTCTGAATAACCAGCAAAGTCGCAATAAAGTTGGACCATAAATAATGCACCAGCTACTAAAATTGCAAACGAATTTGCTGAAGCAATATCACCAAATACATTATTTACAAAGATTCCAACAAAATCTGCTACAACACATTTTCTAAAGAATCCAATTAAGAGGAGTTGGAGTCCAGCAAGTAAATTGTTTGGATCAAGTTTATGATTTTCTTTTAATTGAGGAATAAGTTTATCTGGTCTTTCAATTGGGCCTGCAACAAGTTGTGGGAAAAATGAAACATAGAGTGCAAAATAACCAAAATGTTTTTCTGGTTCAAATTTTTCTCTATAAACATCAATGACGTAAGATAAAGTTTGGAAAGTATAAAAAGATATACCAACAGGTAAAATAATATCTAGAACAATACTATTAATATTTAAGCTAAATAGATTAAGGAAACTTATAACTGAACCAAGTAAGAAATTAAAATATTTAAAGAATATTAATATGCCTAAACACACTATAAGCGTCACCCATAATAAAGCTTTTTTACCAGCTTTATTCTTAATTTTAGGCATAAATATTCCTGATAAATAACTTACGATGGTTGTCGCTAAAATTAAGAATATAAGCCATGGGTTCCATGACATATAAGCATAATAAGATGCAACAAGTAAAATGATCCATCTAAATTTATGTGGAACAATGTAATAAAGAATAATTACAATAGGTAAAAATATGAGGAATTGAAGCGAATTAAACGTCATGACTTATTCCTCTTTTTTATTGGATAAAATGTATATAAAAGAATTATTAAAAAGAATAAAACAATGATTAAGACCTCTATTAATTCAGCTCCAAATAAAAGTTCTAAAATAATTAATGGAATAAATGTAATAGCAAATCCAATTTTAAAAATATATTTAATCTTTTTAATGAAAATATCTAAAAGTAAAAACACTAAAGCCGATGCAAATAGCGAAATGCACCAAGGATTAAAAAATATAACTATGGATTCAATATTAAACGCCATTTTCTTTTAATTTACTCCAAACCATTTCGCTATATTTAAGTGCACTTTCATAATCCAAATGCCAATCAGAATCTGAAAAATAAGTTACATCATATAAAATTTCATTAAAGTCATATAAAAAATTAGCATATGTTGATAAACCATTTACTAATCCACTTGTAAAAGCATTTATATGTTCTTCATTAAGTTCTTCTTCTGTAAGTGAATTTCTATTTAGCGGACAATAAAGGAAGAAAACTTTAATTCCTAAATTAACCATGTTTTCATAATAAGTAGATAATTTTGATAAACTTAATGCACTATAACACTCTAAATCGATTTTACCTTCATTTGATATTGCTCCATTTTCATGAGGAGTAAGTTTTTGTCTAAGTTTTTCATCCTTAGTAAAATCACCTCTATTATCAGCATATCTAGTAAAATCTTTATAGCTTGTTGCTGGTAAAGATTCTCTCCCATCATTAAACATCTTAAAAGTGTCAAAAAAACTCGATACTTTTCTTATATCTGCATAACTTATAAGATCATAATTTAATTCTAGACATGAAAAATATCTATAATCATTGCCTTGAATTTCATCGTATTCTCCCATATCAATCTTTTTCATAAGTTGATAATCACCACAACTTTCAACGCAATGTAAAAATACGTCATCTTTATTTAAAAATTTATTTACAATTTCAAATTGCATGACACCATTAAACCAACCATTAATAGCTACATTAATTGGTTCATAATCAGGATATTTTTCTTTTAAATAACATGCATCAAGATTGTAATAAGCTCCACTTCCGCCTTGAATAATTATCTTTTTCTTATTTCGATTCATGTAAAGTAAATCGATTTTATCTGCATAAGGAGCGTGTTTATATGCTCTAGCAAATCTTGGTTTTTCAATTGCGTTTATATGAACTGTTGCAAAATTTTCATTATTTTTAAAAGAAGAGTCTCCAATATTAACAATATTGTCATAAAGATAAATTTCTTTAAAAGCACAATTTTCAAAAGCAGATTCTTCAACTGTTTCAATTGTTTTAGGAAAAATAATTTTCTTTGCGGTTTTATTTTTAAAAGCACCTGTAGATATTTTTATGACGTTTTTCCCATCAATAATTTGAGGAATAGAAACTTCTTCTTCATCATTTAAATATTCTTTAATTCCTACGGTTGTTTCACTAATTTCTTCAATAGAAAAGTGCGATGGTTCTGTATATTTTGACCATTCAGCATATAGTGTAAAATCCATATTAATTTCATCAATATATCGACTTCCTAAGCCAACATGTGTACCGCTTAAATCAGCTTTTGAGTTCCATCCAATTAAATTGTAACCAGCACGCTTCATAATGTTTGTTCCAATGCTAACGTTTGGTCTAGGATGATGAGCAACATTATATGTTCCTTTATTAGTTGTTTTAGTTAATTCTCCTCCGTTTGGATTATAGGTAATAGTATGTTCTTGCCAGACTATAGAATCTGGATTTACATATTGGAGATTTAAATTACATCTAAAAGAATTTTTAACTTCATATAATTCGAAAAAATAAATATTACTTTCTTCGCTTTGCTTATAAATTGAAGAATTTTCATAATTTATACTTGCTAATTTATAGTTTTCTTCAGCTCTAATACTAAAAGTTACGTTTTCACCTTTTTTAAAGGTTGCAACAGATAAATTAGAGGTGCTTTTATCGTTACTTAAAAGTTCGCAGTGTTCGTTTTCAACGACTATAACTGTGACTTCATCATCTTTGTCATCGTAAGGAATTATCTCTTGATTACAAGATGAGAGTAAAAAAGAAAAAGCAAATAATAGTATGTATTTTTTAAAATGCTCTTTATGCATTTTCTAAAAGACTCCTTATCAATTTTTTATCTGGTTTTCCTGCTTCATTAAGAGGAATTGAGTCTTCAATAATTATTTTTGATGGTAATTCATGTTTTGTTAGAACATTTTTCATTTTTTCTTTTAATAAATCTTGATCACTATAAGAGTCGCTAGCTACATATGCAGCAACAATTTCTCCATATTTTTCATCTTTAAGCCCAATGACAACAACATCTTTTACCCCATCAATAGTACAAATTTTTTGGCTAATTAAACTTGGAGATAAATTTTCTCCTCCTCTAATGATGATATCTTTTTTTCTTCCAATTATGTGCCAAATACCATATTCATCAACTTGGCCAATATCTCCAGTATGAAAATATCCTTCATCATCAAGAGGTAAATAATAGCCTTCTTTTCTTAAATAACCTAACATGAGATTATAACCTTTAAAGCAAATTTCACCGCTACTATCGTGTTTTTTATTGTTGTTATCTTTAAAGATAACATTTATTCCAGGGAATGGTTTACCTACTCCTGAACTTCTTAATTTACTATTTTTTATTGAAATAGTGTCAGTTAAGGTCGTACATCCTTCTGAAAGTCCATAAGTAGAAACAAGTATCATATTAAAGAATTTTTCAATACTTCTAAATTGTTCAGCTGAATACGCTCCTCCTGCTATAACGCCATATTTAAGAGAAGAAACATTTCTAGGATCCTTCTTTTGGATATCCATCAACATAAAATAAAATGTTGGGACATTTGGTATTGATGTACAATGGTATTTTTCAATTGTATCTAAGGCTAGTTCTGGATTTCTTGAATCGGAAACATAAACTGCAGATTGACTTGTAAAATAAATTGATAACATCTCTAAGCCAAAAATATGGTAAAGAGGTAAACACAAATAACCAACTGCTGGCATCTTTCCTGCGCAATGATGTTGTCTTAAAACATGATTCAAAAAAGCATATTCACTTAAACAGACAATCTTGTTTTTACCTGAAGATCCTGATGTAGGGAAATAAATCGAAGCTTTATCTTTTCTATTTCTCATATGAACTTTAACTTTTAAATCTTGTTCTGTTAAAGTTAACTTGGTTTGTTTTCTTTTTCCTTTAACAACCCATCCACCATCATAAAAAACAGAAGCTTTTGTTTTTACTGATACATCTAAATCTTCACAAAATTTCTTATCTTCAATTTTTGGGTCTTTTAAGAATACTATTGCACCAAGTGAAATGATTGCAGCAATTAAAAGAACGGTTTCCTTTTTTGAAGAGGCAGAAAGCAAACAAACGTTGTTTTTCTTGATTCCAAAAGAAGCAAGTTCGTTAATTATACCAGTGTATACTTTAAAAGCTTGAACTTGGTTTAACTCACCTTCTTTATCAATAAGTGAGACTTTTGATTCGTTAATAAAATTTTTGCTTAAATAAGCGAAATAAGAGTCTCTAGTTATTCTTCTCATAATTTAAGACCTTTCTCGAAAAAGATATTTCTAGTTTTCTATCGTTAATATTATAAAAAATAATATTAAATCAAGGTAAAAAACGCTCTAAACATTTTAAATTATAAATTATATATTCAAGAAATTACAATCCTTTTCAAATTCTGATAATGTAAAAATTTCATTTCTTTGAAATGAAAACAGTATCTATTTTTGAATTATAAAATTAGTTACAAACGAAAATACAAACGTCTTTTATAAAATTAAAATTAAAACTTTCATTAAATAAGATTAATAAAACCCCTTAATAACAGTTAAGAACAAAATTAAATATAGCACTTCTATTGAAGCTAGTACTATTCCAATAATGGTTCCGATTTTAGAAATTGTTTTGCTTTCTCCTGAAAAAGATGACCAACCAATGATTCCAATGATGAGTCCAACAATAGGAAAAATTAAAGAAAATACTAAACCAATAATTGCCGTAGTCTTGTTTATTGTATTGTTCTTTTCTTTAGCGTTTGTTTCTACATATAAAGGGTTTTGCTTACCACAATATGGACAAAACTTATCTTCATTTTTCAATTCGTTTCCACAATTTCCACAAAACATATTTTCTCCAATAATATTATAACCCATTAAAAATATTTGTATTAATAATTTCAATTTAATTACATAAAATTTAAAAAATATTTCAGTTTTGCGGGGTTTTTGATTGAAAATTCTTGTTTTAAAAAACGATTTTGAAATTCAATTTTTAAATTTAAAAAAATAATTTCAATTTATTAGCCTCACTTTTTGCTTTATAAAAGCAAAGAAAAGTGGATTTTATTTGAATATAGATTTTTAATAGTTTAAACTATTAAAGATATTTTTGAGGTATTTAAAATGGCAAAAAAGGTAAAAGGAAAAATTGTGAATAAAAAGCCAAGTACAGTATGGCCTAAGATTAAAGAATTCTTAAGAACGCTTTGGAGTAATGACGCCAATATGAAATATGCCGTTTCGCATAAATGGTATTGGGCAGTTTTAATTGGTTTAATTTCTTTAGTTATTACTCTTGTTGCCCCTGTAGTTAATGCATTCAACGTCCAAGGAAGTTCATATATTTCTGGTGCAACAAGTGATCCTTATTATTATGGATTATATGAATACTACCAAGAGGCAGATTCTTTTAAAGTTGAATTCCAAGATGGAAAATTAGTAACAAAAAGTACATTTGAATCTTATCCAGATTACACTCTTGAAAAAGATCCAACTGTTCCTATCGTCAAACCATATTATTCATATGTAAGACAAGAACTTCATGTACTTGATATTTATGTAACTGATGGGGTTCACGATGATGTTACTTACTTAAATTCAATTTTAGGTGGCAATCCAAATTATGGTGAAGCAACAACTGAAAAGAGAAAAACTTTAGAAACTGAAAAATATGTACGTAGTTCATCATTCATCTTCTTCTCCTCTGATAAAATTTATTCAAGACTTTATAGCGGAAAACAAAGTGTTTCTTCAATTAGCGGAAATTATAATCATGTTAAAGAAGGATTTAAAAATTTAAATTCAACTTATACATTTAAAGATATCCTAGGTAATGAATTATCAACAACAGAAACATCAAATCTTACGATCCATACATCAATTCTTAAAAATTATAAAACTTATGCTGATAAAGTTTATATCGATGTAAGAAACGAACAAGGTTTAGTCACAATGGGAATTTATGCAGGAATTAACGCTGGTATTATTCTTTTAATGGGTTTTGTCATTTGGTTAATGTGTAGAGGTAAAAACAATCCAAATCGTTCACTCAAAATTTGGCACGGTTGGCAAATTTCAGCTTTTCAAGCACTCACACCTTCAATTCTTGCCCTTATTATCGGATTTATTATGGCTCAATTTGCCTCAATGGCATTTGTCCTTGTCTATTCCTTCAGAGTCATGTACCTCTCAATGAAGTACTTAAGACCTGCTCCAGCAGATACTGGAAGAAAATAATTAATCTTTCCAATCACTCTCAGGATTTGATTTATTATCAAAATATAGTTTCAAAGAAGCTAAAACATCATCAATTTCTTGATAAATATAGTCGTCTTTATAAACAACAGGATTTTCAAAGTCTGCCGTAAAGATGACTTTTTTATTTTTACGAACTATTTCTTCCATCTTATTTAATATATTGTCGAATTTTTCTAAGAAATGATCTTTAACATAAATTAACTGAGTATAATAATTTCCTTCAACAAAAAAGACCTCACCACTATCAAGTTCATATTTATTTACATGAGGATAAGCTTCATCTTTAATTTCTTTATATTTTTTAAATTCATTCATTTCCATAATTTAGCTCCTAGTGATGATAATTTTCATTGTTAATAATTTTAAATGCTCTATAAATTTGTTCAAGTAAGATAACTCGAGTCATTTGATGAGTAAAAGTTAGCTTGGATAAGCAAATTTTATATGTACTTCGTTTTCTTAAATTTTCAGAAACACCCATTGTTCCACCGATTGCAAAATTAATAGGTGATTTCCCTTGATCAATAAGCGTTTTAAGAAGAGAGGCAAATTCTTCAGAAGTCATTTCTTTTCCATGTAAATCAGAAAGTAATAACACTTCTTTCTCTTTAATTCTTTTTAATATATTTTCACCTTCTTCATCTAAAACAACATCGATTTGTTTATTTTGAGTAGGTACTTCTTTTGTTTCAATAATATTTACTTCTGCATATTTAGAAAGGCGCTTTAAATATTCAGATATTTCATCTTTAGTGAATTTTTCTTTAATTGTTCCAACACAAAAAAGATTGATCTTTATCATAAATCTACGCTCTCCCATTGTCTTGCACATTTAATTTCAATCTTTTGCTTGATACCTTTTAAATCAAATATTTTTTTATATGTTTCTATGGCAATTTCTTCTGTGTTACAATCTTCGCTTAAATGGGCTAAGATAATTTTCTTGGTTTTTTCACCAACAAGTCCTGTCATATAATAAGCACTATCTTCATTTGATAAATGACCATGATCTCCAGCAATTCTATTAATTAATACTCTTGGTCTACCAGAATTATTTAACATATCTAAATCATGATTTGATTCAATAAAATAATAGTCTGCATTAGACATCAAAGCTAAACTTTTCTTTAAAATCTTTCCTGTATCAGTCATGTAGACTAATTTTTCATCTTTATCTTCAATAATAAATCCACATGGATTAATAGCGTCGTGGCTTGTTTTTAAAGGAGTTACTTTAAAATCACCAAATGTATATTCCTTATAATTTTCTAAAATATTAGAGTTTTGAAGGTTTATTGTGTTTTTTAAAGCATATTTCTTTTCAAGTGGAATAAATTTTTCTCCGCCAATGTGGTCAACATGATCATGAGTAAACAAAACAAAATCGATATCATTTATGTCTTTATTAATTTCTAAAAGTCCTTCACAAAGACGAACTTTTGTAATTCCCATATCGATTAAAATATTTGTTTTGTCATTATAAATTAAACAAGCGTTTCCTTTGGACCCGCTTGCTATATCATGTAATTTAATCATCTATATCACTTAATGCTTGCTTTGCAGCATTATCCATTCTTGCTTGTTGTATGTTGTCTATAACAGAGAATCTACCAAAATTCTTGTGGAAGGATAAATCAACATTGTTTGTACTTCCATTTCTGTTTTTAGCAACTAAAATCTTAACAATATCAGTTTCACTAACTTGTTTTGGTGCGTTGTTTTCTTGCTCTCCTTCACCATCTTTTTTCTTCTTACTACCTAAATTGATGCCTTGATCACTGTAATATCCAGCTCTATACATGAATAAAACTTTATCAGCGTCTTGTTCGATAGCACCAGAGCTTCTTAAATCAGAAAGTTGAGGCATTTTATTTTCTCTAGTTTCAGTATTACGGTTAAGTTGAGCTAAACATAAAATTGGACAATTTAATTCGCCAGCAAGTTTTTTAAGTCTTCTTGAATAGAAAGCAATCTTAGCTTGTTCATTATCTCTAAACATGTTTTTATCATCGTCGATTAAACCAATATAGTCGACAACGATGAGACCTAAATTACCTTGAGTTTCTTTCAGTTTTTTAGATTTCAAAACGATATCGTCAATTGATGCACCGCTTGAATCATCAACAAAAAGAGGAATTTGGCTTAATTCAACTGATGCTTCTTGAATTTTTTGTCTTTCATAATCAGTCAAATAACCTTTTTGAATTTTGCTATATTCAACATTTGCTTTCATAGCAAATAATCTTCTAAAAATCATTTCAGCATTCATTTCAAGTGAGAAAACAGCAACAGGAATTTGTGCTTTTTTAGCAGCATTAACAGCAATATTTAAAGCAAACGCTGATTTGCCAACTGCTGGACGTGCAGCAAGAATTACTAATTCTCCAGGTCCAAGTCCATTTAAAATCTTATCAAGAGAAGAAAAACCAGTTGATAAACCAGAAATAGTATTTTCACTACCTCTTGTTTTAATAATTTTTGAACCATAAATTGTAGCTCCAGTTTTTGAAGCAACAAAGTCTCCTACTCTTCTTGTGCTTGTAATTTTAGTGATTTCATTTTCTGCTCTGCCAACAAATTCATTAATATCTTTAATTTCTTTTGTTTGATATTGATCACTAATTCTATCGATTACTTTGAGGAAATTTCTTAATAAAGTTAAATCACGAAGTTGCTTAATATAGTATTCAACATTAACAAGAGAGACGACATCATTAAGAATTTCATTTAAATAATCTAATCCACCAACAATTTCAATATCTTTTTGAATTAAAAGTTGATTGTAAACTGTTGCAACATCGATTGATTGGTTTTTATCATAAAGAGCTAACATAGCTTGGAAAATACGTTGATTTTTATAATTATCAGCATAAAAATCGTCACTAGAAAGCTCGGTGAGAATATTTGCAGCAGTTTGTTGATCAATTAAAGCTGCACCAATAATGTTCTTTTCAATGTTTGCGTCTGATGGATAATTTCTTGGCATAATTATTTGTCCTCAGTAATATGAATTCTAATTGTTGCAACGACACCTTTATAAAGTTCAATTTTTAAATTTGTGTAGCCGAATTGATTAAGTGGGAATTTATCAATAAATTTTCTCTTATCAATTTCGATGCCGTATTTTGCAAGTAAGTCTTTTTCAATTTCTTTAGTAGAAACAGAACCAGCCATTGAATGATCTGCTTGTGCTTTTGCTTTATATTCAAGAACAAGTGATTCGAGTTTAGATTTATTTTCAAGTGCTTTATTCTTTAAATCTTCTTGTTTTTGAGCTTCAGCAGCTTGTTCTTTTTTAAGATTATCAAGGGATTCTGCAGTCTTTTTTACTGCAAGACCTTTAGGAATCAAAAAATTTGATGCATATCCATCTGAAACTTTTTTGCTTTCACCTTTTTTACCAATTCCTTTAACATCTTTAAGCAAAATTATTTCCATAATTAATTTCCCTCCTTCTTAGTTTTTTCGTTTCTTGCATCACTTAAACTATTAGCAAGAACATCTAAAAGTAAGGTTTCAACCTTCTTCATATTTGTATCTTTAAAGCCAGCTCCAGCAGCTGTGAAGTGTCCGCCGCCATTCATCTTTTCAGCAAGAATTTGAACGTTAACACTTCCATCACTTCTACAACTCATCCTAATTTCATCTTCGCTAGTTCTTCCAAAAACAAATGCACAGTTAACACCTTTAAGTGCCATACATGCGTTTGCTGCTTTAGCAAGAGATGAAATTTCTAAAATTTCAGATTCATCTGCCATACAATAAACAACTCCATAATAAGGTGTTTTCATTGTTTCGACTATCTTATTAGTTAAAGAATATTCTTCATATTCTTCTTTTAAGAAGTCATCAGCTTTACCATTATCTGCACCATATTCTTTTAAAATCATACTTGCATCAAATGTTCTTAAACCAACGGTTTTAGATTTATAGAAGCTAGTATCAAGGAAAATACCTGATAACATGATGGTTGCGTATTTTTCTTGAAGTGGAATAGCTTGGTTTTCGGAGTTGTATTTGATTAATTCAGTAACAAGTTCACATGCACTTGAAGCAGATGGTTCGATTTCTTGAAGAACTGGGTGTTCAATAAAATCTTCTGCTCTTCTGTGGTGATCAATAACAACAACTTTATCTGTAATATCTAATAATCTTTTACACATAGTCATTTTTGGACGAGATACGTCACAAACAACAACTAAAGATTGAGGTTTAATTTTATCTGGTGCATCTTTAGGAGAAACAACAAGTTTTGCAAGTTCTTCTCTTGTAAAAGATGATAATAATGCGGATTTTGTCTTCCTTTCAGTAAGTTTTGGATCATAAACAATTTGAGCAGGCTTTTCACAATAATCACAAATCGCTTTAACACCTAAACAACTTCCAAGAGCATCCATATCCATCTCAAGATGGCCCATAATGATAATGTTTGAACTACGTCTTATTAAAGAAATAAGGGAGTTAGCAAAAACTCTAACTTTAACTTTACTACGTTTTTCAACTGCTTCACTTCTTCCGCCAAAGAATTCAAGTTCACTACCATATTTTGAAACAACTGCCTGGTCACCACCTCTACTCATAGCAATTTCAAGAGCATTTGATGCCATATCGTTAAGTTTATTAACATCTGGGAAGTCATAAGCAAAACCAATTGAAAGGGTTGGCTTTGTATCAACTTTTGAAGTCGCTTCTCTAACTCTATCTAAAATTGAAAAACCATCATTAATAATTCCAATCAACGATTCGTGGTTACAAATTGCAAAATATGTATCATTTCTAATGGTTCTTAAAAGTAATCCATGGTTCTTAGAATATTCGACAATAATCGACTTAACATTATTGATTGCATCATTAAAATCGGCATTTGATGAAGTAATATCGTTGTAGTTATCAATACTTATAATACCGATACAAGTTGCTTGATCGGTTGCATATTTTGATAAAGTTTCATACTCAGAAACATCTTTAAAAATGAAAAGACCAGCAGTTCTTAAAAATTTAACGTTGTAGTCATAGCCTTGTAACTTAACAACGATTGAGTCGCCAACATCTTTTTCAATAAAATCTCTAAGTTTTGGGCAAACAGTATAAATGTTGTCATTAATAATGTTTAAAGATCTTTGAGTAAAAAGATCACTTATCCATAAAACCGTACCTGTAGGATCTACAACTACAAATCCTAATTTACCAAAAACATAAGCTTCTTGAATATCTCCGCCGACAACATCGCTTGTTTTAATATCACTCTTTTGTCTCAATCTATAAATTGTAAATAAAATTCTCCAGATAAAGAAGCAATCCAAAATGATGATGCCTGCTGTGACATATCCTATTACCTCGACAGGTAAATTTGTTTTAATATCCCAAACATTAAGCAAATAAAGAGTCAAAAATCCTCCTACAATAAGGAGCTCAGCTAATGTGACAATTAAAACTTCTAATCTTAATGAATTAATTTTTCTTTGCATAGGCTTTATTATACTATTTTAACTCACTTAGATAAATCAAATTAATTGATTTATCAAAAAACGTTATCTCTTATTTTCATCAATTTTTTACTAATTTTTAAGCTATTTTACCAGTTTTCGTCTTCTGCTTTTATAAATTTTGAAATTTAAAAAACGATTTTAAAATGAAAAATATACAAGTTTTGCAGGGTTTTTCATAGATAGAGCGTGATAGATATCACGCTTTTGCTTTTTGTTAGATGCTATAAAAAATAACTAAATTAATAATTGATTCAAAATTTTAATATTTAAAATTTTTCAATATAAAAAGCGCGAATAAATCGCGCTTAGTACAAAGGAGTAGGGATCTTATTCAGCTTCTTTGTTTTCTTCTTTTTCAAGTTTCATTAATGTTGCTGCAAATGAACCGATTAAGGTTAAAAGCAATAAAACAAACATTAAGATATAAACGAAATCAAATGAGTTTCCATCAACATTAACGAAGACGTTTGAAATATATAACATTTCGCTGTTGAACAATACGCCAAATCCAATAAAGTAGAATATAAATGGAATATATGCTCCAAATTTGAAGTCCTTAATAAGAATTAAACAATTTGTAATAATTCCTGCTACGAACATCCAAACAGCTAATGCTGATACTGGTGAATAAGTGTTACCACCTCTAATTCCATAAACGAGAATGAAAGCTAAAGCTAAAACAAGAGTTGCTGCAGCGACATAGAAGCCGGATGCTTTTCTTTCTAATAATTTTTTAACCATATTAGTCTACCTTTCTTGCTACAAATGCATTGATAGCTAATAAAGCAGCGCTTCCAGCTACCATTACACTACTACCGATAACGATTGAATTTAATGCGATTTCATACCATGGAGCAACATATTCAACGACTGTTGTTGATGTTAAACCGTTCATGGCTAAGCTATTAGCGAAGTTATAAAGGTTATTCTTAACAGCTGATCTAACGAGTTCAAAGAGTTTTCTATCTTTTGGTAATCTTTCAAGCAAGATCTTTTCGAAGTTAGCTCCAGATGTACAGAACATTGTTGTTCCTGCTTCGTAAGCAATTTGAGGTTCCATTAAGCTTTGTGGTTTTTGACCGAAGTCAGTTGTAATGTTACCTGTGAAGCCCCATTCGGTTTGCATAACGTTCTTCCAAAGATTTGATGAGTGACCTGTCCATGTAACACCAAGTCTATTGAATCCACCCATGACACCTGTACATGCTGGATCATCTTTTCCTGTTGTTGAAAAGGCATATTCATAAGCATTTAAGTAAACTTCTCTAAGTGATTGTTCGTTTGCGAATGTACAAACACCAATTCTATTTGTTTCTTGATCGTTTAAGAAGAAATGCTTTAAGTAAGGAATGACACCATGCTTCATAGCACCATGACATTCTGCTTCTGCTAATTTACCAGCAATAAATCCATCTTCTGAGAAATATTCGAAGTTTCTACCAGCATATGGAGTTCTATGTGTGTTTGCACCTGGACCATACCAGCCAACACCGCCTCCCCATAAGCCTTCTTCACCGAAGGAGTTACCTACTGCTTCTGCAAGTTCAACTGACCAAGTTGAAGCAATAACTGTCTCAGTTGGGTAAAGAACCATGTTTTCGGTTGTTTTCTTTGCTTCTGCTGAATAATCATCATATTTTTCTTTATATGTTGATTTTGTCCATGCAGCAGGACCATCAACTGCTGTTGTTGCTGGTAAGTTGATGCTTGGAATAGCAAGTCTTCCTTGTCTTGAAGATTGTGCTAATTCTTCAACTGTAAGTTGTTCCATTAATTCATCCCATAAAGGATCATCTCTATCAAGACCTTTTAATTGAATGAGACTTAATTTTGGATCTGAACCATATGTGATACCTTCAAGATCTTCGCTACCTTTTGTATAGGCTGTTGGGTTGTTTTGTGCATCATAGTATGAATCCATTACTTCAATCATATTTTTTGGAGCTTCATATTCTTCTAATGAAGTTGGCCATGTTGCTTCCCAATCGCTTCTTGAAAGATATGTAATCTTATCTTGATCAAAATGGTTAAGATCTACGTCATCAAATTGGTTTGTTACTTTTCTATTTGTAACAGAGAGCATATATTCATCTGCATTGAAGTTACCTTTTGTCCATTTATGAACTTTTGAAGTGTCTCCAGCTTTATCTGTTTGAGCACTATAACCTTTTGCTGCAAGGATATTATTTAATGCATCGTGAGCATTATCACCGATTGCGAAATAATAATCTCCTTTATCCATAATATATGTTCTATGATTCTTAGAATCATAAGAAGCTAAGTCATTTAAGTCGACTGTAATTGAATATGTTTTGCTTTCTTTTGCTTTAATAACGTCAGTTTTTAAGAAGCCAACGAGTTCAACTGCACTCTTTTCAACTCCGCCTGCTGTATATGGAGCTTGTCCATAAATTTGAATAACGTCTCTTCCATCGACATTACCACTATTTGTAACTTTAACTTCTAAAACTGCAGTTTTTTCGCCTTCATTGACGTTAGCTTTTGTAAGTTTTTGTTCAAATGTTGTGTAGCTTAAACCATGACCAAATGGGAAAACGACTTCTTTACTATAATCCCAATTTGTTCCTGCATAAGCACCTTTTGAAGAGTTAGCTTTGAATCTATTCATTACTTGGTCTTCATAACGTGTTTCATAATAACGATAACCGACGTAAATTCCTTCTTTATAAACTAAATATTTTTTAGAGTCGTTGTTTTTAATATCGTCACCATTTTTAAAGGCGTAATCTCCGAAGTTTTGCATTGCTGGAGATGAGAATGAATCTGTTGCATAGGTATCTGCTAATCTACCTGATGGGTTTGTTTTACCAACTAAGATATCAGTAACAGCATCTAAACCAACTTCACCTGTACCACCAATATATAAGCATGCATCGATATTATATTCATCTAACCAATCTAATTCTGGTGTATTAAATGTATTAACAAGAACGATTCTCTTTGAGAATGGGCCATTTTTAAGAGCTGTTAAAACTGCTTTTTCATTATCATCAAGTTCAAGATATTTTGGGCCGCCTTTTTCTGCTGAATTCTTAATTAAATCGCTGCCTTCACCACCAACTCTTGATAAAACAAAGATACCTGCATCTTTATATGTATCAAATGATGTTGTTACATCGGCTGAGAATTCACTTGGATTAATTTCAGGAATTTGGAAATTGCCACCATATGTTTTAGCTCCACCTTTTCTTGTTAAAGCGCCTTTACTTGCCATATAGTTTGCAGCAATTTTATCCTTATAGAAATTCATTAATGTAGCATTGTAATCGAGTTTATTATCGTTTGTACAAGCCTTAATAATGTCTGTTTTTCTTTCTTCGCTTGCTGTGACGCCACCAGATCCTGTTCCACCAAATGCTGGATCTGCTGAAGAATATCCTAAGAATGTTACTTTTGCTCCTTTAGCTAAAGGTAATGCATTATTTTTGTTAGTCATTAAGACTGTGCCTTGAGCTTGGACTTCTTTTGCAACATCTCTTGCATTTTGCATAACAGCTTTATGATTATCAAAAGCAGATTTAAAATAAACGCTATCGACGTTTCCGTCACCTCTTTCAACTAATCTAGTAGTTGTAATTCCGAGTTCTTTGTTAATATAACCACCCCATTGTTTGAGAACTTGTTGTCCACTAACGCTAACAACTAAGAGTCCAATGAATGAGGAGGCTAATACACGCCAAACTTTGTTACTTCCAATTTTTTTCATTTTCTTCCTTTCCAAGGGTATTAATCGCGCATCTTAATACTCTTATTTGCTTCAAAGTAGCTAATTTTGAAGCATATAATTAATACTTATTTCTAAGTTTTAACCTAATTTGTTAAGTAGAAATTCTTCTACTTTTGGTGTCCACCATTCTAAATAACCTTTTCTAAATGGGTGGATTGCATCAAACATGTAATTTGAATAAAGTTCTTTTGTAATCGAATTAAATTCAACATCATTGAATAAATCGATTACATCAACATTTACGCTTTCAACTTTGTTCCACTTTTCGCTTAATTTTTTAGCGATTGAAATCAAAGAATTGTAGTCGCTTCCTTTTGTGTCGCTAATGCTCTTTTCTCCGTTATCTGAAAAATAAGCATTTGTATAAAAATAAACTGGACACTTCCAAGTATCGCTAACGTATTTAACTATGTATTCCATTGCTCCAACTGTTGTGTTGGTATCAAAATCACTTAAATTAGTCTTATTATCTGCAGTTAAAATTCCATATTCACGATTATATTTTTCTTTACAATCGTTTGTTGAAAGTTGGCAAATAAAGAAATCGATTTTTTCATCTTTTTTGAACTTATTACCGTCTTTCATTCTAGAAACATAACTTTCTTTGCAATCTTTGCATCTTAAAGTTGTTCCGCTTACAGCTTCTTTAACGGAAACGGAACCATTTCTTGCATCAATATATTCAGCAAGAGCAGTATTCTTGCTTTCCATGCCTAAAGTAACGCTGCTTCCTAACCAATAAATTTTCTTGTTTGTTAAAGCGGTTGTTTTTTGCTCGCACTTTGCAGGATCATATTCGTCGCTATTATTTGGTGAAAAAAATGAACATGAAGTGCTCAAAAGCAAAGGTAGAAAAACAAATAATTTTGATAAAACGTGTTTCATAAATTTTTTACATTTTTAATTTTAAATTAAAATAAGCCAAATTTTCGTTTTTGGAAAGACTTGCAGAAATTAGTGCATTACCTGTCAAGTTTTGGAAAATTTGGTCGATTTTTTGACAAATTTGGTAATTATTATTTATTCAAGAAAACGATATTTACTGAAAAAAGGTTGTTTGAATAGTCGTAACTTAAAACTCCGTCGTGTTTTTCAACGATATATTTAACTGATTTTGTTCCAAATCCGTGTCCTCTACCCTTCTTTGAGGTTTTAGGAAGTCCGTTTGATAACCAATCAACTTCTTTATCGTAATAGTTAATAACTGAAATTGTTTTAATATTATTCTTTTCAAAAATTTTAAGAGAGATAATTCTCTTTTCTTCGTCTTCAATTTTTAAAGACGCTTCAATTGCATTATCAAGTAAGTTACCAAGTAAAGAATAAATCTCGTTGTGTTTTAAAAATGAAAGTTGGGTTCCATCAGCCATAACAGTAAGTAATATTCCTTCATCGTGACATAAAAGAGCTTTTTCTGTGATAACACAATCTATTGTTTCGTTTCCTGTCTTAGCGATGTTTTCATAAATGGAGACTTCTTTTTCAAGTTCTTTAATTGTTTGAGTTTTAATTTCGCTATCTTCAAGAGACTTTAATGCGTTAATTTGATGTTTTAAATCGTGACATTTAATGTTAATTTGCTCTAAATTACGTTTTGCGGTTTTATAGTATTTTCTTTCTAGCATTAAACGTAATTCTAGCTCATCGTTATCGATTTTTAGTCTTGCAATACTAAAGATACCAAGTGAAATGAATATAATTAAAAGGTCAAGTAAAACAGAATAAGTTTCATAGAATATTCCAAAGAAATGATTATCAAACATCTCTGTTTTGATGTGTCTTATGTAAACTCCCATAAAGATCATAACAACTAAGAAAGTCAAAGTTGTAATAAGAGTTAAGGCGCCAGGCAATGAATCATATCCTCTTTTTCCTAATCTCAAAATGAAGAAATAGAAATAAATCGAATAAAAACAAACATAAATTGCACCAAGCAATACTAAACACCATACTTCGTTATATTGTGAAGTTAATGGGACATTTACAATTCTCATTATCAAATTAAACAAGTGATGTGAGAAATTTTGAGCAAGTAAGGCTAAAGTAACTAAATATAATTTTGGAAAAGCAGAAATATCAAAAAGCAAAAATACTGATACACCGGCAAAAGAATAGCCTAAAATGTAAAAAATAAAGTAGCCAAAATTGCCGAAGACATCATTTAACCAATCTTCACGAATAAAATATGCCGCAACACATGTTAAAACAAGCAATATTGGCATCAATATCCAGAAATATTTTTTTCTTTTAACAAATATAAATGATAGTGCTATAGGTGCTAAAATTTGTAAATAAAAAGCTAGCATATTATTTTATTCCGCCATAAAAAATACCAACAGCGGTAAGAACTTCTTTCTTCTTGCTTCTACTTATAACAATGGTGTGCTTATCAATGATAATATTGTCACCCTCTATTTTTTCAATAAATGCCATATTAACCAAAGCCGAATTGTTTGCTCTAATAAAATAATGCTTTTCAAGTTCTTCTTCAACATTTTTGAGTGTATTTCTACATTCAAAATTTCCATTAATTGTGTGATAGACGAGATTATGCATATTTGATTCAACAAATTTAACTTCAGAAATTTTTAATCTAACTTTGCCTGTGTATGTGTTTATCATCATAAAATCGTCAACATATTTTTCTTGAATACGGATTGCTTTTTCCATTTTCAAATAAAAATTAAAGTAGTCAATAGGCTTAACCATAAAATCAAGAGCATCAATTTCATAACCTTTAATAGCAAGTTTTGCCATGTTTGTAATAAAAATTATTGTTACATTTTGATCAACTGCCCTGATTTTTTTAGCTGCAGTTATTCCATCCATCATAGGCATTTCAATATCTAAGATTGCGATGTTATAACCTTCTGCGTATTCGCTAACAAAATTTAGTCCATTACTAAAACAATCAACTTTAAGTGTTCGCTTTGTTTCAAGTTGAAATTTTTCAATAAACCTTTTTAATAAGGTTGAATACTCTTTATCGTCTTCAACAATTGCTACTTTTAACATAATAATTTTATTTAACTTATTTTCTAAAATCTTTTCAACTTAAAAAATTTTTAAAACAAAATTAATATTAAAATATTAAAGTTTTGAGACTTTTTTTACAATTTATCAGAATTTAAGTGTGATATCTATCACGTTTTGAAAAATCGAATTATAGATTTTAAGCACTAAATTTTTCTTGTACTGCATCAATTTGAGATTCTGTTAAACCTATATTTTCTAAGTAGGCTCTAGCTTTAGAATAATATCCAGCACTTAAAAGATTTGTCTTTTCATCAAAGCTAAAAACATATCTAATCATCTCATCGATATGCATTTCTTTGATGACATTATATTTTTCTGAACCCTTCTCGATTCCGTAATAATTTTTATAAGTGATGAAGTAATCGTCGATTAAATCTTGATAAGTTGCTCCACATAAAGCCTCAATAACCATACAAACAAAACCAGTTCTATCTTTTCCTTCTAAACAATGGACATAAAATGGACCATCATTATTTAAAATCATTAAGAACATTTTCTTCATTTTATTTGAAAAATCTTCAGCTTTATAAGCGGCAGCCATTCCTAAGAAAACTGACTTGTTGTTTTGAATTAAATCTTTCATATAATCGCCAATAACATATTTGTCTTGGACGTAAATATTTTCCAATTTATCAGCTAAATCGATGTTATAAGCTATATTGTTCTTCTTTAATAAATTATCGACAGTATTCGCTCTCTTCCTTGAATTGTCAATTGGAGAAGCGCCTCGATATAGTCTTCCTGGTTTGATATTTCCAACTGTAACTTCTCTAAAATTGGCAAACTGTTCATCGCTATCATATTCTTCACGTTTATCGCTATAAGAAATTGAAAGTGTTTCTTCTACTGCTTTATATTTTCCTGCTTCATTTATTGTAATTGTGACCGTTGTTTCGTCACTAAAATGGTGCTTTGCGTAAATATCTTCACCATAATTTACACAACATTTTATGTAGTCATAACCTTTATAGCCAACTAATAGTTCTTGACCAGCAGGAACATAATATCCACTAAAATAACCAAGGTCTTCATACTTTACTACTTCTAATCCTGTTACAAAAGTTAGTGAAACGCTATCTCCAAACGTGAAACCTTTTTTATTAAAGTCATCAATTGAAATATCAATATAAGCTCCACCAAATTCATCATCGTGATGGATTGCACAGTTTTCTAAAATCGAACTTTTAGAACTGTTTTCATGCGTAGAACAGCTAAAAAGCGTGCTAATTGACATTAAAATACTTAAAACTAAAATTCCTTGTCTTCTCATATTTGTTCACCTCTACTATTTTTTCCAATCAATCATGTCTGCTGAATAATATAAAGCTTTGGTTGTTAAAGATAACCTTGTATCAAAATTATTTTTAAATTTTCCATCGTTGCTATGTTGTAAAACAGCTTTAGCAGAATATTTTACTGAAGCCATAACAAAATTATTAAACGCTCCAATTTCATAAACATCATCGCCAAGTTTATAAAATGAAAGTGATAAATATACATCAACAGAAACTACAATTGCATAGCGATAATTATTTGCTTCAACAATATTGTTTAATAGGCAAGAAACAGATTGTAATGTACGATTTCCGCTATTATCATAAACGACATTAATTGGATTGTTTCTTGGCATATCAAGAATTGTACTTGAGCCATAAGTTTTAGCATTACTATCGACTTCTTTTACTTCTACGCCATCTAAAGGTTCAAAAGGACCAACATGAATTTCAGCGATTGGATCAGATTCTTCAAGAATTCTTGTAACGATAGCTTCTTCTCTTTCAGAAGAATCGTTGTTTTCATCTTTTCTAGAGGTAGAACATGATGCCAAGAAAGAAAATACACTAATAAATAAGCCAAAAATTTTTAGTTTTTTATCAAATATTTTTTTCATAATTTAACCTTTATAAATTATTTTAAATAATAGTTTATTATTAGTTCAATAATTAATAACCATCAAAAATCAAAGAATTTTTGTTTTTAAAAATTGAATTTTTCTAATTTAAAAGTAAAAATATTTAAGATTTGCAGGCTTTTTAACAATCACAAACAAAAAACGTGAATTAAATTTTATTCTTTTATTCGCATTAATTTTTAAATTTTTTGAGATAAATCAACTTTTAATCGACAACTTCAATTATATTGATTAAATTATAAAATTTCTTTTCTTCCTCATCGGGTTCTTCATAACTATGCCACATTTCGAGAATCGTTTTTTCTGGAACCCACTTTTCTTCTTCTCTTAACTTGTTCTTTTTTAAGTTAATTGCTGGATCAGAGGTATGCAAAATAATAAGTTCATAAGAATCAAATCCAGGAAGCTTTTCAACAAAGTAGTTTCTCCTTGCTTTCGTTAAAAATGTTGAATCAATTATGACATCAATATTTTCGTTTTCTTCACATAATTTATTAGCATCTCTAATTACAACATCATAGACTTCTTTGTAGGCGTCCTTTGGCATAATTCTATAGCTACCAGTAACTCTTTTACGATAGACATCACATTCTAAAATATGCGCATCCTTATAAGGATTATTCAATTTTATATAAGTAGATTTGCCGCTTCCAGCAACACCACAAAGTAAAACCAATCTTTTCATAAAATAATTTTAAGATTTTTGTTTACTTTTATCTATAAATATCAAAATTTATAACAATAAATATTTTATTTTTTAGTATTTGCATTTATCTTTTTATTATGAAAACAAAATATCCAATTAAAAAGAGTTCTTTCCTTTTAATAAGTTCAGCGCTCCTCATGGCAAAAGGATTATTTTGCTTTCTCAAAAATTTTTAAAGACACCAAAGTTTGACTTTAAAGATAAAGAATTAAATATATTGCTAAATATTTAAAATATTGTGATATCTATCACGCTTTAAAACTCAAAAAGCCTACAAAACTATGATATTTTCAAAAAAATCAAAGAGGTTTTAAAACCTCTTTTTTACTTATTCAATTAATAGCAATGTCTTTCAACATTAAATCTGTTGTTCTTATTTAATACGTATTCAATGTTGTGTTTGTCGCCATCAAGAGCATATTCTTCTTCAACTTCATTATCATATATGTAATTGTTATTTAAATAGTCAAACATATATGCAATAGCTTCATCTCTAGTAGCGAAATTATTTTTGAACTTAACGTATTCATTATTAATAACAGCATTTAAACTATAATATTTCATAGTTAAGCCTCCTAAATTCGTGGTTGATTTGTTCAACCGCAATTACTATATACTAAATAATTTTTTTGCAAATACTGAAAGCGGTTTCATTTTTAAATATTTCAAAATTTAAATTTATACGATGGTTATCGGTAAAATTATGTTAAAGTCTAAAAATGTAAAAATTTATTTTACTTAAATTTCAATATTTTTCAAAAAAATGTTCTAATTATTTTAAATAATTAGGTCTTCGATATGCTAAAATATTTATTATGGATTTAATTTCAAGCATTATAACACTTTTAGTTGGAATTTCTGTCTTTATAGTCGGAATGAATTTAATGTCATCTGGTTTGAAAAAGTCAACAGGTAAGGGTGTTAGAACTTTATTTAAAAAGACGCAAAATAATTCTTTAGCAGGGTTAGGAATCGGTGTAGCCACTACAGCACTTGTTCAATCTAGTGCCACAACATCTATTATGGCAATAGGTTTTGTTGCAACTGGAATTATGACAATTTATCAGGGTGTTTCTGTTATTTTGGGTGCTTATATTGGTACTACAGTAACAGGATTAATCGCATCATTATCATCTTTTCCAATATCAAAATATTTTGTTTTATTATCTGTTATTGGCGTTATAATGATGTTTATTAAAAAAGAAAAAATTAAAAATATAGGTGAAATTGTTACGGGTCTTGGACTTTTATTTTTTGGTCTTTCAACAATGAGTTCAAGTGTATCCTCTTCTGCATCTCCAGAAATGTATGATTTAGTTAAAAGCATGTTTAATGCAACCAGTTTTCCTCTTCTTCTTTTATTAATAGGTGTTGTATTCACAGCTCTAGTTCAATCATCGAGCGCAACAGCTGGTATTGCTATTGTTATGGTCGGTAGTGGAGCTATTAATCTAGAAAGTGGTTTTTATTTGATGCTTGGAGCAGGAATTGGAACAGTTGTTCCTATGTTAATTGCTACAATTGGAGGTAACATAAACGTAAAAAGAACCTCTGCTATCTGTGTTTTTATTAGAATTGTTACTTGTACTCTTTTAACATTACTTATATGGCCATTTAAAAACGGCGAAGGAAATTATATCTCTGATTTCTTCTATAACGTTTTCCAAAATAACGAACTAGCTCTTGCTATGTTTGTTCTAACTTATAATCTAATTTTCATGTTTGCATTTTTACCTTTAATTAAACCTTTAGAGAAATTATTTACAAAATTAATTAAAGATAAAGAGGCAGAAAAGAAAAAACAAGAACTTAAATTTATCAATGATAACCTTTTAAAATCTCCTTCTCTTGCTCTTTATCAAACTAAAAAAGAAATCGAAAGAATGGCTCATCTTTCACAAAAGAATTTGGACATCGGTTTCAATATGTTAATGACAATGGATTTTGCCCTACAAGAAGATTTAGCCTCAAGGGAAGATAAAATCGACTACATTAATAACGCAATTACTCAATATCTTATTAAATTATCTCCAAACGTCACTTCTTCAGATGAGAAAGTTATTGGTGGATATTTCCATGTCATTAACGATATCGAACGTATTGGTGATCACGCTGCAAACTTCATGAATATGGCAAAGAAAATGAGTGAGAACGATCTTACTTTTTCTGCTATTGCTCACGAAGAATTTCAAAAAATGTATGCCTTAATTAAAGAAATGTTTGATATGTCACTAAATATTTTTGATGATAACAAAGCTTTTGATATTCAAATAATTCATAACATCGAAGAACAAATCGATGTATTAAAAGAAGAATTAAGTACTGCTCATTTTAATCGACTAAGAGAAAACAAATGTAATGTCGAACTCTCGCCATTTTATTCACAACTTGTTACTGAACTTGAAAGAGTTGGCGACCACTTAACTAATATTGGTTATTCATTTGTTAATCCAACAGGTGATGATCCTTTAGATAAATAGATAGAAAGTATCTATATATGAAAAAGAAAAAAGTTGATAAATATCTGTATAGCGATCCGGTTTATGAACAAGCTGAGGTAAGCGCTAACAGATTTAATTTAATTTTTGCTGGCGCTTTGCTTATCCTTGACTTAACTGTTTTAGTTTTAAGTATTTTAGGTGTTTTTACTATCGATTTAAGACTTATGACAGTTGTTTGTGTTGTATCTTTCTTTTTGTTTTTAAGTCCGATTGTTGTTTGGTTATTTCACGATATAATTCTTAATAAAGAGCCAAAAATTATTAAGTGGAAAGAATTTTAATATGTAATTTATGTACCAGTTTATTTTGGTCTACTTTTTGTTGATATTGCACTTGCTCAACACGCTGTACTTTTAATTGTTATTCCTCCACTAATGGCTTCTCAATATAGATTCATTAAACGTGACTGGTATTTAATTTTCATAACAACAGTTTTAACGATTCCAATCATCATTTATGGTAGTTACCTATTTGGTGTTACCGACTATAATATTTATAAAAATGCACTTGATGCAGAACATATTAATGATTTAGCTAGTAGAGCTTCTCTTCTTACTGGAGAAAGAATATGGTCAATTTTTATCCATTATTGTTTCCCTAGAATTTTAATTATTACAGCTATTGATTTCTTACTTGCTTCTATTGTTAATAGAAACGTAATTATGTTAGATAAACAAGCAAATTTAAGTAATGAGGTTTCTAGAGGAATCGAAAGACAATATGAAATTCAAAATTCCGTTATTGAAGAACTTGCATCAGTTATTGAAACACGTGATACAAATACTGGCGAACACGTTAGAAGAACTAAACTTTATGTTGATTTAATTTGCCATCAATTAGCTAAAGAGAACAAATACAAATTTTTACTTTCTGAAGATAAAATCAATAAAATTATTGCTGCTGCACCACTTCACGACATTGGTAAAATTGTAGTTTCAGATAGAATTCTTTTAAAACCAGGTAAATTAACTTCAAAAGAATTTGAAGCAATGAAAATTCATACCGTAAAGGGCGGAGAAATGGTTCAATCTTTCTTTAACAATTTTAGTGATTACTCTTTTGCTAACGAAGCTTATGAAATTGCAATGTATCACCACGAGAAGCGGAACGGAAAAGGTTATCCTAGAGGACTTAGCGGAGAGCAAATTCCTCTTCCTGCTAGAATTATGGCTGTTGCAGATGTCTTTGATGCTCTTGTTTCTAAGCGCGTCTATAAAGATTCAATTTCTCCTGAAGAAGCATTTGAAGTTTTAGTAAACGAATCTGGTTCACACTTTGATCCAGAAATCATCGAATCACTTAAAAAAATCAAAAATGAATTTATAAACGCAGCAAAATAGTTCTGTTTTGCAAGGTTTTTAATATTAAAAGAGCACACTCGTGCTCTTTTTATGTTTAAAGGATTTAGTTTTTATTTTTGATTAACTGCGTCTTCCAACTTTTCTTTTGTTTCGCTATTTTCGTCTTTACGAGTAGAAAGAACAAGTTGATTAAATGGAACGTAAACTCCATTATCACCAAATAATAAGTAAAGTGCTCTAGTTAAAGCTCTTTGTGCGCTAAATCTATCTTCTTCATCTACACGAGCAGAAAATCTTAAATCAACACTTGAGGCACCAAGATTTGCAACACCCAAATATTGAGGGACAGAAAGTAATTCTGGAATTTGTTCTTTGATTTCTTCTTTGTGGTCTTCAAATATTTTTTCGACCTTTCTTAAATCTTCACTATATTCAATTGAGAAGTCCACTACAATTGTTGATTCTTCACTAGAAAGATTGACAACGGTCGATATTTTTGAGTTGTTAATACATTTAACATTTCCTGACCAGTCGACAATTTTTGTAAGAGTTAAACCAATTTCTTCAATTGTTCCTCTAAAACCATCAATATAGACAAGATCTCCTACATGATATTCACTTTCAAAAACAATATTAATACCAGCGATAACGTCACTGATTAATGATTGAGCACCAAGACCTATGATAAGAGCGATGATTCCAGCACTTACAAGTAAAGCGGTTGTATCAACTCCCCATAAAGTAAGAGTTAAGAAGAGCCAAACAAGGCTACAACCATATTTAAATGTTGAACCAATTAATCTACATACAGTTTTTACTCTGTTATCTGATTTTCTAATTGATACTTCAATAATTACTCTAACAAGAGTTTGAAGACCAATGAATAAACTGAAGTAATAAATTGTCCCTAATATTCTTTCTAATATATTAAGGAAATCTGCTCCTTCATATGAAGTTCTTCCAACTAAACTTGGAGCATTTGCAAATACTGATCCAGGAATTGTGATTCCTAAAACAAGCAAAACAACGAATACTGCAATATAAATTCCTCCTAGAATAAACCTAGGAACGTAATTTACCTTTGCAGGTTTCTTCTTTCTTTTCTTCGCCATAACTAAATCCTCCTTTAATACAATACGGCAAGTTTTATAAATTCAGTAGTAATGTCTCCATTATTACTATCAATTGCTGTAATTACTAATTCACCAATAGTTCCTCTTTCTATTTCTTGTGAAATAGTAAAATCAAATCTTCTTGAATCGCTATCTCCTACTCCATAGAAAGTTAATAAATTTGATCCATCATCATTTTTAAAACTTATTGAACATTCAAGTTCTCTTAAAAAATTATTTGGATCTGTAATTGAGTAAGTTACAGATATTGTGTGTTCCTCATAATTTTTAATGATGTCAGCAGGTTGAACTTCAATTCCATAATATGTAGTAACAAAAGTTCCTGTATCAATTAACACGTCTTCATTTCCCCAATTACCATAGATTTCATAAGTATATTCTTCATCATTTTTAAGTTCATTAAAGGCAAGTGAAAGATCAGAAGTCTTATCTCCGTTTAATATATATGTATTGGAAATCACGCTAGTTCCTTCAGAATCTTTAACTAATGTATAAGTTTCTCCATCAAATTCAGAATATAGCGAGAACTCAATATAATGTTCCATATATCCGCCTTTATTAAGGCTCTTAATATATGGGGTGGATTGTAAATAACCAAATGCTTGTGAAGTAGAAAGCGTTCCAGTATAAACAAGAACAGTATCTATATCTATAATGCTATAAATATTAAGTGCATAATCCGTTGTTAAATCATCAATCTCAAGTTCGCCTGTTACTCTTATATGATCATCAGAAGATGTAACACCAGAGGCATCAAAATTTGTTACTTCAATTGGTGCAGATTGACTGACAGCACCAGTTTTTAAATTTACAGCTTCAAATTGTAAATATCCGCCTTTAAATTCATGAAGTTCAACATAAATTTGAGCAGTTAAATATCTATTATTTCCTTTATAAAGTTCATAATGTACATCTTCTTCGCCTATTTCATAACTTATTGGAATGTGTTCAACATAAGCTGTTAAACGCTCTGAATAAGGTGTGTTAATTATACCTTTAGCATCACTTGTTAAAGTCAAAATATATTCATTATATTCGACTAAATTTGTAAATTCTCCAGAAAATTCACTATAGAATTTTCCTTCCTCATCTTGTCTATTATTTCCCGATTCATCTACTAATAAATGTAATTTTTCTGTCTTTTGAACTACTTCATATTTTCCATCTTTATTTAAAGTTTTTAATTCAGCATAAAGATCTGTTTCTACTTCATATCTAAAGAAGAAATTATATGATAAAGCATAGCTTCCATCTTCATTTTTATACATCTCTGTGTTGGCATCTAAAACATCAACGTAATATGAAGGAATATAAACTCTACTACTAAAAAGCGTGCTTTCTGTATTATCAATTTTCTCGATAACCATGAAATTATATTGATTCTTTTCAATTAAATCAGTAAAACATCCACTAATATTAAAAGTAAAAACTTCTTTATCTTTTTCAATTACTTCTGGAGGCTCTTCTCCTTCAACTGGTTCATAATATTCATCGCCTTGAGGTTCATCAATTGGTTCTTCATAATATATAGGATATTCTTCGGAAGTTTTACTTTGAGCTGCAGAAACAAGTTTTACATAAACTGATCCAGAACGATCATAAAGTAAATCAAAAGAATAATCTAAATTGATTCTATTTGTTTCTACGTCTCTATAAGTTGTTAAAGAAAGTGAATTATCAACCATTTTGAAGTGGTTCCCTAAAACTGATGTAAAAATAACAGCTGTTGCAACAACAACTCCTGCAGTTATAGTTCCTGTTACGGCAGTAGTTGGTACAGTATTTCCACTAACTGTTTTAGTCACTTCTTTTTCAAGTTCTTTCGAACCTGTTTCTTCGCTTGTTTTTTCTACACTTTTAAAAGAAAGATTTTTTGTTTCAGAAGAAGCTAAATCTAAATTTGTATCAAAAAGTTGGATTTCTTTTCCGATATCATTAGATCCAAGAAAATTAGAGTGATTTGTCATGTAGTCAGAATCCGCCATAATTAGATCTCTCCTACCGTTTCCTTCATTTCACTTAAAGCCTCAACATAAAGACTTTGAGCTTTTTCAAAAGTTTCAGAATTATGTATATTATAATATGAATTATCAAAGATTCCCCACAATAAGTCTCTAAATCTCTGGTATTTTATTATTAAATTATTAAATTCATTAACAAAAGTTTCACATAAATTATCAATCAAAAGAAGGTCGTGAGCGACTTTATATTGTGTACTAAATTCAGCATAAATTGCTTCGCTTTCTTCATCATAAGTTGCACTATAATCATATTGATATTCAGCAAAATATCCAAGTAAATCGTTATAAGCATTTCTTGTTCTAGCAGTTAATTCGTCACTAAAATCTTCATAGACGTTTTCATAAATTAAAGTATGAAGATAGACTCTAGATTTATATGCGTTTTCTAAGCCTTCAGAAGTCGCTAATCCTGTAGCTTCGTCTCTAGAAGCAAGATCATTTATTTCTCCAATCGCATCATTACTTAAACCATAAAGATTAAAAATTGCAAATTCGTCTTTATTTGTTAAAGCACTATACATTTCTTGATTCTCGTAGGTGTAAGTGTCATAAAGCGATTTATTTAAAACGCTCATTCTTTTTATATATCCGTCATCAAAATTTGCAGGGAAAATATCCAATTTATTCCCTAATACCGCCGAAGATAGTGAGTTTTCGCTTGCTTTCTTTCTAAAATAAGCAATATATGTGCCCTCTTCATCAATGTCTTTTAACCCTTTTGAAGATAAATATTGAGTAAATGTTGGAGAATCTTGCCACACCATTTGATCTACATTTGCATATAAATAATATGATCTCCAATTTGAACATAATTCATAATCAACTAAACAATATTCATATTCTCCTTCTTCACCAATCTGTTCAAAATTTATTTCACCATCATAAATGCATTCAACTTCATTTCCTGAACTGTCTGTTGCATATTGATATTCAAGAGTAAATTGTGAATCAAGTTCGATGGTTCCAATTGAAATGTAAGTCGCTTCTTCGCTAATTAAAGAACTATAATTATTTTCATCTCCATAAAAAACATTGAAAGAACTTCCATAGAAATTTCTTCCTTCATTGTCAATCAAATACACTCTAGGATTTCTATAATTAAGTAAAGATGGTCCAGCACCTGTTGAATAATCTTGTCTATGCAATTCAATAACTTCTGTTTCACCAGTAGATGTATTGCTCAAAGTTACTACATATTCAAAAGGTGAAAACCCACTAATATATCCGCTTGTTAAATTTATTTGTAGTGAAGTCGAATCAATTATAGGAGATAAATATTCTGAAGATTCTGTATTATATTTACCAACACCATCGATTATTTTTTGACCAAAAACATGGAATGGAGAGGTAGTTTCATCTGGATTACCAACACTTTCATCTGGCTCAAAAGTGAAATTATAAAATTTCATTCTCTCAAAATATGGTAAAGCACAATATGTTTCTCTAAAATTCTCTGTTGCTGAATTTATATATGCTGAAGCAACTGAAAAAGAGAGTTCACGAGCTAAAGATTCACTAATTTGATAAGCGTATAAATAAGTATTATATGCACGTTCTTCTGTTCCATCTTGTGTTTCAATTGATATGGTTTCGCTTCTATCTCCATAAGTAAAATTTTGTCCATTGTGATATAAATATCTTTCCTCTATTTGGTTGGAAATCTCGAATGTTCTTATATCGTTATCATCTACTCCTGGTGCAATTGTCCAATTTGTAGCACGTGTTTCTTCGCTACAACCACTCGTTTCTATTTCATTAGTTCCTTCAGAACATTGAACAAAAGAATAATTAGATAAAGAAACTAAACAATTTAATTCCTCTACTGATGCAGGATCAACTTCTTGAACGTAAGAAAACATCGCCTGTCCAACTCTTGGTCCAAAATTTCTTATATCAATTGTTTTTGCTGCACTATCAACAAAATTAAAAGTGAAATAATTAGTATCAAAATTGGCATCCGTGCTCATTAAAACATTTGCAACACTTGAAAACGCTTCTTCTTCAGATTCTTCATCGTAAAAAGTCGTAAATGTTTCATGAACAAAAATGTAATAATTTGATCCTTCTGAAGGATTCAAATTTTGAGAAGATACTGGAGACAAAATATATTTTGAATCATAAGAATGATCATTATAATCGACAGAATAAATCCTTTCATGGTTTTTCAAATTACTTGAGACATTGTTAAAAATTCCCAAAATCGAAAAAGCCGACATTGTCAGAAGTAAGATTGTATTCCTGATTTTTTGAGGTACCATATAATTTATTATGCAATATCATAAGAAATTTTGAAATATAATAAATTTTTAAATTTATTAAAAAATGCAATTATTTCAATTTCAAAAACTGAAATCTAAAAGAAAAAAGCCTGTACAGTATTTTTACTTGACAGGCTAAAATATTAAAAATATTGAGTTTTTGAAGGGTTTTTAGACGATATGCATATCTTTTAACAAGATGAATTTTGGTCCAAAATAATTTGGTCTTCCAACAGTTTCTTTTGAAAAAACCATTTTCCCTTTAATTAAATTTAAATCACCTGAAATTGAGAAACCAGTAACAGGAATTTCTTTTTCTCCATCAAAATAAAAACCAAGTCTTACTTCCCCACCGATAAATCCTGAATCTAAATCAAGTTGCATTCCGGAAAACTTAACGCATCTAATATAAGGGGTCTTCTTCATTTCTTCAATCGATTCTTCTCCTTCTTTAACGACGATTACTGGTAAATTTCCAGAAGGTTTATCAATCCCTAAATAATATCCAAATTTGTATGAACCGAACATATTAATAGCTTTTCCTTCTTGAATTAAATCAACATCTTTTAAAACGACGCCATCTTCATCAACAGGGCTTGAATTCATAGCTGCTTCACACATTGAGACCATTTTAAGGTTAATTTTTGAGCCCTCAACTTCCTCTCCTTGAAGATTATCACCAACTTCAAAATGATTTCTATGAAGGAATTTTGATCCATAACTTAAATCAAAAGCAAAAGATGAGAACAATTGTTCAACTTCTTCATCTTGAATGATAATAGCAAAATTTTCTGGTAGTTTTTTGACTTTTAAATGCTTTGCTTTTGCTCTTGCTTTTGCTAAAAGTAAAGCTTCTTTGACTTGTTTTGTAATATCTTTAGAATCAAAGGATGAGAAAGTAATCATGTTATAAAGTTCAACTTCATCGTCTTTCTTTTTCCACGATGGAATCGTTTCAATATTTCCTTGATATTTAATTGATTTTAAATTTACACCTTTAGAATTTACGATTTTATTCGTAATTTTATAAAGGAAAATCTCAGTAGCACTTAAATAACCATCTTTAAATTTGTCTGCTCTAAAAATAGCTTTTTCTACATCTTTGATGATGTTATTGAATGGTCTATTTTTTAAATTTGTTTTTGGCTTAGAAATTTCTACTGCTTCTTTTCCTGGTATATCAAAGAATTTATTAAAAGTAAATTTGCTTGCATAGACAGCTTCATCAAGTTTGTTTTGAATTTCTTTTTCATCCATATAAGAATAATAAGTGAAACTTGATGTGCCTCTTTCTTCTCCTTTATCAACATAAATTGTGACTAAATAATCAACAACATCTGTAGCTCTATTTGTTTCTAAACGCTTATCAACATAGAAAAGCTCACATGATTCAGTTTCTGTGACATTAATTTTCCACGCTGAAATGTTTTTTGCCTTTTTTAATACTCTAATTAACTTTTTCATTAGCTTAATTTGCACCTCGCTTTCAAATGTGGTCCACCATCAGAAACACAAACCCATTCTTTATATCCTTTTCCACAATGTCCTGAACCTGTAACAACAAATTCATCAGAAACCATTGAAATTGATTTTAATAAATCTGGAACATAGCCTGACATAACAACAGGGGCAACAATTTTTCCAGTAAATTTGCCATTTTTTATTTCTCTTCCATAACTACAAACGCATTGTATGTTCCAGTTTTTTGGATCTTCCATACCATTATCTGTTTCAAAAAGCATATATCCGTGTTTGACTGATTTGATCATATCTTCAATTTTGTCTTTTCCAGGCATAAAGAAAGTATTTGTCATACGTGTATAGGCTTTTCTTTTGTAAGACTCTCTTCTGCCGTTACCAGTTGGCTCAGTTCCAAGTTGTAAAGCAGAAACTTCATCACTAATTCCGGTTTGTAAGATACCGTCTTTAATAATTAATGTGTCATGAGCTAAAACACCATCATCATCGAAGAAATATGATGCAGCAGAAAGCGCAGCTGATGCTCCATCGTGCATTTCAACAAGTGGTGAAGCAACTGGTTTATTAAGATAGTGCATCGATTTTGCTCTATGTTTAACAAACATATCCATTTCAACACCATGTCCAAAAGCTTCGTGAGCAATTAATCCGGTAATTGATGGATCCGTGATGATGTCATAAACTCCTGGTTTAATTAAAGTGGATTTTAATAAATCTATTGATAGTTGAGTTGTTTCTTCAATACGTTTTTCAACATATTCAAATGATTTTTCATATGAATTAAATGCACCAACGCATCTAGCTTGTTTCATATTGCCTTCTTCAACAGCAAGAGTCATTAAAACAACATTCATCCAGGTATAAACTTGAGTTAATTCTCTATTTTGAGAAATAAAGAGAGCACTAGTTTCATATTCAGTAAAAATAGACATAACCATCGCAATTTTTTCTGAATAAGAATGGGCTTTTTTAAGTATGTTATTTAATCTTTCGATAATTTGCTCGGTTGAAAAATGAACTCCTTCGACTTCACGAACAAAATCTTGTTTTAATGGTTCATCAACAAGAGGTTGAACATTAACGTGATTATCTAAAAGAGATTCATCTAAAGCTGTTTTCTTATAAATATCTTTTTCGATTTTATCAATTGATTTTTCAGTAATATCGGAAAATGAATATTCTGAATAGGTTTTACCATTAAA
>CAMNHN010000003.1 GCA_946539555.1 uncultured Mollicutes bacterium | reverse complement strand
TATTATTCACTAGGAAATTGCCAGCATCGGAGAAATCCAAATTTAAATATGCTGATGTAATTTTACGTCCACTCAGATTTAATTGCGAAATATCAATATAAATTCCGACCCTATAAGTAGCATCAATATAGAAATATGAGCTTTGATTTAAATCTTCTTCCCAATTACCAGTTGATTCGTTATAAATTAGTTGATAAATCTCTGAACTCTCCTCGTTAACACTAATTGTCGGATCAATAATAATTGGGAAATTCCTTTCATCACTATTTATCCGCTTTTTATCATAAGTATAAACTAATTCATATTCTTCATTGCCAATATTACAAATATCAATATTGACTTTATGTGAAAAATTATGAGAAGAATCGTATAAAAAAGGTGCAATTAAAGTAAAAATCGTTTTATTTAAATCTACACTTTTAAAAATAATATGGTTATTCTTTTTTTCAATTTTTAAATTATCAAGTTTGACATTGTATTTAAAGACATATTCTTCACACCTGTTATTAATATAAATAAGCTCTTTAATTCCGTTTTTTGTCTTCTTATACTCAAAATTATAAAATCCATCAGAAAATTTAATTTCTTCATTTTTAATCTCAATATTATTGAGTTTCTTATTTGAATCCATTATGTAACTAATTCTAGCTTTGCAATTTCCAAAACTATATTCAATTGTATTTGGGTTCTTTTCATCGATAAAAGTAGTAAGATTTAAACTATCAAAACCGCTAGTATTTGAATTATTTTTTGTTATTAAATTTTTATGTTTGTTTTTAAATGTACTTAAAGATATTTTCTTTCTTCCAAAAGTTAATTCTTCAATTTCAAAATTATCTTTTTTAATATTTGTTTCTTTAACCATATACTTTTACCTTTATTTAATTATATAAATAATATAAACAATTTAAAATCTCGTTTCTCAAAACTAAAAATTATAAAATTCAAAATGCTAAAACTTAGACTTTGGTTTCAATTATATTCGCAAATTGCTCTTTATAATAATTTAAATTCTCCCGGCTCTTATTTAAATTAAAAATTGAACAATCATTGTCATTTATTACGATTCCGACTTTACTATTATCGAAGCAAACACCTTCTCCATCAAAAGTGACATCGGCTAAATAAAATAAACTTATCATTTCATATAGTACTTCAGCATTAAAATAAAGGCCTAACATTACATTTTTTATCCAAAGAATTTTTTGTTCATTTTCTTCATATTTAATGCAGGCTCTTTTTAACTTATCTATTATATTTTTTTTCTTTACAACTAATTACTACAGTTCCGTTGAATGTATATGCTTTTATTATTTCTGTTAAGACTTCAAAAAGACACTTAATTTCATTTTCTTCGGTTTTAAATAAAGAATGATCTATTAAAACCTGAATGTCACCATTCACCTTACGAAATTCAATTTTTCTCATAAAATCCTTCAATAAGCCCTCCTAAAAACTATGTTTGTATCTTAAAAAAGAAACTTTCTTTTTTCCAAAGTTAAGGTTTTCGATAGTTTTGTTTACATCACAAGTTATATTCTTTACCATATTTTTATTATCATATTTTTGTGAATATAATTGAATAATTAATTAAATATTTATGCAAAACAAAAGGTCCAAAACTGGACCTTTTGCGCAATATATAAACGTGAGATTAACGTTTTGAGAATTGTGGAGCTCTTCTTGCGGCTTTGAGACCGTATTTCTTTCTTTCTTTTGCTCTTGGATTTCTTGTTAACATTCCAGCAGCTTTGAGGGCGCCTCTATCTTCACCTGCTTCAAGTAAAGCAACTAATGTTCTATCAACCCCATTGGATGACTCAGCAATGAAATAGATTTCATTGTTTAAAACTGTTTGTATTATATAAAATACTTCCTCACCTAATTTGCTTTTGGAGGTATTAAAAGTTCAGTCTTTTACATTATTTAAGCGATAATTACTTAATTATTGTAAAAAATTAGACTGGTGTCACAATCTGCCACAGCATCTTGCACTGTCGCATGTTTAGTAACTGCGACACCCAGCTTACATATTAATAGTACTTTTTGAGATTTCAATTAATTTGCATGAAGCTACTCGCTTAGGGCCTTCACATATGTAAAAATTCAATCCCTCATATAAAATATTAGGTGCTTTTTCTTCATTTAAAAACTTAATATATGCATAATAAGTATTAGTATCAATTGCTTCATAGATATAACAAATTACAGACCATGCGCTGCCTGAAAATATTTTATTTCCATTAATTTCGATTTGTGGAGCATAGTTTTTATTTTTAAAGGGAATAGTCGTTTTTCGAGAATATGGAATATATTCAACTATCGCCTTATAAGTATTCAGGTCCATAGACACCTCCTAGAAAAACCACATAGTGTCAATAATAGCATTCAAATACGCACTATCAATACAATATGCTGCTTCGATTACATACTTGAGATCACTTTTTACGCCTTCATAAAAACTATGATTGCATCTTGAAAAAGAAACTTTCTTTTTTCCAAAGTTAAGGTTTTCGATAGTTTTGTTTACATCACAAGTTATATTCTTTACCATATTTTTATTATCATATTTTTGTGAATATAATTGAATAATTAATTAAATATTTATGCAAAACAAAAGGTCCAAAACTGGACCTTTTGCGCAATATATAAACGTGAGATTAACGTTTTGAGAATTGTGGAGCTCTTCTTGCGGCTTTGAGACCGTATTTCTTTCTTTCTTTTGCTCTTGGATTTCTTGTTAACATTCCAGCAGCTTTGAGGGCGCCTCTATCTTCACCTGCTTCAAGTAAAGCACGTGCAATACCAAGTCTAACAGCACCGGCTTGGCCAGTAAAACCACCACCTTGTGCAAAGACAACGATATCGTATTTGGCTTCGACACCTAAAATTGTAAGAGGTTGTTTTAAATCAAGAACTAATGTTTCATAAGGGAAATAGTCTTTGACATCTCTATCATTGACAGTAATTTTTCCTGAACCTAATTTAACATAAACTCTTGCAACACTGGATTTTCTTCTTCCTGTGCCATAGTAAGTTTTTGCGTTAGCCATTAGTTTTTACCTCCTAAATTTTTGAAAGTTAAGACTTCTGGGTTTTGAGCTTGTTGTTTGTGCTCAGCACCTTTATAGACTTTGAGTTTTTTGAATATTTGTCTACCAAGTCTTCCCTTTGGTAACATACCCCAAACGACTCTTTCGAAAAGTTCTTCTGGATACTTTTCTAACATTTCTTCAAGAGTTCTGATTCTCATACCACCATTGTATCCACTAACATTGTAGTATTTCTTGTTTAAAGGTTTATGTGTACCACTAACAGCAACCTTTTCACAATTAATAACAATAACGTAGTCTCCACAATCTTGGTTTGGTGTCCATGATGGTTTTTCTTTACCCATTAAGTAGACGGCAATATTACTTGCTAATCTTCCAAGTGGTAAACCTGCTGCATCGACAACATACCATTTGCGTGAGATCTCTTCCTTCTTTAAACTTGTTGTTTGTTTATACATTTCACTATCCTCCATTTTCTTAAAATCTTACCGGGACTTTAATTTCATAAGAATTGTGTCTTTAATAAAATATACATTTTTCATTTCCAAGTCAAGAAAAATCAGTATATTAGAGAATTAAAAGAGGATGCAGTTACATCCTCAATCAAATTTATATAAATTTGAATTAATCTAATTTAAGTGATTTGATATGTTCTTTAACGCCTTCTTTTAAATCATCACGTTTAAGTGCAACATCAATGATTGCTGTTAAATAGCCTAATTTATCTCCACAATCGTATCTTTTACCTTCGAAATCATAGAAATAAACTGGTTCTTTTTTCATTAAAGAAGCTATTGCATCTGTAAGTTGAATTTCTCCGCCCTTTCCTCTAGGAGTATTTTCAAGTTCATCAAATATTCTTGAATTAAATACCCATTTTCCTAAGGAAGCTAAATCACTTGGAGCGACTTCTGGATCTGGTTTTTCAACAATACCCTTAAGCTCATAAGTTCTATCTGCAACTTGGCGTTTAACGTCCATTGAACCATATTTATTAATGTTTTCATGGGCGACAGTTTGTCCACCAACTACAGTTTTTTCTCCTTGAGCTTCAAAAGCTTCAATAAGTTGTGCAACAGGGGTTTTGTCTTCATATAAACAAATATCATCACCACAACAAACAACGAAATTTTCATTTCCAACTACTTCTTTTGCTTGCAATACAGCATGACCTAAACCTAAAAGTTCATGTTGAGTAACATAATGGAATTTAGCTTTTGTTCCGATTTTATGAATTAAGTCAGCATATTTATCTTTGCCTAAACTTCTTAATTCTTTTTCATATGCTTCATCAAGTGAATAATATTTTTTAATATCATCTTTTCCTTCACTAACAATGATTACAAATTCTTCAATGCCTCCATCAATACATTCTTCAACAATATAATCTAAAGTAGGTTTATCAATAATTGGACACATTTCTTTTGGTACTCCCTTAGTAATAGGGAGAAATCTTGTGCCATGTCCTGCACAAGGAATTACAGCATATTTTACGCTCATTTTTTTCACCTCTTGATTAATATTATATATTTCTAATAGACCTTTTTCAATTTAATTAGATTTCTTTAAAATCTAAAAATATTGAGGTTTTGCAAGGTTTTTGAATTATAATTATATTTTTCAATTAAAAAAGGAGAATTTCTCCTTTCTTAAAATTAATACTTATATTATTAAATTAATAATTTTCAGCGTTTACTTCAAAGAATGATTGTGGATGTAAACAACATGGGCAAACTTTTGGAGCTTCTGTTCCTACAAAAATGTAACCACAGTTTCTACATTTCCAGATTGTAATACCTGTATCCTTTTTAAAGACTTTGACGAGTTCAACGTTTTCAAGTAATTTGTTATATCTTTCTTCGTGATGTTTTTCAATTGCAGCAACCATTCTGAATTTATTTGCTAAAGCTTTGAAGCCTTCTTCTTCTGCGGTTTTAGCAAATTCTTCATACATTTCTGTCCATTCGTAATTCTCGCCTTCAGCGGCAGCTTTTAAATTTGCTTTTGTATCACCAAGTTCATCAAGTTCCTTAAACCACATTTTAGCGTGTTCTTTTTCGTTATCTGCTGTTTCTAAAAATAAAGCAGCGATTTGTTCATATCCTTCTTTTTTGGCAACACTAGCATAATATGTATATTTATTTCTTGCTTGTGATTCACCTGCAAAAGCTGTGCGTAAATTTTGTTCTGTTTTTGTTCCTGCGTATTTATTGGCCATAATATAGCCCTCCTTATAATTTATTAAATTATAAAATAAATTTGAAAGATTATACAACACTAATCAGATTATTAAAATGAACACTGAAAAATTTTAATTATTAATTGAATTCAATTTGAATTATTTTTATAATGTGTGTACAAATAACACACTTTGGAGCAATACAATGGAAGCCAAAACTACAAGAATTGATTTAAGAGTAAATAAAAAAGATAAGGAAATACTTGAAACAGCCGCATATTTAAATAGAACTAGTCTAAGTTCATATATTTTATCTGTAGCTATTAATGCAGCAAAAATGGATTTAGAAAAAGAAGAAATCTTGATTCTTTCAAATGAGCAAAGAGATCAAATAATTCAATTATTAGATAATCCACCAGAACCAAATGAAGAATTAAGGGCTTTATTAAATGATTAAAGAGATTACGATAAGATTTGTTGATGACAAAGAGATCAAAAAATTTGATTGTGGCAATAAAGATTTAAATTCTTACTTTATAAAATATGCAAAACAAAACGACTCAAAAAATATAAGCAGAACTTTTGTATTGCAGGATGAAGGAAAAATCGTTGGCTTTTATACACTCACTGCTGCTCAAATTAGATGTGAAGAAATGCCTCAAGAAATATTAAAGCATTCCCCACGTTACCCGCTACCAGCAATAAGAATTGCTCGTTTTGCAATAGATAAAAAATTCCAAAAGAAAGGTTATGGAAAGCAACTACTTAAATTTGCTTTTAAAAGAATTATTCTTGTTTCGGTTGATATTGGGATAGCTTTTGTAATTTTTGATGCAAAAAAAGAATCTAAAGAATTTTATGAAAAACACGGATTCATATGTATTGATGAATCTACAAACAAATATATAATTTCTATTAAAACTTTAATTAAAGCAGCCTTAAACAATTAATCTTGTTTAACGTCTTTTATAGATAATCCAATTCTCTTTTTAGCTAAATCAACTGATATAACTTTAACTTTAACAATATCATTAATTGATAAGACTTCGCTTGGATGTTTAATAAACTTATTTGCTATTTGAGAAATATGAACTAATCCATCTTGGTGAACATTAATATCAACAAATGCACCAAAATCAGAAATATTTCTAACAGTGCCGTTTAAAATCATACCAACCTTTAAGTCTTCTATTGATTTAACGGCATTATCAAGTTCAACAATTTTTACATCTTCTCTTATGTCACGACCTGGCTTTTTAAGTTCATCAACAATATCTTTTAAAGTTAATAAGCCGACTTCGTTTTGGTTTTTAAATTTATTAATATCTAACTTTGATAACTTCAAATCTAAAGTTGCTTCATCATCCTCATTTAAATCAATCTTTGTTTCCTTAATAATTGCTTTTGCAATTTTATAACTTTCTGGGTGAACACTTGTTTTATCGAGTGGTTCATCTCCATCAATAATTCTTAAAAATCCTGCAGCTTGTTCAAAAGCTTTATCACCTAACTTAGGGACTTTTTTGAGTTCATTTCTATTTTTAAATGGCCCATTTTGTGCACGATAATCGTAAATATTTTGTGCAATGGCTTTATTAATTCCAGATACATATTTAAGTAAAGAAACGCTTGCTGTATTAACGTTAACTCCAACATTATTGACACAATCTTCAATAACTGTAGAAAGTGTTTCTGTTAATTTCTTTTGATCTAAATCATGTTGATATTGTCCTACACCAATTGCTTTTGGATCAATTTTTACAAGTTCACTTAAAGGATCCATCAATCTACGAGCCAAGGAAATTGCACTTCTTTTTTCAACAGGAAGTTGAGGGAATTCTTCTTCTCCAAGTTTTGAAGCACTATAAACTGATGCACCACTTTCATTTACAATATATATCTTAATAGGAAGATTATTTTCTTTAATCAAACTAGATAAAACTGCTTCGCTTTCTCTACTAGCAGTTCCGTTTCCTAAAGCGATGTAATCAATCTTTTTAGATTTCAAAACTTTTAGTAATTCAGTTTTAGCTCTTTCAACTTGCTCAGCAGAATCTCTTGTAATATAGCTAACTCCAATACAATTAAAATCTGGAGTACCTTGAGAATCAATTAAAGCATATTTACAACCAGTTCTAAATCCTGGGTCAAAACCTAAAATGTTTTTATTTTTTAGAGGAGGATACATAAGTAAACTCTTAAGATTCTTTTTAAATATCTCTAATGATTTTTCACTAGCTTTTTCAAATAAATCACTACGAATTTCATTTTCAACACTAGGCATGATTAAACGTTTCATTGCATCAGCAACAATTTCAACATATAAATCACTAAATTGTGGTTTGATATTATATTTGCGTTTTACTTCTACATTCAAAAAATCAGCATCATAATCGAGATTTACCCTTAAACATTTTTCATTTTCACCTCTATTAACAGCTAAATATCTATGTGGAGGAATTGTACTAATTTTCTCTTTATAATCTTTATACATTTCATATGTGTTTCTTTCGTCTTGAGCAATTTCAACACTATGAATTTGTCCTTCTCTTTCTAAATAAGCTTTGATAAGTTGTCTAATTTTTGGATCATCACTGATTGTTTCAGCAACAATATCTTTAGCTCCTTGTAAAGCTTCTTCAGCACTTTTTACTCCCTTTTCTTCATTAATAAATTCTTTTGCGTATTCAAAAAGATTAACCGAAGTATCTTCATTTAAAATTACATCAGCAAGTGGTTGAAGACCTTTTTCTTTTGCAACACTTCCTCTTGTTTTCTTTTTAGGTTTATATGGTCTATAAAGATCTTCTAATTGCGAAAGAGTTTTAACGTTTTCAATTTGATCTTTAAGTTCATCGGTTAATTTTCCTTGTTCTTCAATTGACTTTAAAACTGTAGTAATTCTTTCATCAAGATTTCTTAAATATGTAAGTCTTTCTTCTAATTTTCTTAAATCTGCATCGGTTAAATTTCCTGTTACTTCTTTTCTATAACGAGCAATAAAAGGAATTGTATTTCCTTCATCCATCAAACCAATTGCTGCTTGAAGATTCTTTTCTTCAATGTTTAATTCTTCATGTAATCTTTTTAAAATGTTCATAAATTTTTACCTCAATTATTTCTTTTAAAAGTCGAATCTCAGTACTTTTTAATTTTCAAAGCGTGATAGATATCACGTTTTGTAAAGAAATAAATTTTTGTTTTTTTATAATCTTAAAATTATTTAATAAATAACAATGAATTTTAAGATGATAAATTTTGTCGATTCTTTTCTTTATATTTATAAATTAATAAAAGAAATCAACTAATATTTTATTATAAATTTAAGTAGAATCGTATATTAATTAATCAAAATAGATTACAAAATTTCTAATCTTTTTAAGACACATAAATTTTTATAAAAATATCGAAATTTAGTTATATAAAATGAAAATTTGAATTAAGAATTAAGATAGAATTAATTTATATAACAAAAGGTTTAAAAAGTTTGATTTTCCCAAAAAAGTTAAATAAGATATTAACACTTTCGAGGTATATACTATGACAAACGAGATCGTATTAACAAGCGAAGCTATTCAAGAAGCCGTTCAATCAATTGCTAACAAATTGAATGCAAAATTTAAAAAGCAAACAAGTATTCCTGTTTTCATTGGTGTACTTAAAGGCGCTATGCCTTTCTTTCATGATTTAGTTAAAAAATGCAAATTTGAAATGAAGCTCGATTACATTCAAGTTTCTAGTTATAGTGGTACTTCTACAACAGGTGTTATTCATCTTTTAAAAGACGTTAGTGAAGATATTAATGGAAAAGATGTTTTCATCGTTGAAGATATTATTGATACAGGTTTAACTTTAAGCTATCTTAAACAATATTTAAAAGTTAAATACAATCCAAAATCAATCACTTTAATCAGTCTCATCGATAAAAAACCATTAAGAAAGGTAGATTTAACTGTTGATTACTCAGGTGTTTCAATGGTTGATAACAAATTCCTTTGTGGTTATGGGCTTGATTATAAAGAAATGGCTAGAAATACCGACTACATATTTGTTCCAACAAAAAAGCAACTTGCTCAGTGGGACAAATTGCTTGAAGATAAGAAAGACTAAATAGTCTTTTTTATTTTGTTTGATAAACTTTAAAGTTTACAGCTTTATTTGAAATCGAAACTTTAAAAAATCTGTTCTTTGGATAATTCTTATTTAAAAAATTAAGGAAATCATCGGCATATTTACGTTTTACAAAAACAATAACTGTTCCTTTAAAACCACCACCATGAATTCTAACGGCGCCATTATATCCTAAATATTCAGTGACTTTATCAATAATATCTTGAGGTGAATCTTCAAATTCGCCTTCAACAAATGTATTATTTAAATTTTCTTTTGATGATTTTTGTGAAGCTCTTACACATTCTAAAAAAGCATCGACGTTATTTTCCTTAATCGCTTTTTCAGCATTTACAACATTGTAATTTTCTAAGAAGAAATGTTTAGCAATACGTTTTTCTTTTTCAGTTGCATTAACTTTGTCAATTCTATTAAAGATATCTTCTTCACTACAATCTCTTAAAAACTCTTTGCCTTCTAATAAATGGGCAACTTTTTTCATTGCTGCAGGAATTTCTGCATAAAGATTAGTTAAATTAGAATGATTGCCTTCGGATTTAATTAAAAATATTTCAAGAGGCATTTTGAATGGCAAATTAACAATATATGGTTGATTAATATTTTTAAAGTCTATGTAATTTGAATTTGCAAAAGAGGTACCAACTTGATCAAGTAATCCGCTTGGTTTTTTAAAATAATTATTTTCTGAATATTGTCCTATTTTTGCTATTTCAATTGGTGGAACTTTCCCTTCGTTATATAAAATAGACAAAATATATCCAAATAATGATTCAACAGCAGCTGATGAAGAAACACCACTACCATCAGGAATTTCACTAGTTATATAAGCATCAAAACCACCAATTTTATATCCTAATTCTTTGAATCTACTTAATATACCTCTACATATAGATTTTGTTGCTGGATAGTCGTTTGGGTCATAAGTAAGGTCATCAATATCAAATTCAAAAAACTTATATCCCTTAGATTGGATTCTAATTGAAGTTTCATTTAAAGCAACAGCCGCTTTAATTCTTAAAGAAGAATTAGCAACGAGACAAAGTCCATGATTATGGTCAGTATGATTTCCTAAAAGTTCAAATCTTCCACCAGTATCAAAATAAAATTGAGCTCTTCTATTGAATGTTTTTTTAAAATGAAATTCTAAATTGGTCATAAAAAGTCCTCTAAAACGCTATTTTCTCTTAAATTTGTATGTAGTTGTTTGTTTATAAACTTCTCCATGTTTTAAAATAAGTGAGTTTCTATCAAGAATCCACTTTTGTGTTTCTAAAGCAATACCTCTTCTTAAAGAAGAAATGTTCTCATTTTTAAACTTCATATCAGATAATGAATTATCGACATAAATATTTAAAGCTGGGTTATCTGTTGCGATATTTAAAATTGTATCTTTGTTTGTTAAAACGATTTTTCCAGGACCATCAAAAATAAAAGTATCATCGATAGTTTTCTTAAAATCTTTCTTTTCAATTTGGTTTAATTTAACATTCATTTTTGAAAGTTTGTTAAAATCAAGCATCGAACTTACAGGCTTTGATGAATATATAAATAAGTTCTCATCTGTAACAGCAACAGTTGAAGCATTCATTTTAAGTTTATGCTCAGAGATGTCATTATCATCCAAATTAAAATACATATGATTTGTTAAATTCATAAATGTTGCTTCATCTGGTGTTGTAGCTTTGTAAGTAATTCTAAATTCGTTTTTACCTTTAATAAAAGTATAAATTGCAAAAATGCTTGATCCTCCTGGGAAACCATTTTCACCATCTTTTGTTTTAACATTAAAGATAACATCGAGTTTTTTATTTGTTTCTTTAATTTTATATTTCCAATTTTTAAAAGATATTGATTTTAAATGTCCACCATGAAGGCAAAAATTGACTCCAGGTTCGTTTACTAAAGAATATTCTCTTCCTAAAAGTAAGCCATCTTTTTTAAATCTTCCAGCAACTACTCCTAAGCTTTTGCCAAAATATTGTGTTGAAAATTTGTAATCATCAAGTGTCTTTGGTTCAAGAATCATTCTCCTATCATTAAATTTTAAAGAATAAACACCGGCTCCAAAACTACAAAGTTGAGCTTTTAAACCACATTCATTATCAATATCAATTAAAACGACTTTATTTTCCTCATTAACTTTATAAAGCATAATTATTTGTCCTTAAATTTAGAAATCTCAGGAGTTGTTGCGCTCTTTGACATTAAAGTAACACGAGCTAATTCGTTGCCAAAAGCAACAGATTCTTTAAGTGTTTTGCCGCCAAGAACGTGGTCAACTACACCACTTGTTAAAGCGTCACCACATCCAATTGTATTTACAAAATCGAAAACTTCTTCGACATGAACAAAATCAATTTTTCTCAAATCTTCACCAAAATAGATATCATTGCTTCCGTGAGAAACTACTACTTTTTGAGCGCCTCTAGCAAGTAAACCACTAGTTAAATCTTTATTAGCTAAATCAATTCCCATTAATGCAGTAGCTTCATGGATATTACATTTAATTAAATAAAATTTATCTAAATATTTTTTAACCTTTAAAACTTTAGTTGGTGAAATTGCATCCATCATATATTTTTTATTTGGATAATTTTCAAATAAATAATCGATTACTTCTTGAGAAATATTAGTATCAATTAAAATTGCATCATGCTTTTCAAGCAATTCTTTATTAGCCTGTAAGAAGTCTACATTGATAACTTCATAAATTCTATTATCACAAATTGCTTCTGCTAAATCGTGATTATGATCGTTAATTGCGACATAACTTCCAGTAGGCAAATCGGTTTCTGGGCAATAAACTTTAATTCCTAAATTAATCAATTCTTGTTTCAAAGATTTTCCTAAATCATCGTTTCCAATAGCTGTAATAAAATCAACATCATTTCCTAAACGAGCTAAGTTTTCTGCAATATTTCTCATTACACCACCATTTGAAATAGAGACTTCTCCTATGTTAGAAACACGTCTAATTAATTTTTCATTACTTGTGGCAATAAAATCAATATTACATCCACCGATTAGAAGCATTGAATTTTTCATTGTCCTTCCTCCTATTTAATTTTTGTATATTCCTTAGCAATTAAAGCACCAAGTTTTGCATTATTTAAAACTAAATTAATATTTGTATTCAAAGATTCTCCATCAGTTAATTCAACAATTTTAGAAAGTAAAAATGGAGTTTGATCTTTTCCAATTATTCCCTTCTCATTCATTTCTTTTATGGCTTGATCGATTTTAGAATTAATATATTCTTCTGGTAAAGAAAATTCTTCTGGTACTGGATTACAAACTAAAATTCCACCTTCTAAATCGTATTCTCTTTTGCTTTTTACAATTTGAGCAATTTCTAAAGGGTTTTTGGCGTTAAATAATACGTTAAATTCACTAGTTCTTGTATAAAATGCAGGTAATTTATCTGAATTATAGCCAATTACTGGAACGCCTTTTGTTTCTAGATATTCAAGAGTTAAACCAATATCTAAAATAGCTTTAGGTCCAGCACAAATTACAGAAACATTTGTTTTTGATAATTCATCAAGGTCAGCAGAAATATCAAAAGTTTGAGTTGCTCCTCTATGAACACCACCAATTCCGCCAGTTACAAAAAATTCAATTCCAGCCTTTTCAGCTAAAATCATTGTTGCACTAACTGTTGTTGCTCCCCACATTTTTTTAGCAAAAACAATTGGCAAATCTCTTCTTGAACATTTAGCAATACCTTTACGTTTACCAAATTCTTCTATTTCTTCTGGCGACATTCCAACAATTGGTTCGCCTTCAATAATCCCAATCGTTGCTGGAATTGCCCCGTTTTCTCTAATTGTTTTTTCAACAAGCAAAGCACATTCGACATTTCTTGGATAAGGCATACCATGAGAAATAATTGTCGATTCTAATGCAACAACTGGCTTGTTAAGTCTAATAGCTTCTTTAACTTCTTCACTAATTTTCATATTTTAATATTCTGCTCTACAATAAAATTTGAGCTCGTCTCCATTATATCCATATAATTCTTTTGCGTTTTCTTCATCCGAGACATAAAGATCAACTTTCTCGTGTAAGAAACTTTGCTTTAAATATTCAATTTGGAAATTTTTAGGATCTCTAGGTTCTTCAAAAATATCTAAAAACCACGTTAAGTATCGAGTATTATTCATGTGACCATTGTGGTCAAGCATTGAATATTTGACATCAACAGTTTCTACAAATTTTAAATCTGCTTTGTTCTTTTTTTGAAGTTTCCCAAATCTTTTATCAAAATAACTTTCTCTAGCAATCGATTTATCATATAGCTCTTCACTTATAAAATTAAATTTTTCTAAGTTAAGAACAACCCAAGTCGTATTAGCAACTAAAAATAGCTCACCATTATCATACATTTTCACTTCTCTAGGATATTCAACAAATCTTTGATTTAAAGGGTAAGTTTCAAGTTCGACAAATTTGCCAACGTGCAAATGTCTTTTAAATTCAATATGATGTCTAATAACAACCCAAATTAAATTGCGTTTAATTAAATCATCATACCCACAACTCAAAGTGTCAGCATGATTGCCGCTAACTTCTTGAATCAAATCTAAAATAGCACCTAATGTTAAGTGATCGTTTTTATCTAATTGATTATTTGTTATCGTAAAAGTTTTCTTATAATTTTCCATAATAAAATTATAAGTTATTGAAATTCATAAATAAAGTTTTATAAAACTTTAACTAGATAAATCTTTTGAAGAAAAATATTTATTAATTATTGAAATTGCAAGAATATAAAGTTCTTCGTGAATATGAATTTTATCTGGGTCTTCAAAATTTCTATCGATTAAATTTAAATCTTCAAATTTGTTTAAAATTTTAAAGAATTCATCTTTGCTTTCTTTTCCAAGTTCGCCAAAAAAATTAGCTCCATCAAAATCTTTTTTTCTACCAGTACCAAATAAATATTTCTCAAGATTCTTCAAACTAATAACGTTTGAAAGAGTGAAAAGAAAAGTTTCTGATAAAGCTAAACATACTATATTTTCAATATCTGAAAAATTATATCTTGCTACTAAACGTTCTAAAACAAGAGCATTAAATTCTTCCCAAGCGTGGTTCATAAAAATGAAATGGAAAGCTAACTTTTCAAATAACCTTGCAGAAATGCGTTTTTTTCTATTAAAATCACTGCTTTCGTACTCTAAAATTTCTTTATATGATGAGATTTCACTTGTAAAATCGGTCGTAATATAGCGATATCCAACTACATAATATAAATATAAATTCCTTAATTCTATTTTTGATAGATATGAATAAGCGGTTTCAAAATTCTCATTTTTAATTTCATAAAGAGTTTGAAGTGCATAAATATAAGCTTCAGCATTTTCTTTTTCACTAGCTTTTAAAAGTGATGAATAATATTTATCATCATCCCCTTCTTCAATAGCAATTATGGTCTTTGTCACATAATTTAAAAATTCATTTTGTATAACTTTTGAAAATGCGATTTCATAACATTCTTCTGCTTTTTTATAATTTTCTACATATAGAAATAAAGTAGCAAATTCTAATAAATTATTGAGATTAAATTCTTTATTTTCTTCAACGTTAAAATCACGATTTTCAAGAAAACTATCAAATAATTTGTTAATTCTAATTTCACGCTCTGAAAGCGAAATTGAAGAATCGCTTTTTAAATATAAGATTTCAAAATAAAAGTAATTTTTAACGTTCTTAATGACTTCATTAGAAAATAAATAATCTCCATCTGGATCTAAAAATGGTATATATTCCTTTTCTAAAACAGAATAAACATTTTCTAAACTCATTTCTTTTTTAGAAGCGTAATCAACTAAAAAATTATGCAACACTTTTTCGTTGTAATAATCTTTGAAATTTTCTTTACAATATTTTCTATACTCTTCTAAAATCATAACTTAAATAAAAGACCTAATTTAATTTTAGGTCTCATAGTATTTATTTCAATAAATTTGCTTATTAATATTTATAGTAGCCATATCCGTAGTAGTCACTACCTCTGCCGCTTGGGACATCGGTCATAACTGCACCAATGACATTTGCTCCACAATTTTTAAGTGCTTCAAGTGAATCGCCTAAAGCATCTTTAACTGTTGAATTCGTCTTAACAACAAAGATAAATCCATCAGTAAATTTAGAAATAATTGTTGTATCTGCTGAAACTAACATTGGAGGGCAATCTAATAAAACAAAATCATAAATCGTTTTTAAGTAGTCGATTAAATCAACTAAATTCTTGCTTTCAAGAACTTGTGCTGGGAATGGAGTATGTTTACCAGTATTGATAAAATCAATTCCTTCATCACTGTGCTTTGCTAAATTTTCTTTTTCTACTTCTCCCAAAACATAATCAACAAGTCCAACATCATTAGGTTTTTTAAAGAAATAATGGAGTGAAGGTCTTCTTAAATCTAAATCAATAACACAAACCTTTTTTCCTTTACGAGCATAGACGTTTGCTAAATTGACGATTGTTGTCGATTTACCTTCAGATTTTGTTGAAGATGTAATTCCAATAACTTTATATTTTGAATCAATTGAAGCAAGATCAACATTAACTTGTAATCTTTGATAAGCTTCTCCAGCATTAGATGAAAGATCGCTTATAATAATTCTTTCATCAAATAATGAACCATTATGTTTACGTTTTGCCATACTTTCACCTCTTATAATTCGTTGACATCTGATGCGTCACTTCCATTACCAACGCTCTTAGAAATATCAGGAATCATACCAATAACTTTAATATTAAATGTTTCTTCGATATATTTTTTGTTTTTAACTGTTCTATCAAGTGAATTTGCAATAAATTCATAAGCTAAACCTAAAACAGCACCAACAACTGCTGAAGCAGCAACCACCACAATCTTACTTGTAGAAACATCGTTAACATCACTTGCGTCAATTTCAGCATCATTTTTTAAAACATCTAATTCATTGTTAAAGAATTGTTCTTTAACTTTCGCCTTAGCTGTTGTAACAAATGTATTTAAAACAGCAGGAATAACAGTTTTGTCTCTTGAAGTATATTTGACACTAATTGCTAAGCTTGTTGTTCCGGTTGTGAAACTAAAACCTTTAATTAACTTCTTGTATGGGATTTCAATATTTTGAGCCTTTAAAGCTTCTTCAGTAGCAATATAATGTTCTTTTGAGCTCTTTAAATAAGTTGCGATTGTATCGACATATCTAATTGATGTTGTGACATCACCTGAACCCATATAATCGTCAGGATTAGAATTTTTGTCTCTATACATAACATATAAATTTTCGTGAGCTTCATATGATTTTGGTACAACAAAGAAAGCGGCAAGTAAGCCGATTAAAGTTGTTCCAGCAATAATAGCAACTAATCCAACCCAATATTTTTTAACTATTTTCCAAATATCTGTTAGACTTATGCCTTCTCTTTCAACATTTTCTTCCATAAAATAACCTCCATTTTATTATAAAGAAGCGAGCCCTACTAATCAATAAAATAAATTTTTTATAAAATTTAAAGCTTAATTACTTTTACTTTTTGCTTTTTTAATACTTTTCCCAATTACCTTATAAACAAAATTAACAAGATGCTTAATTCCAAAATAAACAATATACGATAAAGCAAAATAAACAATTATTGAAATCATTTCAGCAGTTTTCATCGACTTATAAATTGTGAAATCAAAGAATGATTTTGAGAACAATTCAAGTTGATCTCCGATTCCTCCAGCAGTCTTTAAATAATTTGGATTGCAGAAGAAATTTGGTATCAAAATAAATAAGAAAACCGATAAAACCGTTGATAAAAGGAAGACAATAGTCGTATATTTTGTAAATGGTTTACATATATCAAAAAGTATTGATACGCCAGCTATTGTAATAAAAATCGGAATCAAATAACTATAATTTGGCATATCAAAGAACTTTGAAAGTAATAAAGGTAAATATGCTGTAAAAGTCATAAATAGGCCTGAAACAAGCGATTTAAGTAAAACCTCAGAAACAAAATTTGTATTTTGAGCCTTTGATTGATTCTTTTGAAAGGCAAGTAAAGTTCCAGCAACACCAATTATTGTAATTTCATAAACATACATTGATTCAATTTCAATTACCAATCCCCCAGGAATGAATACTGAAATAAATGAGAATAATCCAATAAATATTCCCTTTGTTAAGAAGAGCAACATCGATCTTTCAATATTACTTACAACTCTTCTTCCTACTTCTAAAACTGATGGTAAGTGCCCAAAATCATCATCAAGAAGTACGACATCACTAACAGCTTTTGTAGAATCTTCTCCAGATTTTAAAGCAATTGAACAATCGGCTTGTCTTAAAGATTGTGTGTCATTAACTCCATCTCCAATATATCCAACAACTCTTCCTTTAGCTTGAAGGCACTTAATAATTTCTTGCTTTTGATCTGGTGAAGTTCTTCCAAAAATCGAATAAACCTCGCAAATTTCAGGTATTTCTTCTAACTTCACGTTTTCCATTGAAATATATTTATCACAATTTTGAAGTCCTGCATTTTTACAAGTTTGCATGACTGTTATTGGATTATCGCCACTTATAACTTTTAAATCAATATTAAGTTTGTTGAAGAAATCTAAGGTTTCTTTAATGTTCTTTCTTAATTCATCTTTCAATAAGAATAAAGCAACTTCCTCATCATTAATTTTTAACCCTAAAACTCTAAATCCTTCTTTAGCTTTAGCTTCAGCTGTTTTTAAATTCTCTTCTTTATGAAAAGTAAATTCTGGAGCACCTAATGTAACTACTCTTCCATCTTTAAGAACAATTGATGAAGATTTCTTTTTACTATCAAAAGGAGAGATTTCAACAACTTCAAGTAACTTACCTTTATTAAAATGTTCTTTAAGTGCTTTCCCTGTTTCATTTAAACTTTTAAAAGAACTAAAAAATGTGAAAACTACATCATGAAAATCTTCTACATTTTTTAAATTAATTGCATCACTTACATCAAAATTTTGAGTAGTAATTGTCCCTGTTTTATCTAAGCAGAGTGTATTGACCGCACTTAAATTTTCAATAGCATAAAGCTCTTGAATCATGGTATTCATTTTGCTTAATTCTAAAATTGCTTTTGAAAGAGTAACAGAGCTTAAAAGTATCATACCAATTGGTATCATACCTACAAGAACAGCAGCACTTTTTGTTATTACATTTACATTAAATTCCCAGTTTCCGCTTCCATCTCCTACAAACCACGTTTTAACAAAAACAGCGAGAACAATCGGAATAATAAAATAAACCATTATTCTAATTATTTGGTAAATGTTTACCATTAATTTAGATTTTTTCTTTTTAATTTTTTCAATTTTTCTTTCTAAATTTGAAATATAAGTTGTTTCTCCAACTGCTATTGCTTTTGCTTTACCATTACCACTAACAACATAAGATCCAGAATAAAGTGTGTCACCTACTGTTTTTAAGATGTTATCTGATTCTCCAGTAAGCATTGATTCATCAACAAATATTTCACCTTCTAAAACTTCAAGGTCACAAGAAATTTGATTTCCAGAAGATAAAATTAAGATGTCATCAAGAACTATATCTTTACTATATATAGATTCTTCTTTTCCATTACGTAAAACCTTACTTCTAGGATCAGAAATAAGTTTCATTTTTTCAATTTTCTTTTTACTTAATTCTTGAGAAATTACACTGATTGTTCCGTTTGCTAAAATAAAAAGTAAGAAAATATATTTTGTGAAAGGTATGTATTTTACGCCATCCTTAAAAGAAAATGAGCAAATTACAAAGACTATCGCAACAACAAAAAGAATAATATTAAAAAAGTTGAAATAACTTTCAAAAATAATCTTTAAATGAGATTTACCTCTAACTCCTTTTGAAACATTAGTTAAATTGTCTTTTTCTCTTGCTTTAACTTGTTCTAAAGATAGTCCTTCTTCTAAAGATGGGTTAAAATGAGTAACTTCTTTATGTTCGTTTTTTTCCATATTATATTAATTATAAAACAACTAAAAAGAATATCTAAATAGATATTCATTTTATTCAATATTTTTTTCTGCTAAATCTATATCCCAGTTTTCTTCATCAACTACACTTATTTGATTTATTGAATCCCGATCTGAAAGAATTGTAGCTTTACTTTTTTCATAATATTTAATTTGATTGATTACTTCCTTAGAAATAATTTCACCTGGAACAATGATTGGAATTCCTGGAGGATAAACCATAACCATTTCTTTTGAAATCATATTAAGCGAATCGTCAAGTTCAACTACTTTTAAAGGAGCATGGAAAGCGACTCTAGGTCTAATCTTCATTTTTGGGAAGCTAGTCATATAGTGAGGTGAATCGTAACTTACTCCTTCATCATAATATTTCATGCTGATATCTTTTAAAGCTTCAATCAATTTATCAACGTCTTTTTGTTCGCTTCCAATAGTAAAAAGAAGTAAGAAAACATATTTTTCTGCTAGCTCGATTTGGATATTATATTTATCTTTTAATATCTTATAAAATTCGAATCCATCAATTGAAAGTTTATCAAGTTCGACACAAACTTTTGTTTCATCAAAACTAAAAGAGTGGCACTTTTGAGTGAAATAGTCTTTAGAATGGGCTTTAAATCCAGGAATTTCATTGATTCTTAGTCGTGCTTGCTTAGCAAGTTTTATCGCGTTATATATTTGTCTACTTCCTTTAAATACTAAATATTTTCTTGCTGCATCAAGACTTGCTAAAAGAATTGAACTTGGTGATGTTGTAGTGATTAAATTAAAAGCTTTAATAACTTCATAATGAGGAACTCTATTTCCTTTAACAAGTAAAACACTCGATTGAGTTAAGCTTCCCCCAGTTTTATGGACAGATAATGTAGACATATCCGCTCCTGCATCCATTGCAGAGATTGGGCATTTCTTTGAAAAATAAAAATGAGTGCCATGAGCTTCATCAACTAAAACTACGATATTTTTCTTATGAGCATATTCAACTAATTTCTTTAAATCACAAGTTGCCCCAAAATATGTTGGATTAATTACAAAAATAGCTTTAATATCAGGATTGTTATCAATTGCTTCTTTCCACTCTTTTAAAGTTGGTTGATTAGCCACTTCAGTTTCACTATCAATATGAGGAAGAATAAAAATTGGAATAGCGCCACTTAAAATTAAGCCATTAATAACTGATTTATGAACATTACGAGGTAAAAGGACTTTCTCGTTCGCTTTTAATGCGCTTAAAAGCATAATCAAATTTCCAGATGTTGATCCGTTAAGCAAAAATTTTGCATAATCTGCATTACAAGCTTTAGCAAAAAGATCTTGGGCTTCTTTGATTGCTCCTGTTGGATGCATGTAATTATCCATTCCTCTAGGGCAATTTACATCTTTTTTATATACTTCATGATTAAATAATTTATCAAAATCAGTTCTGATTTTGCCTTGATGATGCCCAGGGACATCAAAAACAATATTCTTATCTTGAATATATTTTTTATAGGCATCAATATAGGGTGTTTTGCGCTGTAATTCTTTTTCTTCTTTTTTCATTCGTATTAATTATAAATATTTAATTTAAGAAATAAATATTTAGTTTAATTTTTTCATTAATATTTATTAATAGGGTTCGCGCGAAAAAAATTAACCAGTATTCTTTTTAAAATCTGCATGTACATATGTTAGATTTTTATATTTTTAGCAAGTTCTTCTCCTAGCATATTTAGATACTCTACATCTTTATTTCTTGATATACTCATTACTGTTGTAACATATTTAAACCCATTAGATAAAGCAAAATCAAATGTTCTTTTAAAACGTTTTTCAATACAAATTTTACATCTATGTCCACCTTCTTCTTCGCCTTTAAAAGGTAGTAAATCACATATAAATTCATCATGATTATATGTATCTTTTATAATTTTGATATGAGTTTTGCAGGCTTTTTCAATAAATTCGACATATTTTGTTAAAGCTTCAAAACGTTTTTCAAATTCGTTTTCAGGATAATATATTATAACCTTTATAATAAAAAACTTATTATTTTCTAATGTATTTCATTTCTATAATTTATATATCAATTTAACATTTAAGCTCTGATGGAAGTCTTCTTATTAATGTGCAAAATTTCTTTTTTTGCGACTTGATTTGAATTTTTCTTAATCAACAAAATTAAATAAGCAGCTCGCAATATAATTTCATCTTCAGAAATATTAAGTTTATTCCATCGCAAAATTTCATTAATAAATTCAGTTGATTCATTTAACTCATAGATTTTAAAGTTCTTTCCAATTGTTAAATCGATTTTTTTATCCTTAATTATTTTAGTAAAATACGAATTATAATTAAATCTAAAATGAAGTTTAATATTATACTTATCTAAATCTTTTAAAAGCTTAGATTCACTAAGTTCAAAAGCATATATTGAAGAATATAAAAAGTGTTCAAATAAATCAATTTTCACAATATATTCTTTTTCGTTAAAAGAATTAACATTTTTTATAAAATTAAAGACAAAATCATCAATCGACTTATATAAATGGGAAAACAAATAGTTGTTATTGAGATCTGTTACAGTAAACAACGCTTTATCAGATATATTGTATTCTCTCATGCAATATATAATAAATCCTAAGTAATAGGTGTTTATCAAACACATTAATTCTAATTTTTCCAAATCGCTAGATTCATTATAAAAACAAATTAACTTTTGTAGACTGCATAAAGACTTAGTTAGATTATTATAATCAAATAAGGCAAGTTTTAAATAACATTTATGTTTTATCAATATGACACTTTCCTTTATTTTTATACGATTTAAAGTAGATTCGAAATAATAATAAGAATAATTATCAATTCGATTGAATTTAATGTTATCAAAAAATGTCTTCTTCCTTTTTGATAATTTCAAGCATTCCTTTTTATAATTAATGAAAAAATTAATTGAATTCTCTATATAAACCTCAATCTTCAAAATCTCTCTATTTTCTTACAAAAACAGAATCGCCTTTTGACCTAGAAATTCAACAAAAGTATCAAACGCTTCTTCAGTCGAATTCTTAGGTATTTGTTCATTTTTAAATCCAATTCCTACCGAATTATCACCAATATTCAAGTATAGATACTTTGAATTTATCAAACTAGAAAAGAACTTAATATCATCGTTATTTGAAAACCTTACAAGCATTAAAATATCAATTAAAATCAATTCATTAAATTTAATATAATTTCTTTTTTCCATAATCAATTTTGTCTAAATATAAGTTCAATTCGACATCAGAAATATTTTCAGAATATAAAAATATGTAATTATCATAATCGTTACCAAAAAAGGAAGAAGAAATATACTTTCCCTATAAAACTCATTCGATGATAATCGGATTTTCTTTTTCATTACTTATATTATAAATATTAAAAGCAATATTAGTATAATTTTTAATATACAATTCAATTTCTTGCCATTTTTACTGAATTCTATAAGCAGCATACTATCGATATATGAAAGGCTTTCAAAGTAGATTTGTAACAATAAGTTTTAAAAATTTAAAAATTTTTCAATTGTGTATTTGCTAAAAAACAAAATAAATTAAATTAATTATGCAAAATTATATAGTGCATTCAAAATTACAATTTACATTTTATAATATTAGATGTTATGAAAATATTAATCGTTAGTGACACTCATCGAAATGTTTCTTTATTAAAAGATTTGTATTACCAAAACGCAACATGCGATTATTTTTTGCATCTCGGTGATTCTGAATTACCAGAATACTTAATGAATGATTACTCAACCGTTAAAGGAAATTGTGATTATGCAGATTTCCCAAAAACAAAAGATATTGAAATCGATGGCTTAAAAATTCATATGGAACATGGAGACGGATTTAAATTTCAGATGAATCCTTCTAAATATATCGAAGACTTAAAATGTGATATTTTTCTTTTCGGCCATACTCATATTAAGTTGGCAAATAAAGTAAAAAATACATATATTTTTAATCCTGGTAGCCTTACTAGACCAAGAGATGGGTCAAAAGGATCTTATTTAATTTTGACCATAGAAAATAAAAAACTCGTAAAATACGAGTTTAAAGAAATTGATTTATAAATAACTTATTTTAATAAATAATCACAAATCTTATTTGCTGTTGCAGTTGCAAACATTAGATTAAAACCACCACATAAACCGTCTGCATTTAACAATTCCCCAGCAAATCCTACATTATTTTCAATTTTTGAGAATAAATTTGAATTTAAATTTTCAAATTCTAAACCACCGATAGCAACTTGGCAATCTTTAAAATCATAACTTTCTTTATAATTAAAAGTTAATTCTTTTACTGCCTTAGCAATCTTCTTAATTTCTGTGTTTGTATATCTAAAAGGATTTTTAACATTCGCTATATAATGAATATATGAAGCCATAGGTTTAGTAAAAATTCCATATAAGAAAGATTCTTTAGACACAAAATTCATATCAAAAAAAACCTTTTCTACTTCACTTATTGATAGTTCTGGCATTAAGTCTAAACTAATTGAAGCTTTCTTAAATTTTCTATTTCTTGCGATTAAAGAAGCGCAATTAAAAATAGCAATACCACTTAAACCATCTTTTTTAAACAATACTTCACCATCTTCTTCATATACTTTTTCTTTGTCGACTGTTAAGCTTACTTTACATTTCCATCTTTCATTTTCAATATTTTTAGTTTGCTCAATTGTTCTAATTGGACACAAACCAGGTTTATTCTCTTTTATAATGTATCCATGTTTTTTCAAAATATTTAAAATGGATGGATCTCCACCTAATTGAGGTGCGCTTTCATTTCCTGTAGCGAAAATTAAATAATCGAATACAAAAACTTTTTTATTAGTAGTAACTTTTACTTTGCTTTCACTACTTTCATAGCTTTTAACTATTTCATTATTTATTAATTTAATTTTTAATTCTTTTATATATCTAATTAAATAATCGACATAATTTTTAGCACTTAAAGAAAATGGATAAACTAAATCATTTAAAGACCTTGTCATTATACCAATGCTTTTATAAAACTCGATTTGCTTCTTTGCATCAAAATCTTTTACAATTTTTAAAGCTTCTTTTGAATTATATGAATTTTCTTTAATTTTCAAATTAGCAAGATTACATCTTCCATTACCTGTTGCTAATAATTTTTTACCAGCAATTTGGTTTTTATCAATAATCGTTATATCAACATCTTTGATATTCTTTTTTAACATAATCGCAAGCACTAAACCTGCTTGTCCTTGACCGATAATTCCTACTTTCATACTTATTTTATAATACCATAAAAACTGCTATAATTTTAGAGTCGTTTTCATTTAAAAATAAGTTTTTAGAGGAATTAATTGTATGAAATTAGGTCTAGTTGTGGCAACAAAAAACGAGTTCCAAGCTATATTCAAGTTTAGGAATATTGATAATATCAAACTTGAGCAAGTTCCTTTTCCTTTATTTAAAATAATTTTAGAAGGCAAAGAAATATATGCGATAAATTGTGGAATTGGCGAAATTAATTCTGCTCTTGCTACACAACATTTAATTGATAAATATGGAGTAGATACCATTATAAATTATGGTGTTGTTGGAAGTTTAGTTGATGACCTAGATTTAAATAGTACAGTTATTATCGATAAAATTTTTGATTATGAATTAGATTTAAAAGAACTTGATGGCACTCCACTGGGCTATCATCAAGATTTTGATTCAACTTATTTAATTCCATCAAAAGATTTACTTGAACTAGTAAAAAAGAATTTCCCTAATATACCTCATGTTACTTGTGCTTCTGGAAATAAATTTTTGACAGAACCAAAATTCAAAGATTATCTACATGATAATTTTGGATGTTTAATATGTGAGATGGAATCATTAGGGATTTTAATAGCATCTTTAAAACACAATTGTAGATCTATTTTTATCAAAGGTGTATCTGATTCTAAAAACGGCGGCCTTGATGAATATTATAAAATGGTAGATGAATCTGCTGGAATTACTTTTGAAATCTTAACTCAAATTATAAAATTATTGTAATATCTAAATAAAAAGTCTGCAAAACTCAATTATTTTTAAAAATTAGTAGTTTTTTAGTAGTTTGCACATTTTCAAAATTTAGCAAAAAATAAAAGAGAATTTCACATTCTCTTTTTGTTTTTTAAGCTTATTTTTCTTATCTAACCTTTTTAGCATTATTTAAAATTTGCACATCTTTAACGCCTTCAATTGAACTAATTTCAGTAGAAATGATATTAGGATCAAAATTTTGTGCGTTTGATAATACATAAAAAGTGATTTCTAAAATGCCTTCATCATCAATTTCGCTTTTCAAATTTTCAATCTTTGAATTGTACTTATTAGTGATTTCAATAATCTTTCCAGCAACAGGTGAATCAATCGTTGAATGAATGATAAATAATGGATTCTTTTTAATAATGCGGTTTTCAATTTTAATAAAGACAGTTAAAACTAAAATAATTAAAACTGTACCACCAATTGCAAGAATAAAGTTGAAAGAACCACAAGCAAGACCTATAGCCATAACAATCCAAATTGATGCAGCTGTTGTTAACCCTTTTGTGCCTGCATTTTTATGAATAATAGCACCTGCGCCTAAAAAACCAATACCACTAACAATTTGAGCAGCAAGACGGGCTATATCTCTATTCATTACTGTTCCATCAACATAAATTGTTGGGAAACCATAAATAGAGATAATCATAACTATACAAGAGCCAACACCAACAAGTAAGTGAGTTCTTAATCCTGCGCTTCTTCCACGCTTTTCTCTTTCAATACCTATTGCTCCACACAAAATAACACAAAGCAAAAGTGAGATTGTGCATAAAATAAAATTACCAATTGGCCAATCGCCAATATACCAATTGCCCAATTTATCGGCAATTACTTGATCTATTGTTTTCATGCTATAAATTATATGATTTTTGCTAGGTTTTAGCAATCTTTTATACTCTTTTCGGGCGTATAAAAAGAACTATCTTACGATAGCTCTTTTTGATATTCAAGTAGTTAAAACTATTTGATGATTTCAGCAACAGTACCAGCACCAACTGTTCTACCACCTTCACGGATGGAGAATTGTGTACCTTTTTCGACTGCGACTGGGTGAATTAATTCAACTGTGAATGTAACGTTATCACCTGGCATAACCATATCTGTTCCTGCTGGAAGAGTAATTGTACCAGTGATATCTGTTGTGTGGAAGAAGAATTGTGGTCTGTAGTTGCTTAAGAAAGCTGTATGTCTACCACCTTCTTCTTTTGTAAGAATGTAGCATTGGCAGGTGAATTTTGAGTGTGGTGTGATTGATCCTGGTTTAGCTAAAACTTGACCACGGATAACTTCGTCTCTAGCAACACCTCTTAATAAGACACCAGCATTGTCACCTGCTTCGGCGTAATCAAGTGTTTTTCTGAACATTTCGATACCTGTAACGACTGAACTCTTTGTTTGTCTGATACCGACGATTTCAACTGGGTCACCTAATTTAACTTGACCTCTTTCGACTCTACCTGTAACAACGGTACCACGACCTGTAATTGTGATAACGTCTTCGATAGGCATTAAGAATGGTTTATCAACATCTCTTGTTGGATCTGGGAAGTAGCTATCAACAGCATCCATTAATTCAAGAATTGCTTTTTCTGCTTCTGGATCACCATCAAGAGCTTTTCTTGCTGAACCACGGATGATTGGTACTTCATCGCCTGGGAAACCATATTTACTTAATAAGTCTCTGACGTCCATTTCAACTAAGTCAATTAATTCTGGGTCATCAACTAAGTCTGTTTTGTTTAAGAAAACAACGATATATGGAACACCAACTTGTCTAGCAAGTAAGATGTGTTCTCTTGTTTGTGGCATAACACCATCTGTAGCAGCGACGACTAAGATAGCACCATCCATTTGAGCAGCACCAGTAATCATGTTTTTAACATAGTCTGCGTGCCCTGGACAGTCAACGTGTGCATAGTGTCTTTTTGCTGTTTGGTACTCGATGTGAGCTGTATTAATCGTGATACCTCTTGCTTTTTCTTCTGGAGCTGCGTCAATTTGATCGTAGTCCATGACTTTTGATAAGCCTGCTTTTGCAAGAACGTGTGTGATAGCTGCTGTTAAGGTTGTTTTACCATGGTCGACGTGGCCGATGGTACCAATGTTCATATGGACCTTACTTCTATCAAATTTTTCTTTTGCCATAAAGTAATTTTTCCTCCTAATTATTAAATAGCTTTGCAATGAAAATATTTTATTAAATTTTCTTTAGTTAATCAATAAATATCTAAAGATATATATTGAATTAATTTTTACTTGGCGCCACCAACTTTTTTGATGATTTCGTCTTGAATGAATCTTGGACATTCACCGAAATGATCAAATGACATTGAGTAGCTTCCTCTACCTTGAGTAAATGATCTTAAATCTGTAACGTAACCAAACATTTCTGAAAGTGGAACTTCGGCTTCAACGATTTTAGCATTTCCTCTTTGGCTTTCTCCGGTCATATTACCTCTACGTCTAGAGATATCACCAATTACATCACCATAATATTGTTCTGGGACTGTAACTTCAATCTTCATGATTGGTTCTAAGATGACAGGATCACATTTTTTAGCAGCTTCTTTTAAAGCCATACTTGCTGCGATTTTATAGGCTGCTTCACTACTATCAACATCATGGTAAGAACCATCATGTAATGTAGCTTTGATGTCAATAACTGGATAACCAGCGATTAAACCTCTTTGAAGAGCATCGACAAGACCATCTTGAGTTGGTTTAATATATTCTTTTGGAACTGTACCACCAACAACAGCATTTACGAATTCAAAACCTTTGCCTGGATTTGGTTCAAAATCAATAATGACGTGACCATATTGACCTCTACCACCGGATTGTCTGATATATTTGCCTTCACAATCGCCTTCACATCTAATTGTTTCTCTATATCCGACTTGTGGTTTACCAACGTTGACTTGGACATTGAATTCTCTTCTTAATCTATCAACGATAATATCAAGGTGTAATTCACCAACACCAGCGATAATTGTTTGACCACTATCTTCTGACGTATGAACTTTAAATGTTGGGTCTTCTTCAGCAAGTTTAGCTAAAGCAATACTCATTTTTTCTTGATCGCCTTTTGTTTTTGGTTCGACAGCTTCTTCAATAACTGGTTCTGGGAATTCCATCTTCTCTAAGATGACTCCAAGACCTTCTTGACAGAGTGTCTCACCTGTTGTGGTATTTTTAAGACCAATAATTGCACCGATTTCACCAGCATGAAGTGCTTCGACTTCTTCTCTGTGATTTGAATGCATTAAAACTAAACGACCAATTCTTTCTTTGATTCCTTTGTTTGTGTTTTCAACATAGCTTCCTGATTTAAGGATACCTGAATAAACACGAACATAAGCTAAACGACCAACATATGGATCAGTAGCAATTTTGAATGCTAAACCAACCATTGGTTGATTGTCTGCTGGAACACATGAATATTCTTCACCATTTTCTTTATTTCCTTTTGCTGGAGAAATATCAAGTGGTGATGGGAGGTAATCAATAATACCATCAAGTAACAATTGAATACCTTTGTTTTTATAAGCTGAACCACAGAATACTGGGTGGAATTCACCGCTAATTGTGGCTTTTCTGATGACTGCTTTAATTTCTTCAACAGTTGGATCTTCTCCATCTAAAACTTTCATCATGAAATCATCATCAAATCCTGCTAAATCTTCGATTAATTCCATTCTAAGAAGTTCTACTTTATCAGCATATTCTTCTGGCATTGGAATTAATTTTGGGTTATTTGCATCAGTGAAATCCCAAGCTTCTCTTTTAATGATATCAATGACACCTTTAAGTTCACTTGATATACCGATTGGAATTTGAACTGGTTTTGCATTAGCACCTAATTTTTCATGAATTGATTTCCAACTCATTTCGAAATCAGCACCAATTGCATCAAGTTTATTAACAAAGACAATTCTAGGAACTCCATATTTTGTACCTTGTCTCCAAACTGTTTCTGTTTGTGGTTCAACACCGTTTTTTCCATCAAGAACTGTGACAGCACCATCAAGAACTCTAAGTGAACGTTCAACTTCAACTGTAAAGTCTACGTGCCCTGGAGTGTCGATAATGTTTAATCTATGTTCTTTCCAGAAACAAGTTGTGGCAGCACTAGTAATTGTGATACCTCTTTCTTGTTCTTGAACCATCCAGTCCATGGTGGCAGCACCTTCGTGTGTTTCACCAATTTTATGAATCTTATGTGTGAAATATAAGATACGTTCTGTACATGTTGTTTTACCAGCATCAATGTGAGCCATGATACCGATATTTCTGGTATGTTGTAAGTCGTACTCTCTAGCCATAAATTCGACCTAAATTACCATTTATAATGGGCATAAGCTTTATTAGCTTCGGCCATCTTATGAACGTCTTCTCTCTTCTTAACGGAAGCACCTGTTCCATTAGCAGCATCAATGATTTCGTTACAGAGTTTATCTTCCATTGATTTTTCTTTTCTAAGTCTTGAATAGTTAACTAACCATCTTAAACCTAAAGTGACTTTTCTTTCTGGTGAAACTTCAGTAGGAACTTGATAGTTTGCAGCACCAATTCTTTTTGTCTTTAATTCGACTTCTGGCATGATGTTGTTGATAGCTGTGGCGAAAACGTCCATTGCTGGTTTTCCTGTTTTAGCTTCAATCTTGTTGAAAGCACCATATAAAATGTTTTGAGCTGTGCCTTTTTTACCATCAAGCATAATTTTGTTAATTAATCTTGTGACTAATTTTGAATTATAAATTGGATCTGGTAAGACATCTCTTTTAGCTACACTTCCTTTTCTTGGCATAGTCCGTCTCCTCCTTATTCTTCATTACCTTTTGGTTTCTTAGTACCATAAAGTGATCTACCTTGTCTACGTGATTCAATACCTGCGCAGTCAAGTGTTCCTCTAATAATATGGTATCTAACACCTGGAAGGTCCTTAACTCTACCGCCACGAATCATGACTGTTGAGTGTTCTTGTAAATTGTGTCCTTCTCCTCCGATATATGCTGTAACTTCATATCCGTTAGAGAGCTTAACTCTTGCGTATTTTCTTAAAGCTGAGTTAGGTTTTTTAGGTGTCATTGTGCCGACACGGGTACAAACACCTCTTTTTTGTGCACTATTTTGATTTCTTTCTTTCTTATTTAAAGAATCGAATCTTTTTAATAATGCAGGTGATTTTGACTTGAATGTAGGTTTTGTTCTACCTTGTCTAACTAATTGATTAATAGTTGGCATTCTTTTCTCTCCTTTTATACACACATTTCCTGGTGTATCATACTACTTACTAAAAAATAAAACTTTTCAGTCGCTTCAATAATATACATTATTGTAAACAGGCTTGCAAGCATTATTTTTAAAAAATTTACACACCCGGGTTTGTGAGTTAAAACTAAAGTAAATTTTCCTTTTGTAATCGTCAATTAGAAAATGTAGTTTTATGACGGCCGAAAATGTAGGTATTTAGCGGCTTCCTTCTATTAAATAATCTGTTAATATAGATTAAATGAAAATGTAAATCTACCCGAAGATAAACCCACCTAGTTTTGCTTGTGAAAGCAATTTGCTAATTATTTCAATATTTCATTAAATTTTTTAATAATTTTTTTCCAATCCAAACTGAACAAGAGTACTCTTTGATCATTAAAGTAAATTTCATTATTATTGTCATTTAATAAATAATAAACCACAAATGTATCAACTCCGTTGAAAAACAACAAATCTTCTTTATTAAACTTTTCGTCCGTATGACCAACAATAATTAATGTTTTTCTTTCTGTAAAACTGTTTTTTGAATTATCATTAAATACATCCAATAAAGATTCCATATTTTCTCTATTGATTTTTTCATCATAAAAAATAACATATCTTCTTTTCATAACTTCAAAGCATTCAAAAGAACAATCTATTTTTTTAATTAACGGATACTCATTTATCAATTTATCTTTAATAACCACAATTTTTCGTATTATTCAGTTAAACATAGTTTGATGACTGAATAACTTCTCCTTTCTAGGCTATAATTTCTATATGCTGTGTACCTGTAATCCATTTTTACCACTAGATGGCTTGCTTGTGAAAGTAATTTGCTATTTGTTGTTTTTATTAATTATAAAATATGGCCCACATCCATCGCGTTCGTGAGTTACTATATAGCACCAAGAAAAATCTTTGCCAATCACATAAAATTCAATTAATCCATTATTTTTAATCTTTATTGAACTATCATTTTCTTTGGAAAGTGGTATTGAAACATCATCACCCATAAACCCATTATCATATTGGAATTCTACTGCACCAGTTTTATCAACATTATCATATGCTGTCATTGCATCATCGCCTTTTAAATTTTCGACTAAATTATGTCCACAAACATTCCATAGATATCCATGATTTGGAGGATAACATTTTAGTTTTTTTAATTGCTTAATTGAAATTGTTGGCACAAAGTTTTTTATAAAATCTTTAACAAAGTTTTCTTTTGAAATAATGTTTTCCATCTTATTCATCCTATCAAAATTATTAAATATGTAATTTTACTTATTTATTTCTAGCATTCAATTTTAATCTTTGACATACCTTTTTTGCTAGTTTCTTTATAACCTTTTTTAAGGTCTTTCCCTGTTTCAAACATCGTTTGAACGATATCATCAAAATTAATCTTTGAAGTTTCATAATTTATGACCGCAGCAAGACTACATGAATTTATCGCCTTTAAAGCGAATATTGCATTACGCTCAATACAAGGAATTTGAACATATCCTTCAATTGGATCACAAGTTAAACCTAAAGAATGTTCTAAAGCAATTTCAGAAGCTTGTGCAATTTTTTCATTATCATATCCTAAAGCATGCATTATTAAAGCAGCTCCCATTGAAGCAGCACTTCCAATTTCAGCTTGGCATCCTCCTACTGCACCACTAACAGTGGCATTAGTTTTAATTAATTTTCCAATTAATCCAGCAACTAAAAGACCTTCTAATATCTTTTCTTCTTTAATATTATTTAATCTCAAATATTCAATGCATCCAGGAATAACACCTGAACTTCCACAAGTTGGTGCTGTAGCAACTATTCCTCCACTTGCATTTTCTTCTGAAGCAGCATAAGCATAAGCCATTACAATTTGATCGTTTTTTGTTCCGATTCTAATTGTTGATTTAGAGTTTTCAAGTAAATATTTTGCTTTACGTTCTACCTTTAATTTTCCAGGTAATAGTCCATCTTTTTTTAAACCTCTAGAAACACAATCATCCATTACTTTTAAAACATTTTTAATGTAATTTAAAATGTCTTTATCTTCATGATCTAAAACATATTCATATAAAGAAAAATTCTTTTCTTCACAGAATTTTAAAATATCTTCAAGCTTATCTTCTTTATATATATGATTCTTTTTAGAGTGCGAACATAGTTTTTCTACAACTGTTCCTCCTCCAATTGAAAAAAATCTTCTATGAACTTTAGATTCATCAGCTAAAACGATATCAAAATCTAATGTATTTGGGTGAGGTGTTGGTGAATCGATATCATAATTTATTTCCACATCAAAATCTTTTAATTTTTCTTTTATTATTTTATCGGTTAAATGTCCTTTACCAGTTAAAGCTAAAGAATTATATAGCGTTACATTTATTTTTTTAATATTTTTATAATCATTTAAGATTTTATCTACTGCTAAAGAAGGACCAATTGTATGAGATGAACTTGGTCCGTTTCCAATTATAAAAATGTCTTTAATTGATTCCATCTATAAGATTATAGATTAAATTTTATCTTCAATCTATATTAATATCAAAAATCAATTGCATACAATTAAATTTTTACTATAAAAAATAGTTTAGATTTGCAGGGTTTTTAAGAAAATATTTCAAATCTATATTAAAAAGGCTTGGATTTACCAAGCCAATTTATTTAATTAGAATTTTCTAATTAGTTTGAGAATGTTGAAGTATCTTCAGTTGCAAGTGATTCTAAAGTTTCAAGACTTGTATCGATTGATTCTTGTTCTTCATAATCACTATCATGAATTCCAATGTATTGTTGTTTAACTTCTCTCATTCTTCCTGAGACTGTAAAGTCATCAACAAGTTTCTTTGCTTCTGCTTTATCAAGTAAACCTCTACCAGCTGGAATTAATTTACCAGTGATGACGTTTTCTTTTAAGCCGTGTAAAGTATCAATTTTGCCTTTGATAGCAGCATCTGTTAAAACACGTGTTGTTTCTTGGAATGAGGCAGCTGATAAGAATGATTCAGTTTCAAGAGCAGCTTTTGTAATACCTAAGACGAGTGGTCTAGCAACAGCTGGTCTCTTGCCTTGGAGTAAAGCTTCTTTGTTGAGTCTTGTGAATTCAACAACGGAAACTCTTGTTCCAGGAATCATTTCTGTATCACCACCATCGATGATGACAACTTTTCTTAACATTTGTCTAACGATAACTTCAATATGCTTATCAGAGATAGCAATACCTTGTGATCTATAGACTTTTTGAACTTCTTTAACAATGTAACGTTGAACTGCTCCAACATCAGCACATTCAAGAAGTTTCTTAGGTGAAATAGCACCTTCGGTAATCTTTCCACCGTTTTTGACGGTGTCATTTAATTTAACTCTTAATCTTGCGCCAAAGTTAGTTGTATAAACTACTTCTTCAAGATCATTTGAGACAGTTACTTGATATGTACCATTGTGGTCTTCAATCTTAGTAACTTTACCTGTGATTTCAGAAATTAGAGCTTCACCTTTTGGATTTCTACTTTCAAATAATTCTTGGACTCTTGGAAGACCTTGAGTAATATCTTCTGAAGTAGCAACACCACCAGAGTGGAATGTTCTCATGGTTAATTGGGTACCTGGTTCACCAATTGATTGAGCAGCCATAATACCAACTGCTTCACCAATTTCAACTGGTTTACCTGTTGCTAAGTTTCTACCATAACAATGTTGACAGACACCATCTTTTGTTTGGCAACCAAAGAGTGATCTAATTTCAACCTTTGTAATACCAGCATTTACAACTGCTTCAGCAGCGACTTCATCAATTAAAGTGTTGCCTTTAACAATGACTTCACCTGTTTCTGGGTGAATAATATCGTGACATGCATAACGTCCAACAAGTCTTTCTTCTAAAGTGACGATAACTGAATTTTCTGCAGTGTTGATAATATCTGAAACAAATGAACCATGGTCTGAGTGACAATCTTCTTCTCTAACGATAACGTCTTGAGAAACATCAACAAGTCTTCTTGTTAAATAACCTGAGTCTGCTGTTTTAAGAGCAGTATCTGCACCACCTTTACGGGCACCGTGAGTTCCTGTAAAGAATTCTGAAACGTTAAGACCTTGACGGAAACAAGATTTAACTGGTAATTCGATTGTTTCACCTGAAGTAGATGCCATCAAGCCTCTCATACCCATAAGTTGTGCGAAGTTAGATCTACTTCCACGAGCACCAGAGTTCCACATGATATAAAGTGGATTGTGGTTATCTTCTTTTAAAGTTGATTCAACCTTATCACCAACGACTTTATTGATATCGTTCCAGACATCAACAACTTTTGCGTGTCTTTCTTGATCAGTTAAGAAACCTCTTTCGTAAAGTTTTTGAATCTTTTCAACCTTTGCATCACCTTCTTTAACAAGTTTATCTTTACCACTAATGACATAAATATCAGAGATAGCAACGGTTAAACCTGAAACTGTTGAATAGTGATAACCTTGGTCTTTAATCTTATCAAGGACAGCACTTGTCTTTTGAGTTCCATATTTTTGGTAAACTTCAGAAATAATTGCATTAATTTGCTTTTTACCAATTGGAGCTTTTAATGGAAGAGAAGCAATGTATTCAGGAATATTTGTTCCTTTTGGTACAAAAAATTCTCTCTTATTCATAACTGTATTTGCAGCACTACCATCGTTAATATATGGGAAGTCTGTAGGAAGAGCAAAGTTGAAAATTACTTTACCAACAGTTGTGATTAAATAACTGTTATTCATTTCTTCATCAAATGATGTTCTCTTCATTTGATTGCCTGGAATTGCAATTCTATTATGTAAATGGATTAAGCCCATTTCATAACATTTATAACATTCATTAATATCTTTGAAGACTTTACCTTCCATTTCAGCATATTTACGATATTGCTCAGCTCTTTCAGTGTCGCCTACTTTTTCATATTTTTCAGCTCTTCTTAAGAAATCTGCTTTATCAGCTTCAGTTGTAAGATAATAGTTACCAATTAAGATATCTTGAGATGGAGTAACGATTGGTTTTCCATCTTTTGGAGCAAGAATGTTGTTACTTGCAAGCATTAAATCCAAAGCTTCTTCTTGAGCAGCTTTTGAAATTGGGACGTGAACTGCCATTTGGTCACCATCAAAGTCTGCGTTAAATCCAGTACAGACTAATGGGTGAAGTCTAATAGCACGTCCTTCAACAAGAATTGGTTGGAATGCTTGGATACCAAGTCTATGAAGTGTTGGAGCACGGTTTAATAAAACTGGGTGTTCAGAAATAATCTTTTCAACAACATCGTAGACATCGCTATCTTTTGCATCGATTTTCTTGTCTGCTTGTCTATGTAATTGACATTTACCTGTTTTAATTAAAATTGCAGCGATAAATGGTCTAAGTAAGTTAATAGCCATTTCACGTGGAAGTCCACATTGATACATCTTGAGGGATGGACCAATAGCGATAACTGAACGTCCTGAGTAGTCGACTCTCTTACCGAGTAAGTTTTGTCTGAATCTACCTTGTTTACCTTTTAAAGCACCTGAGAGTGATTTTAAAGGTCTACCATTAGGACCAGTGACTGGTTTACCATTTCTTCTACCATTATCAATTAAAGCATCAACTGCTTCTTGTAACATACGTTTTTCATTCATGAGAATAACGTATGGTGCGTTCATATCGATTAATTTCTTTAAACGATTGTTACGCATAATGATTCTTCTATATAAATCATTTAAATCAGATGTTGCAAATCTTCCACCATCAAGTTGTAACATAGGTCTTAAATCTGGTGGAATGACTGGAATTACATCAAGAACCATCCATTCAGGAAGGTTGTTTGATTTTCTAAATGCATCTAAAACTTCAAGTCTCTTAATTAATTTTTGAAGTTTTTGACCACTAGCTGACTTGATTTCTCTTTGAACCTTATTGAATTCACCTTCAACGACTTTTTCTTCTCCGGTTACTGGATCAGTTACTTTGTAGTCGTTAATTTTGATTTCTTGAAGTAAACGTTTAATTGCTTCAGCACCTTCTCCAAATTCAGCACCTGTGAATTGAGAAATAAATGATGCACATGTGAAGAAATTGAAAATTTCGTTAGGATTGCCGAGTTTTTCAAGTAAATCGTTGGCTTTTTGATATTCAAATGAAGATGTTTCAAGTCCTGCTTGAATTTCTCTAATTGCAGCAATAAATGTTTCTCTTCCGATTCTATCATCTAAGAATTGTTTGTAATATAAACTCTTACATGTACCTGGATTTAAACAAATATGTGCTGAGAAATAGATAACTTCTTCAAGTTGTTTTGGAGATACATCAAGGACTAAACCCATTCTTGATGGGATACCTTTGAGGTACCAAATGTGTGAACATGGTGAAGCAAGTTCAATGTGACCCATTCTTTCACGTCTAACTTCTTTTGTGATGACTTCAACGCCACATTTTTCACAAACTACACCGGCAAATCTTGCTTTTTTATATTTTCCACAATGACATTCAAAATCTTTAGAAGGTCCAAAGATTTTTTCACAGAATAAACCATCCATTTCTGGTTTTTGGCTTCTGTAGTTGATGGTTTCAGGTTTTGTAACTTCACCATGAGACCATGCTCTAATTTTTGCAGGGGATGCTAATCCAACTTTAATGCTGCCTAATTTTTCTACATCAAACATATCGCATACCTCCTAGTTAAGAATATCACTGACAATTTCTGATGTAGCACTTTCTTCGCTATAATCACCAAAATCGTCTATATGTCTTGAAGATGAAGATCCATCTGTACCAATATTTCTAAGTGATCTCATTGAACGTTGTTCTTCTTGTTGAGTCTTACGTGCAAGATCATCCATATCAATAATCTTTCCATCTTTACCAAATAACTCAACATTCATTCCTAAGCCCATAAGTTCTTTTGTTAAAACTTTGAATGCTTCTGGAATTGATGGTTTTGGAAGTGCGTGACCCTTAATAATAGATTCATAAGTCTTTCTACGACCGACTCTATCATCTGATTTAATAGTAATCATTTCTTGGAGAATGTTTGCTGCACCATAAGCTTCAAGTGCCCAAACTTCCATTTCACCAAATCTTTGACCACCGTTTTGAGCTTTACCTCCAAGTGGTTGTTGTGTAACCATTGAGTATGGTCCAGTTGCTCTTGCGTGAAGTTTATCATCGACCATGTGGACAAGTTTAATCATGTACATGACACCAACATTGATTCTATCGTCGAATTTTTCACCGGTTCTTCCATCATAAAGCGTGTATTTACCATCACTTGGCATTTTTGCTTCCTTCATGAGTTCTGTGATTTCATCGTTTGAGATTCCATCAAAAACTGGTGTAGCAATCTTTAATCCACCAAGTGTCTTACATGCCATACCTAAGTGGACTTCAAGAATTTGTCCAATGTTCATACGTGAAGGGACACCTTGTGGGTTAAGTAAGATATCAACTGGGGTACCATCTGGTAAGAATGGCATATCTTCAACTGGAACAATACGTGAAATAACACCCTTGTTACCATGTCTTCCTGACATCTTATCACCTTCAGAGATCTTTCTCTTTTGGACGACATAAACTCTAACCTTTTTATAGACATCTGGAGCAAGTTCATCACCATTTTCTCTTGTGAAAACTTTGACATCTAATACTGTTCCTGCACCACCGTGAGGGACACGGAGTGATGTATCTTTACCATCTTTTGATTTATCACCAAAGATAGCATCTAATAATTTTTGATCTGGAGATGGTTCAGAAACACCTTTTGGTGTAACTTTACCAACTAAGATATCGCCTTCTTTAACATCTGTTCCTGGATAGACAACACCATCTAAATCGAGGTGAGCTTTTGCTTCAAGTGAGATGTTAGGGACATCTGGAGTGATGGATTCATCACCGTTTTTAGTTCTTCTACATTCAATTTCATAACTTTCGATATGAATTGTTGTATAAACGTCTTCTTTGACGAGTCTTTCTGACATAATGACAGCGTCTTCATAGTTGAGACCTTCCCAAGTCATAAAGGCAACGACAACGTTTTGACCAAGAGCTAAATCACCATTATCCATTGATGGACCATCAGCGATAAGTTGACCTTTCTTAATCTTTTGACCAACTTTAACAATTGAACTTTGATTGATACAAGTACCATTGTTACTTCTTTCAAATTTTTGAAGCTTATATGTTCTTAAGCCTTCTTTTTCTTGGACTTTAATAACTTGTGAGTCGGTGTAAGTAACAACACCTTCTTCAGCTGAAATTACCGCTAATCCACAATCGAATGCGATTCTATGTTCAAGACCTGTACCAACAAATGGTGCGTGTGGTCTTAAAAGTGGTAAAGCTTGACGTTGCATGTTAGCACCCATCAAAGCACGAGTGTTATCATCATTTTCAAGGAATGGAATACATGCTGCAGCAACAGAAACAATTTGCATTGGGGATTCATCGATATAATCAACATCTTTTGCATCAGCTAAAATGTTTTCACCATTGAATCTAGCAACAACCTTGTCGCCAACAAGTTTTCCATCTTTAATATCATCACGAGTTGCTTGAGCAATAACGTGATTGTTTTCTTCTTCTGCTGATAAATAAACTGTTTTTTCTGTGATTTCACCAGTTGCTTTATCAACAACTCTATATGGAGTTTCAATAAATCCATATTTATCAATCTTTGCATATGTAGCAAGATTATTAATTAAACCAATGTTTTGACCTTCAGGTGTTTCAATAGGACAAATACGTCCGTAGTGAGTAAAGTGAACGTCACGAACTTCCATTGATGCTCTATCACGGGTTAATCCACCAGGACCTAAAGCAGAAATTCTTCTCTTGTTAGCAAGTTCTGCAAGAGGGTTAGTTTGATCCATGAATTGAGAAAGTTGTGAGCTAGCAAAGAATTCTCTAATTTCACTTGATAAAGGTTTTATATTTATTAAGGATTTAGGAGTGAGTTCTTTTGTTTCACCTGTTGTAATAGACATTTTTTGGGTGATGTTTTTAGCCATCTTAGTTAAACCAATTCTAAATTGAGTTTGAATAAGTTCACCAACACATCTAATACGTCTATTTGATAAGTGATCGATATCATCAACTGATCCAAAACCATCCATTAAATTCATGAAATAGCTGAAAATTGCGATGATATCAGAGATTGTAACTCTTGAAACATCTAAATTTAAATCTGTTCCAATGATATTTGAAACAAATTCTTT
>CAMNHN010000002.1 GCA_946539555.1 uncultured Mollicutes bacterium | reverse complement strand
TATTTCAGTTTAAGCACTACTTTCGGAGTATTAAGTTGACGACAGTCTCAACATGATATGTCCTAGGAAACATATCAACAAAGTCAATAGACTTAATTTCATAATCTTTTTTTAATATAGATAAATCCCTACTGAGAGTACCTACATCACAAGAAATATAGATTATTTTTTCAGGTTTATTTTTAATCAACCCATTTAAAAAGTTTGTATCAAGCCCTTTTCTAGGAGGATCAACAAAAACACAATCAAATTTTTTATCAATTAAATATTCAGAAGCATCTTTACATACAAAATTGCAGTTTGTGATTCCGTTTATCTTAGCGTTATTTTTAGCATCAATAATTGCTTCTTCAACAACTTCAACGCCATTAACTTCTTTAACGTTTTTTGAAGCAATCAATCCAATTGTTCCAATTCCGCAATATGCATCAAGTATTGTATCACTCTTTTTTAAAGCAGCTTTTTCAATTGCTAAAGAATAAAGTTTTTCGCATTGGTCATGATTTACTTGATAAAAAGATTTTGATGAAATTTTAAATTTTACTCCTAAAAGATAATCATAAATAAATCCTGGACCATATAAAATTTCTTCTTTGTTTCCTAAAATAACATTAGTTTTGCGAGGATTTTCGTTTAAAACGACAGTTTTAATGTTTGGACATTTAGAAACTAAGGCTTTTACAAAATTATGTCGAGAAGCAAATTTTGCATCTTTAACAACTAAAACTACCATCACTTCTTTAGTTACTTTTCCTACTCTAATAAGGACGTGTCTAAATGTGCCGTGACCAGTATCTTCATCATACGCACGTAGTCTCATTGAAATAATTAGGTCTTTAATTGTCTTTAAAATTTCTACGTGTTCTTTCGATTGGATTGCACATTCAGTAATTGGAACAATGTCATGGCTTTTGATTTTATAGAACCCATAAACTAGTCTTTTTTGCTTATCATAGCCAAAAGGAACTTGAATCTTGTTTCTATAATAATATGGTTCTTCCATACCATAGATGTTTGCACCTCTTGCATCAATACCAGCAATCCTAGAAAGCGTTTGAATAGCTACTTTCTTTTTATATTCTAATTCTTTTGAGTAATCTAAATTTTGAAATGAACATCCTCCACATGAAGTCGAACATGGACATTTTGGATTAATTCTATATTTTGAAAAAGAAAAAATCTTTTTGATTTTTCCAACATCAAAATCTTTTTTCTTATATAAAATTTCTACTTCTGCTTCTTCATCAATTAAAAGCGAAGGAACAAAGACAACACGATTGTTATCGTCTTTTGCAAGTCCTTGACCATCAAATGTGAAATCAACACATTTTACTTTTCTAATTTCTTTTTCGTTTTTCATATTCCTTATTTTAATATTTAAAATGTAACAAAGAAATAAGTAATAAATTTTTATGCATTTTTAAATTAAAATTTCTTAAAAAACGGTATTATATTTAAGGAGGTGAAACTATGGTTAATATTAAAAAAGTAGGAATTATTGGGTTAGGAAATGTTGGCGCTTCAATTGCGTTTCATCTAGTACAAAAAGATCTCTTTTCTGAAATGGTACTTGTTGATATAAATAAAGCAAAAGCTGAAGGTGAAGCTATGGATTTAAGTCATGGTTTGCCTTATTCTTCTCCTATGGAAATCTATTCAGGAGAATATAAAGATTTAAAAGATGCGGCAATGATTATTATCACGAGTGGCGCTGCTCAAAAAGAAGGCGAAACTAGATTAGATTTAATAAACAAGAATAGTAAAATTCTTAAGAGCGTTATCGACAATTTAAACGAAGTCGGCATTGAAGGAATTTTATTAATTGTCTCAAATCCAGTTGATGTTTTAACTCACTTTGCAATTAAATATAGTGGTTTACCAAAAGAAAGAGTTTTTGGTAGTGGCACAGTTTTAGATACAGCAAGACTTAAATATTTACTTGCTAAAAAATTGAATGTCGATTCTAGAAACGTTCACACAGTTATTATTGGTGAACACGGCGATAGTGAGCTTGCAGTAAATAGTATTTCTAATGTTTCAGGAATTCCATTAAAAGAATTTTATGAGATGAAAGGTTTTGATCGCTTTGAAGACACAATGAATCAAATCGATGAAGACGTTAGAATGTCTGCTTACGAAATTATTAAGAAAAAGGGAGCAACTTATTATGGTATAGCCATGGCTGTTGGAAAAATTTGCCAAGCTGTAATTAACGATGAAAAGAGTATGCTTCCTGTATCGGCAGAACTTGATGGCGAGTATTATCTTAACGATTTAGCGCTATCTGTACCTTGCATTGTTGGTAAAGGCGGCGTAGAAGAAATCCTTGAAATGCCTTTATCGGTTTCTGAAAGAAAGCAACTTCAAAAAAGTGCAAACGAAATTAAAAAAGTAATTAAAACAATTGAACAAAATTAAAAATAGTCGAGTTTTGCAGGGTTTTTACAAATAAGACATGCGTTTTGCATGTCCTTTTTATTTGTTTCCGTTCATTAATCCTTTTATAAATTCTACTTCTTTTGCTACATCAAGTCTTGGGAACAATACTCCTGTTTTATTTACTTGATGATTATCAAGAAGAGATGAGTTATTTAAATTATCGAAGTCCGTTTCTTGCTCGCTTAATCCAAGTTGAACAAATATTTCTTTACTCTTATCAACAAGGATTGGCTCTAAAAGCTTTGCGCCAACAAAGATAACTCTTGCAAGATGTGCCATTACACTTTCAAGATTTGCTTTTTTACTTTCATCTTTTGCTAAAACCCATGGAGTTGATTCTTCAATATATTTATTAGCTCTTCCAAGCAAATTCATAACATCAATATAAGCTTCCGTAACTTCAAGATTTTTCATCTTTTCAACATAACTTTGGATTATGTTATTTGTCATTACTTCTAATTCGTGATCAAATTCGTTGATGTCGCTCTTAAATTCTGGGATTTTTCCACCGAAATATTTGTCAACCATCGAAACTGTTCTAGAAACAAGGTTACCTAAATTGTTAACAAGGTCTGCATTAATACGTTCAACAAATTGTTCTGGGGTAAATTGACCGTCTTGTCCAAAAACAACTTCTCTAACAAGATAATATCTGACAGCATCTACTCCATATCTTTCAATTAATGGGTAAGGCGAAACAACATTTCCTTTAGATTTTGACATTTTCCCATCTTTCATCATCAAAAGACCATGGACAAAAACTCTATCAGGAAGTCTTGCACCAATGCTTGATAAGAATTCTGGCCAATAAATTGTGTGGAATCGTGTAATATCTGCTCCAATAAGATGAACAATTTCGGTTTCTTCACTTGCCCAAAACTTTTGATAAAGCTCGTCATGATCAGTTCCATAACCTAAAGCGCTAATATAATTAACAAGAGCATCTAACCAAACATAAGAGATGTGTTTTTCTCCTTCTTTTAGAGGGACACCCCGTGTAAATGAGGTTCTAGATACACATAAATCTTCAAGTCCAGGTTTAATAAATGTGTTAACCATCTCGTTTTTTCTGCTTTCAGGATAAACTGATTTTGGATTCTCATACCACTTCAAAACATTGTTTAAATATTTCTTTGTCTTGAAAAAGAAACATTCTTCTGTTGATTTTTCAACTGGTCTACCACAATCAGGACAAAGATGATTTTCGCCAACTTGTGTTTCGGTCCAAAACGACTCACAAGGTGTGCAATACCATCCTTCATATTTTCCTAAATAGATATCATCGTTTTTATAAAGATTAGAAAAAACTTTTTGAACACATTCAACGTGTCTATCTTGTGTAGTTCTAATAAAATCGTCATTAGAAATTTTTAAAGCTTCCCACAATTTTTTAAAAACTGCAACCATATTATCAACATATTCTAATGGTGATAAGCCTGCTAATTTGGCATTTTTTTCTATTTTTTGACCGTGTTCATCTGTTCCAGTAAGAAAATAAGTTTCATAGTGTCTCATTCGTCTATCACGTGCAATAACATCTGCTAAGGTTGTGCAATATGCGTGCCCGATATGTGGATTCCCACTAGGATAATAAATAGGCGTTGTAATATATAATCTTTTCTTTTCCATAAATACGTCCTTCCTTACTGCTAAATAATTTATCACTTATTGGTATTTTTTTCATTCTATTTGTTAATTAAACGAGGTGAAAAAAAGGAATCTCACGATTCCAGTTTTCTTATTTCTTAAATCCGTATTTTTTGTTGAAACGGTCAACTCTACCATCTGATTGTGTAAATCTTTGTTTTCCTGTGTAGAATGGGTGGCAATTTGAGCATGTATCAACTTTAATTTCTTTTAATGTTGATTCTGTTTCAAATACGTTTCCGCATGTGATGCAGGTGACTTTACATACATGGTAATTTGGATGAATTCCTTGCTTCATTTCATTACTCCTTCCGCCTAAAGATTCAAATGCGATCTTTAAGAAAGCATGTGCATATATGTTATATTTTTTTCTTCTTTCAATCAATCTTTTTTTATTAAATTTTTAAAATCCTCGATCAGCTAAATCTTTCGCTAAATTTTTATAGAATTCGAAGATTATCTTCTTCTTTTTATATGATGCGGTGTTATCAATTACTTGGTTATGAGATAAATTTTCTTCACTTATTAATCCTCTATAATTACCAAATATAGTTGAATCTAGAGGAACTAAGCCATCTGTTGGCACGTTTTCCATATGACGCGATATTAAAAGCGGGAGAGAATCAATAAAATTATCTTTTATGCTGTTTGTTTTTGCTGAAAAACTTTGAAAATATATCCCTTCTTGAAGTACCATCTCTGGTTCCTCTAATGTGTTTATACGTTTAAGTTGATTACCAAGGATTTTAGGAACTGGTTTTTTGTCTCCAATTAATTTATAAAATATTTTCATAAAGAAATTTTCAAGCGCAATAATCCATTTAGGTTGATTCATCATAGCTGTAGCAACTGGTGTACCTTTAAAAGGTGAACAAAGCGCACTAACACTTGCAACGTGGTGTGCTTCATCTAAATTATCAATCATGTATTTTGCATCTAACCCACCTTTTGAGTGACAAATTAGGTTCACTTTTTCTACGTTTTCCTTTTCTATTATCTTATTTATATATGATTTAAGTTGGCTAGCATTATTTTCAATACTTCCACAAGCATCAATATTTGCTATATAAACTACATATCCTTCTTTTTTTAATATCTTATCGATTTTTCCAAAACAACGATAAAATAACCAGTTCTTCACTAGCGCTCCGTGAACTAAAATAATCGGATATTTTGTCTTCATATTCATATATTAAACTTTTTTAATAAAGAAAATTATTAAATTTTATTTTTTCTATATACATTTATAATATTTAGCAGGAGGAAAAATCCATGATATCAAAGAAATTAGCTGCCGAAGTTATTAACGTAGCTTCTCAAACAGGCGCAGATTTTGTTGAAATCTTTGCTGAAAATACCTTTAGTTCATATTTAGAAGTTGAAAACGGAAAGGTTGAAGAAACAAGAAACACAAATATTTCTGGAGTCGGACTAAGGCTTTTAAAAGGGACACAAAGTGTTTATGGCTCTACAGGCGACATTTCAAGAAAATCATTACTTCAACTAGCAAAAGAGCTTTCCGCTTCTTTTAAAGGTGAAAGACAAATTAATGAAGTCACTTCATTTACACTTAAAAAGCACAAAAATTTTAATAAACCTTTTACTCCACTTACCTCAATTCCTAAAAGTGAAGTTGTCACTTTATTAAAAGATATAAATAAAATTTTATCTGATTATGATCCTCGAATTGTAAAAAGCACAACTGCGATGATTATTAAAACTAACGATAACGAAATCTTTAATAGCAAAGGATTGATGTTTAAAAATTTCAGAGAATATGGGAGATTTATCATTGAAAGTGTTGCACAAGAAAACGGAAAAATAGAAACAAGATTCGATGGACCAGCCGCTCAAGGTGGATGGGAATTTTTCACAAAAACCTTAGATTTGAAGGCTTTAGCTACCGAACATGCTAAAAAAGTTATTTTGATGTTGCAAGCAAAAGAAGCTCCATCAGGTAAATTTCCAGTCATTATTGGTAATGGATGGGGTGGCGTTATATTTCATGAAGCTTGTGGCCACCAACTCGAGGCAACCTCTGTTGCTAAAGGTTTAAGCGTCTTCTCTGGAAAATTAGGAGAGCAAATCGCAAATCCAATTGTTTCGGCTTATGATGATCCAACTATTCCTAATGAATGGGGCTCATTTAATGTCGATGATGAAGGAAATGTTCCAGTTAAACATGAACTTATTAAAAACGGCATCTTAACAAGTTATTTAATTGATGATTTTAATGGACGTAGAATGAACGAACCAGGAAACGGCGCTTCAAGAAGAGAAAGTTATAAATATGAACCAACATCAAGAATGAGTAATACTTATATTGCTCCAGGAAAATCTACACCTGAAGAAATTATAAAAAATACAAAACTTGCTTTATACGCTGTTTCTTTTGGTGGGGGTAGCGTGAACCCAGCAACAGGCGAATTCAATTTTGGTTGTTCTGAAGCCTATATTGTTAAAGATGGTAAAATTACTGAACCCGTTAGAGGTGCAACTTTAGTCGGTAATGCTCGTGATATTTTGATGCATATCGATATGGTTGGAAACGATTTAGCCCTAGGACAAGGAATGTGTGGGTCCTCTTCTGGAAGTATTCCTGTTAATGTTGGTCAACCAACAATCAGAGTTGATGAAATAGTTGTTGGAGGTAGAGGAGGATCTATCTATGAATTTTAAAAAGTTTTTTGAATTAGCGAAGTTAAACGGGATAGAAGCCGCCGATATTGAGGAAACAAGAAACAAATCTCTTTCAATTAGTATGTTTAAAGGTGAGATTGTTCTTTATTCCGTTTCTGTTGATAAAAATTTCACCGCAAGAGGAATTTATAATGGAAAAATGGGTTTTGTTAGTGTCGAAAACGACGATAAAACCACTCCTTCTTATATCATAAACACCATAAAAGAGGCGGCCTCTTTAAGTGAATCGAACGACGAAGCAATTATTTTTAAAGGTTCACCAAAATATAAAAAGAAAAACATCTATAATGAAGAATTAGCAAAATTTACTCCTGAAGATGCTATCGAAAAACTTCATGAGATTGAAAACAAACTATATGCTAAATCAAATAAAATTAAGAATGTTGAGCTTGGATTTGATCTAAGCGATGATACATCAATTTTGGCTAATTCATACGGTTTAAATTTGAAAACAAAAAGTAATTTATATTATTTTTATGCTGAAATTGTTGTTTCAGAAAAAGAAAACGAAACCAAGGCTGCTTTTGATTTATTTTTCGATAATGATCTATCAAAATTCAATGTTGATGAGTTTGTAGACAAGCTTGTAGAAAAAGGATTAAGCAAACTTGGTGGAGAGCCAATTCAAAGCGGGAAATATAAAGTTGTTTTAAAAGAAAACTGTGTCGCAAGCTTACTTGCTTCAGCAATTTCAAATGCAAATAGCGAATCTATTCAAAAGCACTCATCAGTTTTTGAAGGCAAATTAAATACAAAAGTCTTTTCTAACAAAATCACAGTTGAAGAAAGACCTTTAGAAAAGAATTTATTCTATACATATTTTGACGATGAAGGCGTTGCAACAACAAATAAAAAGATTATAGATAAAGGTGTTTTAAAGACCTTCTTCTACAACCTTGCTACAGCTAAAAAGGATGGAGTTCAAACAACAGGGAACGCTAGAGAAAGAGGTTCTAAAATGGGTATTGGTTTTACCAACATCTATTTAAAACCAGGCAAACTCTCTGAAGAGCAACTCTTTGAAAAAATAAAAAACGGAATTTATATTACAAGTCTTACTGGTTTGCACGCAGGATTAAATCCTGTTAGTGGTGATTTTTCCCTTCAAGCCGAAGGTTTTCACATTAAAAACGGCAAACTTGATAAACCATTAACATTGTTCACATTAAGTGGAAATTTATTTAATGTTTTTAATGATGTTATTGCATTAGCTAATAATTCAAAACTTCTTTCAAGTTCAATAAATTGTGTTTCAATGGCAGTTAAAAACCTCAAAATCTCTGCAGAATAAGCATATTTTTAAAAATTACGTATTTTTAAAGCGATCGTTTGATCGCTTTTTAGTTTTCTTTTTTATTCTTTTTTCTTTCTTTTAATATATAAAGAATTCCGATTGTTTTTGGCCCACAATGCGAAGAAACAACACATCCTGCTTGAGTGACATGTATCGCTTCTTTTGGAATATATTTTGAAAGTTCTTCGACAACATATTCTGATTCGCCATCCATTCTTCCGCTATCAGTAACAAATACATGATCTGTATAAATGTTATTTGCTTTAAAGTCCTCAACAAATTCTTCAATTTGAAGGTCAACTGCTTTTTTGTATTTTCCTCTTGGAAGTTTGTACATTGTTAATTTTCCATCAATAACTTTAGCAATTGGGTGAATTCTTAAAAATTGAGCAAATAATTTTGTCATTCCAGAACATCTGCCGCCTTTATAAAGGTAATCGAGAACATCAATACAGAATTTTGCACTAACTAAAGGAATTAATTTTTTAATTTCTTCTGCGATTTCATGAATATTTTTTCCTTCATCTCTTAATTCGCACATTCTTAAAACCAATAATCCGGTTCCGGTTGATAAGTTTTGAGAATCGATTATTTCAATTCTTCCTTCTGGGAATTCTTGAGCAGCTAAGCAAGCATTGCTATATGTTGAAGACATTGACGCTCCAATACCTGTAAAAATAATGTCATATCCTTGTTCAATATATGGTTTAAAATCTTCGATTAATTCGCTTGTATTTCTTGCTCCTGTTTTAGGTGTTTTACCAATTTTATCTACTTTTTCATAAATTGAAAGCGAATCTAAGTTAACACCATCTAAATAATCGGTTTCATCTCCTGGGATGCTTACATGAAGAGGAACGATTTTAATCTGATACTTTTCAATCAATTCTTTGCTTAAATCTGTTGTTGAATCTGCAATAACGATAACTTTATTCACAGCTGTTCTCCTTGTTAATGAAATATACGCCCATATAATTATAATAAACTTTTCCAGAAATACGAAAATTAAAATTAAAATTATATTTTTAATATACTTTTATTTTTAAGAATAATAAAATAATATGCATAAGGAGATTATTTATGGCCAAAAAACAATTTAAGCTTTGGAATGAATTTAAAGCTTTTATCTCCCGTGGTAACGCCTTCGATATGGCTGTTGGTGTTGTCATCGGCGGTGCTTTCAGTGCTATTGTTACAGCTCTTGTTAATATCTTAATGAGTTTAGCAACATGGGCAGTCCCTGGTGGTATTAATGGTCTTGTTACCGTTTTACCAGCATTAAACGATGCACAAAGAGGTTTAGTTATGGCTGCTGGTGGCGAACCACTTCAATTCTTTGAAGCATCAAAACTTACAGAATATGCTACATACCTTGGCGCACAAGCTGGTGCAGTTGATCCAGTTACATATGGTACAAACTTAATCAATAGTAAGTACACACTTCATGGAACAACATATACATACAACATGTCAGCAGTTATCGACTGGGGAGCATTAATTAACGCAGTTATTTCATTCCTTATTATTGCTGTTACATTATTCGTTGTTGTTAAGGTTGTTAACACATTAAGAGCAGCAAGACTTGCAGCTGAAGAAAAAGCAAAAGCAGCCGCTGAAACTAAAAAAACTGAAGAACAACCAGAAGAAAAACCAGCTGAATAATTAGTTAATTGCTAATGAAAAAGATGCATTGTTATGCATCTTTTTTGTTTGCTTATAATTCTAATTCCTTTGCTTGAGGAATTGTTTCTGATATCTTTTCAATGATGATTTTTAAAAGTTCATTTTGTTTAGCTGCTTCAACTTTATCTTGTTTTTTATCTAACTTCTTTTTCTTCTCTAGAGCAAATTTAATTTCATTTAAACTCTTTTCAGAAACCCCAACATAAGCTACATAAACTCTTAAACCATCGTAATTTTTACAGTTTCTAGCAAGATCAGAAAGTTCTGTAGACGCAACTTTATCTTTATATAAAGCAGTTGCTTCTTCTTCGCTTTGTAATAAATAAGCAAGGAAAACTTTTAATAAAACAAATTTTCTATAAGTAGAGCTCGCCATCTTCTTTTTATCGGCTGTTGTTTTATTAACGATTTCTAGAGCTTTTTCAAAATCTTTTTTAATGGTTTCTTGAATTGCAGCATCAAAATTAACGTTTGCTGTGAAATCAGTTATCTCTTCAAAAACACGAATTTCTTCGACTTTTTCTCCAAAAAATTCTGTCTCTTCGTTTTTAAGTTTATAGTTATATGCTTCAATATTTATTTTCTTATTTAATAATAAGATTCTATATCCATCATTTAATGAATCAAGTTTTGCTGGGAAATAATTATAAATAATGAAGCATGCACCAATTGTTGCTAAAACAACAACGCCATATTTTACGGCCATTAACATAACTTTTGAGTCATCAGTTACATTTTTAATAAAAGCAAACACACAATATAGCGCGACAAATTCTAAAAGCATTAATAAAAGAGGTGTGAAAACATAAGGCATTGGATTTGATTTTTCACTTTTAGGAGAAATTACAGTTTGTCCACCAAGACCATTAAATTTACCAAATCTAAATTTGCTTTTCTCTTTCCCTTCTTCGTTTCTTGTTTTGTAAATCCCAAATCCGAAAATATTGAAACTTAAGATTTTGTATTTTCCTAACTTTGCCCCAAGAAGGTGACCGATTTCAAGCAAGAAAACATTTGCAACAATTGCAATCGCAAGTGAAGCAAAGAGGAACAAGAAATTTTCTCCTGCTGAATTAAATAAATATCCTGCTTCCATAGCTGGTCTAAAGACAAGAATACCAATCATGACTACGACCGCACCCATTAGAAGGTAAATTAATAAACTAATAAAATCTTCTTTTTCCATAAATTTCTCCTTAGCATTGAGCTAACGTCTAATGCAAAGAATTCGTACATTAATTTTAATTTATTAGATCAATTTAGTAAAATCTAATTTAAATATTAAAATTTAAATTGCAAAAATAATTAAGATTTGCAAGGTTTTTAACGTTTAACTGCAAATTTTAATAATTGTTCATTAAATAAATAATTTAGTTTTAAATAAATTTCTTCTTTTGTATAGTCGGCATTTTTAAAATAAAACAAAATTTGATTTGCTGCTGCCTTACCATAAAATCTAGCTGTTTCTTTTTGAACATCAATCGATAATCTAAATTGAGCAAGGTATAAAATTAAAGATCTATATAAATATGAGAAAGAAAATTCTTCTAAAATTTCTTTTGCGCTGCTCACTAAAATTTCTCTATTAAAATCTTCGTTTTTAAATAGATAGTCGATTAAATCTTTTACAATAATTTCAAGAGAACCACTATTTTTAATTTCAAGGTCATCTTCTTTAAACATCGAATAAATGACGTCATAAATATTTTTATAATGATAATAAAATGATTGCCTTTTGATTTTTAAAATATCACAAATCATTTTTACATCAATTTCTTCAATTGAATAAGAACTTAATAAATTGACAAATGCTTTTTGAATTTCTTTTTCTGTGTTTTTCATAAAATTACCTACTCTGTTCTTAACGCAATAACTGGATCTTTCTTTGCTGCTGCTCTAGCAGGGAATAAACTACTGATAAATGTTAAAACGACTGAAATTGCAACAAGGAAAATCATAGCACCAAATGCTAAATCAGCGATGTTTCCTATATTATATTCACCATAAAGTGCGTTTAATATGGCGTTTATTGGGAATGTTGCAACCCAAGCAACTAAACAACCAAATACACCACTTCCTAAACCAATAAAGACACATTCAGCTTCAAATAATCTTCCGACATCTTTTTTACGAGCTCCAACTGCTCTTAAAACACCAATTTCTTTTGTTCTTTCGATGACTGAAACATAAGTAATAATTCCTGTCATAACACAACTTACAACCAAAGATATAGAAGCAAAAACAATGAGAACCACCGATATAATATCAATCATTTGTGATAATGAAGAGGTAAGTGTACCAACTATATCAGTATAATTTACAACTTCTTTTTGGTTTGATGCGTGATCAACACTTCCTGATGTATCAATTTTATTATATTCATCAAGTCTAGTTTTTAATGTTTCCTTAGCAGTTAAATCTGGTGAAAAAATAATGACGTTATCAACAGCTGAATAATTATTCATAAAAGCCATAACAGATATTATATAAGGATAGGCTTTTTGCTTTGTTGCAACATCAAAAGTTCCTTCACTAAGATATCTAATAATTCTAGAAAGATAGTCACTAATTCCATCAAGTCCGTTTGCTTTTAAGTTATCGTCAATTAATTCGGCACCTAATTTATTTGCCCAGCTTATGTAATCAGAAAAATCATAATTTTCACCTTTTTCATTGACACTCTCACCGCTAAACAAATTGTAGAAAGTTAAATAGTTACTAAATACTCTATTCAATTTTGCAGCACTTAAATCAGCGACGTTTTCGCTTTGCAAATTTTGGAGGTCTTGGAGAAGGTCAATAATAGAAGCTCCTTCTCTCCAAGTCATATTGTGTTCAATATTTTTATAAACTTCTTCATCTTGATTTAAAGTAATTAAATAATCTTGAAGTGACTTTTGATAACATAATCCAGAAGCCATTGTTTGAATTGAAGAATCTTGTTTTGGTCTCAAAATCCCTGCAATTCTGCACTCAATTCCTGAATTTTCATCATTATAAAGAGTTGTTAAATCTCTTTGTTCATAATAATTTGCTTCATATGTACTTTGAGAAACTGTTTTTGATTTTGTTTCATAGAAATCTTTATTTGGAAAAACTTTGAATTTTTTACCAATAATGTCTTCAAATTTTATTGGGTGTTCCTCTGCATATTTTTCATCATATTCTTCTTTATCAGGAATAAATCCAAGTCGTTTTAAAACACCTAATGGTAACTCATTTCTTTCGTTTACCATCAACATCAAATCGCCTTTTTCTTTTGGATTGCTATATTTCCCAGCGATTACATCGTAATCAGATTCTTCACCATAAAGTACATGGAAGAATTGAGTTGGAAGGCCAGTAACCGTTGAAAGAATGCTTGAATATGATAAGAAACTTGTATTTTCTACTATATAAGGTTCATCTGTTCCAACAAGCGTTGTAGTCAAATTATACCCATAGTTATCGCCATATGAAATGATGTAATCACTAATAATTTTTTCCTGATTCTTCAGTTTTTCTAAATATGAAATGTATTTAGGTGTGATGTTGTTGTATACAAGTTTACGTGTGATTCTTCCTTCACGAGTAACGTACACTTCTTGTTTATCTGTAAATGATTCGTTTTCAACATAATCTTGATCATATTCATAAGTTACAGAATATGAGGAAACTGTAATTGGCATTTGAGATGCAGTCTCTTTTTCCATTCTTGCAACGTAATTTCCAAAACCGTTATTAACACTTAAGACAAGTGCAACCCCAATGATACCAAAAGATCCTGCAACAGAGGTTAATGATGTTCTACCCTTTTTTGTTAATAAATTTCCAAATGAAAGTTTAAGTGCTGTCCAAAAAGACATCGAACTTTTTCTTTCTTTTTTCGTTTGTTGAAGTTTACTGTTCTTTTTTTCATCAATTATTTCAAAATCTTTCAAAGAAACTGCGTTTTTCTTTTCATATTCAGCATTTTCTTTTTCACGCAACACTTTCATCTCTTTTTCAAGAGAATCAGATGAAACTTCACCATCTAAAAATTTAATAATTCTGTCACTATATTTATTAGCTAACTCTTCGTTGTGAGTGACCATAATTACAAGTCTATCTTTTGAAATTTCTTTCAAAATGTCCATGATTTGGACACTTGTTACGCTATCTAAAGCTCCTGTTGGCTCATCAGCAAGAATAACTTCTGGGTCATTAATTATAGCTCTAGCAATAGCAACACGTTGCATTTGACCACCTGAAAGTTGATTTGGTTTTTTGTTATATAAACCATTAAGTCCAACTTTATCAAGTGCAATTCTAGCTTTTTCAATTCTTTCTTTTCTTCCAACTCCGTTTAGTGTTAAAGCCATGGCGACATTGTCTTGTAAATTTAGTTGTGGTATTAAATTATAAGATTGAAAAACAAAGCCAACCCTCTTATTTCTATAATTATCCCAATCTTTGTCGTTATAAGTTTTGGTTGATTGGCCTTCGATAATTAAATCACCACTTGTATATTGATCTAAACCACCAATAATGTTTAGCGTTGTGGTTTTGCCACATCCGGAAGGTCCAAGAATTGAACAAAACTGTTGCTTAGGGAAAAATAAATTAATTCCCTTTAAAGCTCTAAAGGCTTTTTTATCTACATAATAATCTTTAATAACATCTACAATTTCTAGCATGAGAAAATTATATATTTATTTTCTTTTTTTACATAGTAAAAAACATAATTTTTTTCTCTAATTTTTGAATAATATAAAAAAGCGATTGTTATCGCTTTTCTACAAAAAACTGTTTCATCAAATTTTCTATTTCTTTTTTATAAATTCCACTTTCTATAGTTAATTCAGATTTAAATTCTCTAGTCAAATCGATTTTTCCTCCAAATCCACCTGTTTCGTATTCGTGAATTCCAAAAACTACTCTAGAAATTCGTGCTTGAAGGATTGCACTAGCACACATCGAACAAGGTTCAACAGTCACATAAAGCGTGACGTCTTCCGCTCTCCAGTTTTCTTTTTTTTGGCCGAGTTTTCTTAAGGCGTTTATTTCAGCATGAGCAGAAACATCATGTTTCTTTTCTTTTAAATTGTGTGCGCGAACTAAAATCTCTTTATTAGCATTGTCAACAATAACGCAACCAATTGGAATCTCGCCTTTTTTATAAGCTTTTTTAGCTTCTTTAAAAGCTTCTTTCATGAAAAATTCGTCATTTTTTAGCATATGGAAATTATACCATTATCTTTTAACATTTTTATCTATATTTATTAGTTTTAAAATATTACAATAATTATATGAAAACGACACACATTGTAAAAACTTTGCCACTTGTAGCGCTTCTTGCGCTTACTAGTTGCGCTCACAAAATATCTGCCTCTGAATTTGCAAATGAAGCAAAAAAAGTTAGTGTATCATCAGCGTATAAAACCGCAAAAGCTGATTTAATTTTTGATTCTCTAGACTCATCTGGTAAAATTGTTAAAAAATCTTTAAAACAAAATTATTCTTATACATCCTCTTCTCCTCACTGGAAAGTAAGTGGTAATACCGTTTTTCCTACAGAACATTTATATACAATAAATTTTGATATTAGTTTTTATAATAATTTTGTTTCCTCTGTTAAAAACGGTTTATCCAATACGTGGTTTGAGTATTTTGCTTCATCAAGCGAATTAGAAATTAGGATTGAAGGAGAACTTTCTAGCAATAAACTTAAAACACATGCCGATTTCCACGTTGTTTGGAATTATGATGGCTTAGTTACAAGAGTTTATGAAAAAGATGTAGTCACAGTTACTAATAGTTCAAATAGCACTAGCAAATACGATCTAATGATGAGGTTAAACATAACTTATTACAAATAAAAACCGTTGCACAATCATAAATCATCTTATGGCTGCTATGTTTCCATCCTGACCAGGTTCGAAGCAATGACTCGCAACGGCTTTATTATTATAGATTAATTGAATTGATTTAAAAATATTTATTTATAAAAAAGATGCCCTTTACAAAAAGAGCACTTTTTAATTTGATTTATGAAAATTCTAAATTATTTAACTGGTTTTAATACTTTAATTCCACCCATAAATGGTTGTAATACTTCTGGAACTAAAACTGAGCCGTCTTCTTGTTGGAATTGCTCTAAAATTGCTGGGAAAACACGAGAAGTTGCAAGTCCACTACCATTAAGTGTGTGCATATAGTGTAATTTCCCATCTTTTCCTCTATATCTCATCATTCCTCTACGAGCTTGGTAGCTTCTTGCGTTTGATACAGAAGAAACTTCTTTATAAATACCCATTGATGGTAACCAAACTTCAATGTCATAGGTTCTTGCCATTGAATGAGAACAATCAGCAGCAGCAAGTTTACTTAATCTAAAATGTAATCCAAGTTTTTCAAGTAAGTTGGTTGCTTTTTTAACTAATTCATCAAAAGCACGATCACTATCATCTTCTGTGGTATATTCAACCATTTCAACTTTATCAAATTGATAGCCTCTAATCATGCCTCTTTCTTCTGTCCTATATGATCCAGCTTCTTTTCTATAGCAAGGAGTATAAGCAAAGAACTTTTTAGGAAGTTCTGCTTCATCCAAAATTTCATCTCTATAATAATTTACTAATGCAGTTTCAGCTGTTGGAAGCATAAATCTCATTGGTTCAAGATCTTTAAGTTCAAAAACGTCTTGTTCAAATTTAGGAAATTGTCCTGCTGTAAATCCACTCTTATAGTTAAGCATATGAGGTGGGAGCATCATTGTAAAATTATCTTTTAAGTGTTCGGAAATAAAGAAATTTAATAATGCCCATTCAAGTTGAGCTCCAAGTCCTGTATAGAACCAGGTTCCATGTCCTGAAACTTTTGCTGCTCTTTGATAATCAATTAAACCTAAACTTTCAGCAAGTTCAACATGGTCTTTGATTTTGAATTTAAATTCTGGTTTTTCATATACATATGCAATTGGTTGATTATTTTCTTTTCCGCCAGCAAGTAAATCTTCATCAGGCAAATTTGGTAAAGCAACTAAAACTTCATTAATCTTGTTTTCAAGTTCAGCAAGTTTTGCTTCACTTTCTTTATTTTCAGCAGCTAAAGCTTTAACTTTAGCAAATATAGCATTGACGTCTCCGCCTTCTTTCTTAACTTGAGGAACAGATTTTGAAAGTTTATTTTGTTCTGCTTTATTTGCTTCTACTTTTCTTTGAAGTTCTCTTTTTTCCTCTACGTTTTTACAAAGAGTGTCAATGTCAGCTTCATATAATTTTCTGGCAAGAAGTTCTTTTACTTTTTCTTTATTTTCTAAAATATAGTTAAGTTCAATCATAAAATATCTCCTTATTTTATATATATTTTTTTAAAAATACTTAAGTTTTGCAGGCTTTTTTAAATTATTCTTCAGAATTTACGTTTTCTTCAGAATTGTTTTCTTTTTCTACTTCATTAATTTGAGCATCAATTTCTGCTTGCTTTTCAGCGATGTTTTCTTCCTCTGCAGGAGGTAAAACAGTAAATGAAGAAACTGTTTCTTTGTTCTTTAAATTAATGATTTTTACACCAGAAGAATTACGTCCACAAACTCTAACTTGTGAAATTGGTGATCTAATGACTTGACCATTATTTGTAATGACCATGTAATCTTCATATCCACCAACAACATTCATACCAACAAGTTCGCCTGTTTTTTCAGTAATCTTAATTGTAATAACACCGCCTGCGCCTCTATTTGTTAATCTATAGGTATCAATAGGTGAAAGTTTACCTAAACCTTTTTCTGAAATAACAAAGACGAGTTTTCCGTATTGATCAGTTGCTAAACCAACAACTTTTGCATTGCCTTCAAGTCTCATACCTCTGACACCAGCAGCAGTTCTACCCATTGCTCTAATGTCGTTTTCATTAAACATACAAAGTTTCCCTTCGTTGCTTGCAATACATATCTTAGTGTTGCCGTTAGTAACTTTTACATCAAATAAATTGTCTCCTTCTTTGAATGTAATCGCATATTTTCCATTTACGTTAATACGTTTAAACTCTTCTAAAGGTACTCTCTTGACGACAGCTTTTTCTGTACAGAAGAATAAATAGTGATTTTCATATTCTTCTACATTAATAATAGAAACAACTTTTTCATCTCTTTCTAAATTTAAGAGGTTAAGAGCTGGGATTCCTTTACCAGTTCTGCTTGATTCTGGAATTTCATGACCTCTTTTTCTGTAAACTCTTCCTAAATTTGTGAAGAATAAGACGTCCATGTGTGTTTTTGAGAAAATTGCCATCTTGACTTCATCGTTACTATAAACAGTCATTCCTTTAACGCCTGTTCCACCACGGTTTTGAGCTCTAAATTCTGATGTAGACATTCTCTTAATATATCCGTTTTCACTTAATGTGATAACAAGATCGTCCTCTGGAATTAAATCTTCATCATCAATTGAGAGGACTTGTGTTGAAATAGTTGTTCTTCTCTTATCTCCAAATTTATCCTTGATTTCATCTAATTCTTTTAATACAACTTCGAGTAAGTGTTCTCTTGATTCGAGAATATAGTTGTAATTTGCGATATTTGTTTCAAGTTGGGTCTTTTCATCTTCAAGTTTTTGAGTTTCTAAACCAGTAAGTCTTCCAAGTGTCATAGCAACAATTGCTTTAGCTTGTACTTCTGAGAAACCATATTTTTCTTGAAGTTTTAGAGCAAAATCGTTTGGATTTGCACTACTTGTAGCAAGTTCGATGAATTCATCACGTTTTGCGGTTCCACCAAATTCATCTTTCTTTAATATTTCATGAACTCTTAATAAACCTTCAACGATGTGTTTTCTTGCTTCATCTTTTTCTTTTAAATATTTTGTTCTTCTTTCAACAATTTCAATTTGATAATTTGTGTAATGGTTAATTAATTCTTTAAGACCTAAAACTTTAGGTGCACCATCAACGATACAAAGATTTATAACACCATAACTTGTTTCAAGTTGTGTATTTTTATAAAGTTGATTCAAAATAACTTGAGGAACTGTGTCTCTTCTACATTCAATTTCAATATTAACGTCTGTTTTTGAGAAATCTTTAACAGATGTAATACCTTCAATAACTTTATCTCGAGCAAGTTCGCCTATCTTACTAACAAGGTTGCTCTTATTTACTTGATAAGGAATTTCACTGATTATAATCTTACTTTTTCCGTTTGGTTCTTCTTTAATTTCAGCTCTACCACGAACTCTAAAAGTACCTCTTCCTGTGGCATAGGCTTCTCTAATTCCACCTAATCCATAAATAATTCCACCTGTTGGGAAATCAGGACCTTTAACAATGTTCATTAAATCTTCAATTGAACAATCTGGATTTGCAGCAACATATTTTATTCCATCAATGATTTCATTTAAATTGTGTGGTGGCATTTTTGTAGCCATACCAACAGCGATTCCATCACTACCATTAACAAGTAAATTTGGGAATCTTGATGGTAAAACACTTGGTTCTTCAAGTGAACCATCATAGTTAGGAACAAAATCGACTGTTTTTGAATATAAATCACGAGTCATTTCTAGAGCAAGTTTACTCATTCTTGACTCTGTGTAACGCATAGCTGCTGGATCATCACCATCCATAGAACCAAAGTTACCATGACCATCAACAAGTGTATATCTCATTGAGAATGGTTGAGCAAGTCTAACCATTGTCATATAAATCGCTGAGTCGCCGTGTGGGTGATATTTACCCATGACGTCACCAACAATTTTTGCAGATTTAACAAATGGTTTATCTGGTGTAAATCCACCATCGATCATGCCAAAAATAACTCTTCTATGAACTGGTTTTAAACCATCTCTAACATCTGGAATTGCACGTGAAACAATAACAGACATTGCATAATCTAAGAAGGCGTTTTGGACTTCTGAGACGATTTCAGTATCTTTTAAAGATGCTTCGATTCCTGCTTCAATAGCTGCGTTTTCTTCAGCTAATGATGTATCGTTTTCTTCATTTGAAGGGGTTTCTGCAGGGTTTTCTAATTTCTTTTCATCATTTTCCATTGTTTTACCTCCTTATTAAATATCAAGGTTTTTAACAAATTTTGCGTTCTTTTCAATGAATTCAGAACGTGGTTCAACTTCTTCACCCATTAAATCACTAAAGACTTGATCAGCTGCAACAGCATCATCAACTGTGACTCTAAGCATCTTTCTAACTTTAGGATCCATTGTGGTTTCTTCGAGTTGTTGTGGGTCCATTTCACCAAGACCTTTATAACGTTGATATGGATAACCTGGTTTTAAATCAAGTGTCTTTCTAATAACGTTTAATTGTTCATCAGTGTATGCATAATATGCTTTGTTTTTAAATTCAACCTTGTATAGAGGAGGTTGAGCAATATAAATATATCCATGATCAATTAATGGTTTCATAAATCTATGGAAGAACGTTAAAAGTAAAATTCTAATGTGAGAACCATCAACATCGGCATCGGTCATAATGACGATTTTATGATATCTAATTTTTGCTATATCAAAATCTTCTCCAAATCCTGCGCCAATTGCACTAATCATGTTTCCAATTTCGGCATTATCAAAGATTCTATGAATTTGAGCTTTTTGAACGTTTAAAATTTTACCTCTTAAAGGCATAATAGCTTGTGTTCTTGGATCTCTACCTTGTTTTGCACTACCACCTGCTGAATTACCCTCAACAATGAATAATTCACATTCTTCAGGGTTATTTGATGAACAATCAGCAAGTTTGCCTGGAAGTGTAGTTGGCTCTAGACCGGTTTTACGTCTGATGTTTTCACGAGCTGCTCTAGCAGCAAGTCTTCCATCATAAGCACCTTTTACTTTCTTCATAATTTCGGTAGCAACAGCCTTGTTTTCAAGTAAGAATCTTTGTAATTGCTCACCAAAAATATTTGAAATAATCTTTTTAACTTCGAGGTTTCCTAATTTGCCTTTTGTTTGCCCTTCATATTGTGGGTTAGGGTGTTTAACCGAAATAATTGCAGTTAATCCTTCTAAGCAATCGTCGAGATTGAATTTTTCTTTATCTGAATCTTTTAAGAATTTATTTTCTCTAGCGTAGTTATTTAAAATTCTTGTTAAAGCTAAATTAAATCCGTCTTCATGCATACCACCATTTCCGGTTGAAACGTTGTTACAATATGAATAAACGTTGTGGTTATAATTTGAGGTGTATTGAATAGCAATTTCTGCATAAATTATTTCTTCTACGCCATTATCATCAAATTTTTGAGCGCCTTCACAATAAATTATGTCATCAAAAAGAGGAATTGATTTTTTATTAATAAAAGAAACATATTCTTTAATTCCACCATCATATTTAAATGATTCGGTTTCGTTTGGTTCAACTCTTTTATCTGTTAATTTAATTGTGATTCCTTTATTAAGGAAGGCCATTTGTCTAAGTCTATTTTTAATTGTTTCATAATTAAAAACAGTTGTTTCTTTAAAAATTGTTGCATCTGGTTTAAATGTAACGATTGTTCCATGATCATCACATGTACCAATCTTTTTAAGTCTATCAACAGCATTTCCGCCATTTTCAAATCTTATATACCAGATTTCACCATTTTTATGGACAGTAACATCAACCCGTTCTGAAAGAGCGTTGACAACTGATGCACCAACACCATGTAATCCTCCAGAAACTTTATATCCGCCACCATCGCCAAATTTTCCTCCAGCGTGTAAAACAGTATAAACAGTTTCAACGCCGCTAAGACCTGTTTTAGCAACTATATCTGTAGGAATACCACGGCCATTGTCAGTAACAGTAATTGTATTATCAGGATTTATTGTAACTGTGACAGTATCACAAAAACCAGCAAGAGCTTCATCGATACCATTATCAACAATTTCCCAAACTAAATGGTGTAAACCGGTTGATGAAGTTGAACCAATATACATACCTGGTCTTTTTCTAACAGCTTGGAGACCTTCAAGGACAGTCAAACTATCACTGTTATATTCTTTTTCAACTTTTTCTAAGTCTTTTTCATCAACGCCTTCGATGATTTCGTCACTGATTTTGCTATCGATGTTTTTCTCTTCTTGATCATTAAAGCCTTCGCTTTCAGGAATAATTTCATCTTCTGGATTTACTTCTTCAGTAACTTCAGCAGTCTTTTTTTCTTCTTCCATACTAGTCCTCCTTGACAATAACATTATTGTCACATATATAGTACTTTCCTTGATAATAATCGGATTTTTTTGTGTTTGTTATAAATACTTGATTGAAAGTTTTTAGATATTCAAGTAAGTTTTTTTCATGATTTGTATCAAGCTCGCTTAATACATCATCTAGAACAATAATCGGTTTTTCTTTATCACTTTTTGCTAAGAAATATGGAGCAATTTTTAAAGCGATTACAGCTAATCTATTTTCGCCTTGTGATCCATAAATTCCTAAATTTCGATCTCCTAAATATATTTCAAAATCTTCTTTATGAATTCCAATTGTTGTTACTTTTTTCTTCACATCTTCTTGAAGAGTTGATGCATATAATTCTTTTAACTCTTCTTCATAATGATCTTCTGAATCAAGAAATGGTTTATATTTAATTTTTAATATTTCATCAGTTAATGAAATTTCTTTATAAACATCTTTTAATATTTCGTTGATTCGTTTTACAAATTTTTGCCTATATTCATAGATTGGTTTTGATAATCTAATGAGGTAATCCGTCAAAATTTGAAGTAAATCAAAATTAATTTTTTCTAGTTTTAACGCATCATTTCTTTGACGCAAAACCGTTTCATAATCCATTAAACTACTAAGATAAGTTTGACTATTTTTAGAGATGTTTTGATTTAAGAATCTTCGTCTTAATGAAGGAGCTTCTTTTAATAAATTCACATCTTTTGGAGTGAAACATAAGACGTTTAAAATCTCATTTAGTTGACTTAAACGTTCAACAGGTTTTTGATTTACCCTTATTTTTTTACCTTTTAAAAGCAAATAAATATCTATATCTTTTGAGGAAGTTTCACTTTTAGTTTTAGCTTTTATAATCGAATATTTAGAATCTTTATTGATCAACTCAAGTGTATCATTAGTTCTAAAACTCTTTCCAAAACTTAGGGTATAAATTGCTTCTACTAAGTTAGTTTTTCCTTTTGCGTTATCTCCAACAATGTAATTTATACCATCATCGAATTTAACAGATAGATATTTATAATTTCTAAAATTTGTAAGTTCTAAATCAGTAACTTTCATCTAGTTATTTCAAGAAACACAGAGCCGTTAATATCTATTTTTTCTCCGCCTCTTAATTTCTTACCTCTCATTTTGCATTCTTCACCATCAACTAAAATTTCATTATTAAAAATGAACTCTTTTGCTTCTGAGCCATTATCAATAATGCCTGAAAATTTTAATAATTGGCCAAGCGTAATGTAGTCAGTAGAAATTTTGATTTGTTGATAATTTTTAGACATAAAAAACTCCTTTAATATTATATATTAAAGGGGTTTTATTTTAAAGAGATTTTGTTACGTTTTGACGTTTTTTATACGCCTATTTAAAAATCTTTCTCTAATACGTTCTTACAGGGGTTATTAATTGAATTACAGAGTCGTTATTTTTATCAACTACAGTGAATGGTTTCATTTCTCCAATAAAGCTAATTAAGACGTCTTGGCTCTTGAGTGCTCTAATAGCTCCAGAGACATAATCACAGTTGAATGAAATTTCTAATCTATCACCAGTAAATTTAAATAAGCTTAATTCTTCTTCAGCTGAACCTGTTTGTTGAGATTTACTTGAAACTAAAATTTTTCCTTCTTGCATCGTGAGTTTAACGATATTTTCTCTTTCTGTTGAGAAGAGAGAAACACGACTCATAGCATTTAAAATTTCATTAGCATTTACTTCGAGGTAATAATTAAATGTCTTTGGAATAATATTTTTAACATTAGGATAAAGTTCAGGTATTAATTTTGAATTTAAGATTGTATTTGATAAAGCGACAATTACTTTCTTATCAGCAATAAATAATGAGACTTCTTCTTCGTTTGTAACTGATCTAACTGCTTCAAGTAATGCTTTAGCAGGAACATTTACATTAAATAATTCAGAATTTTCAACTTTTAATTCTTTTCTTCCAAGTCTAGCACCATCTGTTGCGGTAAATGTAAGAGTTTGAGAATTACATTCGATGTTAATAGCAGTTAAAATCGCTCTTCCATCTTTTTGTGAAGCACAGAAACCAACTTCATTAATTGCTTCAACAAAGTCTTTTGTAAATAATCTAACTTCAATACCTGATTTTTCAAAATCGAAATCTCTATATTCGCTTGCTCTAATAACGTTAAGTTTGAAATTTGAGTTTTCAGCTTCAATGCGTGCAATTGATTCATCCATTACATCAAATTTAACTTCTTTTCCATCAACTCTTTTAACAATTTCAGTAATAAGTTTCGAATTTACAAGAATTGCTCCTGCACTTGCGTCTCTAATGATTTGTTTTTCATCTACAAAATAAGGAATTGTAGTAAGAATTGATAAATCTCCATTAGAACCAGTAATCTCTAATTGATGATCATTTAATTCTAATTTTAAATAATTAAGAATCGGATCAAGTGATTTAGCTTGAATGATACGACTTGCATTTAATAATCCTTTTAAGAATTCGTCACGGTCAATAATAAATCTCATTTTTAATACCTCTTATTTAATTAATAATAATAGTTAATGTGGAAATTGTGATTTTGTGGAAAACTCAATTTCTTAGATTAATAAATTTACGATAATATTCTCTTTTTTAACTCTTCTACAACGAGCTTAGCTTGGGAGTCTGATTTCAACATCTTTTCCACCATCTCTACGCTATGCATAATTGTCGAATGATCTCTATTTGCAAAGATTGCACCTATTTTTTTGAATGGAACATCAAGCATATCTCTAATTAAATAAATCGCGATATGTCTTGCGTTAGCAATATTTCCTGTCTTTATTTTACCAGTTATTTGGTTAACATCTAAAGAATAATAATTAGCAACTACATTAAGAATTTTTTGTTCGGTGACCTTGTTTTTAGCGTCACTAACATCAACCATTCCTCTTAAAGCATCTGCGCAAACATCTAGTGTGATGCGTTCATATTTATTAAGAGAAACATAGAAATTAAGTCTTAGTAATGCTCCCTCTAAATTTCTAACTGAATCTTTAAATTTATCAGCAAGGAAGATGAGAACTTCTTCATCATATTTAGAAATATCATATCCACCATTAATAAGTTTTTTCTCTAATATTTCTCTACAAGTATGTGAATCTGGTTTTAAAACTGGAACTGATAAACCGCTTGTAAATCTTGTAATAAGTCTTGTATCGATTCCATCTAATTCGCCAGGAAGCCTATCGGAAGTTAATACAACTTGTTTGTGATTTTGACGGAAATCTTCGTATATATTAAAGAAGAATTCTTGTGTCTTTTTCTTATCTTTAAGCATTTGAATATCATCAATTAAGAAAATATCAAAGCGTTTAAGGAATTTTATAAGTTGATCTTTTTTAGAATCTCCATTAACAAAATCAAGATATTCGTTTATAAAATCTTGGCTTGAACAATAAAGAATTTTCTTTTCTGGAGAAGCGTTTTTGATGTAATTTCCAATTGCGTTTAAAAGGTGAGTTTTTCCAAGTCCACTACCACCGTAAATAAATAAAGTTTGGAAAATTGTCCCTGGAGTTTCTGCGACAATCAAGCTTGCTTTTTGTGCTTCTTGGTTGTTTTTTCCAACAACAAAATTATCAAAAGTATAGTTTGGATCAACAAAACTATTCTTAAAGAAATCTCCAAATTGTGCTAATTCATCTTGAGCATCAGCTTTTTGAGAAATTTGGCTGTCTTGAATAAATGAAACTTTATAGTTTGTGTTTGTTAATGCAAAAAATCTTTCTTCTAACATCTTGGTATATTTTTGTTCCAAAATGGTTTTAGAAAGTGCACCATCAGCAACTAAAACAATTGAATCGCTGTTAACACTATATACTTTTATATTTTTGAAAAAAGCATCATATAAAGGTTTATCAAATTGTTCTGATAAACTAATTGATATACGATTCCAAAGATCATTTATTTCACTAATAGTAAAAGTTTTCATGGTATTCTCCCTGCAAAAAATTTTAATATAAACACTAATAAAAAAGTAGGAAAAAATCGGCACTATTTGAGTTTTCCACATAGGGAAAATCTAAAAAAGTCGATAATTATCAGCAAACTAAAATTTCCACAACTTTGCAATGTGGAAAACTATGTGGAGAAAGTGGAAAAATCAATTTGTGTTGAAATGTAGAATAAGATTCCACATCAACAAGAGTTATCCACATTAAAAAGTAATCTCTGTTATCGCATAAAATTAAGTTTTCAACATAAAATTTTTGTAAAATCCACATATATGTAGAAGCAAATTTTCTTTGTGGAAAAAGGTGCAAAATTACGAGATTTTAAGAAATTTCTAAAAAGCAAATTTGTTTGACTTATATGTATAAATACATATATAATTTTGATTGCATATTAGGAGGAATTAATATTATGAAAAGAACTTATCAACCAAGCAAACTCCATAAAATGAGAGTTCATGGATTCAGAGCAAGAATGGCAACAAGCCACGGAAGAAAAGTTTTAGCTCTTAGAAGAAAGAAAGGAAGAAAAGTTTTAACTGTTTCTAAATAATGAAAAAAATTAATCGAGTAAAGAAATATAGTGAATTCCAAGAAATCATGAACTTGAGAAAGTTCACAAGAAATGAATTTTTCACTATCTACTATCGCGAAAAAACACAAGAATACGGAAGAATAGGAATACTAGTTACAAGAAAAAACGGCAACGCTGTTTCAAGAGTAAAAATTAAAAGACAAGTCAGAGCGATTATCGACAATACTCTTAATTTAAAAGAATGGAAAAAAGATTGCGTTGTTCTAATTAGTAAGAACTATGATAAAGAAAACTTTAGCAAAGCAGAAACTTTACTCGCTTCGTTACTCAACACGATTAAGGAGAAATAAATGAACAAAAAAGGAAAGATTATCGGTTTTGTTGGTCTTGTAGGTGGAGCACTTCTTCTTACAGCTTGTAATTCTTTTTGTTCTGAAAACGACGTAAGTAATTATTTATATAACTACGATCCAGTTAATACAACTTTCTTTGAAACAGAAGATCAAGGAACAGAATTTGTTCTTGAAACATTCAAAAAACAAGAATCAGTTGATTCATCAAAAATTGTCGCATCAAATTTAAAAGTTGACGTTTATGATGAGGTCTCTGGAAAATATGTTAGAACAGATTATAATGCATCAGAAGTCTTTAGACCTGTTAATGCAAATCTTTTAGCATTAAATTCTATTAAAATTACAGCTGTTGAAGCTTCAAATCCTGATGCTAACTCAAATAGACGAGATGTTACATTAACATTTGGTCTTAATTCTTTTACTTCATCATTAATTGCAACAGCAGAAAAACAAGGTGTTATGACACCAAGTTTAAGATTCTGGCAAGAATTTGATGATGTTTTTTTAACTTACATTGAAACTCAAAACAATAAAGATAAAGCTTACCAATGGTTAGCAGACGTTAATTTGAGCAATATTACTTATGCTCAAATGAATGGTTATACTTATGAAGACTTACAATCTTATAAAAATGAGCCAACCGATGAAAAGTTACAAAAATTATTAAACGGAAATTCAAATGGCGAAACAAAATCATCTGAATTACCAGGAAGATATTATTCATATTTGACTACTCTTGGTCATAATAAATTTTTTAACGAACAAGATTCGTACAATAGTGAAAATAAAGTAAATTATTACGCACATTTATCAAAATGGAATGACCAACTCGTTTCAGATGGCGTAGTTAATAGTGATGAAGCAATGAGTGCTAATTTTCTTGCACTTTATCAAAACACTCTTGCTGCCAAAGTTAATACCTTAAAAACATGTATTACTGTTGAAGATGGATTCTATGGTCATACAAGTGAAGATCCAATTAATGATAGTGTTTTAATTGAAGGAAAAGGTACTGACTTCTATCAAGGTTGGGGTGATGCATTTGCTAAACACGGATTCTTAGAAGGATTATTAGTTTATCCAATCGCTACAATGACAGAAAATTTCGCTCACGCATTTGGAATGAATGGTGGCGGACAAATTTTAGCTGTTTTACTTACAACTTTAATTATTAGACTTTTATTCATGTTAGTAACACTTCCATCAACACTTTCTCAACAAAAGATGCAAATGTTACAACCTGAAATTGCTAAATTACAACAAAAATATCCAAACGCAAACACCAATCAATACGAAAAACAAAAGATGGGTCAAGCTCAAATGGCACTTTATAAGAAATATAAAGTTAGACCATATTTGACTTTCTTAACTTTAATAGTTCAATTCCCTGTCTTTATTTCGGTTTGGAACGCATTACAAGGATGTGCTTCTCTTTCTAGCGATGCATTCTTAGGTTTGAGACTATCTGATACGATTTGGAGTGTTTTATCTAACTTTGCCGGATGGCCAGGAAATGGCGGTTGGTGGACTGCCTTAGTACTTATTTTACTCATGAGTGGCGGACAAATTTGTGCAATGTTTGTACCTCAATGGTTAAATAAAAAGAGAAATAAAGCTATTCAAAAATTAGGTAAATCAAATACACAACAAGATCAAAACAAGACAATGAAGATGACTCAATGGATTATGACCATTTTCATCATTATTATGGGTTTCAGTTTACCATCAGCAATGGGTGTTTATTGGTTAGCAGGTGCTTTATTCAACATCGTTCAATCAATAATTATGCACTATGTCTTAATTAAAAGATTAGAAAAAGGGAGATAATTCATGAGAAAATATACGGCAAAAACACTTGAAGAATGTCTCAATCAGGCTGCTCAAGATCTTCAAGTTGAAGCAAAAGATATCAAATACAAAATTGAAGAAGAGAAAAAAGGTCTCTTCGTTAAAAAAGTTACAATTTCTGTTGAAGAAACTTCAGATGTTATCGAATTTATTGAAGAATATATTAAGGATATTTGCCACAACTTAGGTATGGATGCAAGCCTTAAAACATTCTATAGAGACGATGTAATTAAAGTCTTACTTGAAACAAATAAAAATTCGATATTAATCGGAAAAAACGGCGCTTGTTTGCAATCATTAAATGAATTAACAAAGCTTGCTGTTTCATCAAATTTCTCTAAGAAATATAAAATCTTACTTGATGTTGGCGGTTATAAAGATAAGAAATATTTTAAAGTTATTTCTATTGCAAAACGCTACGCAAAAGAAGTTTTAAAGACACACGTTGATGTAAAACTCGATCCAATGACACCAGATGAAAGAAAGAAAATCCATAACGCATTAAGTACATGGAAAAATATTAAAACTGAATCTGTTGGTGATGGAAAATTAAGAGCTGTCGTTATTAAATACGCTCCAGAAAAAGGTACTTCTGCTGTTGAAGAAACAGAGGAAGCTGAACAAACAGAAGAATAAAAATATGTTTGAAACAATTGTTGCCCTTGCTACTGCACCTATTAAAAGTGCGCTTGCAATCATTAGATTAAGTGGTGATGATTGTTTTTTTGTAGTAGACAAATTTTTCTCTAAAGATTTAAATAATGTAACTAAATCAACTATTTTTCATGGACTTATTAAAGACGAAGACGAAATAATTGACGAAGTTGTTTTACTTGCTTATAAAGGTCCTCACTCATTTACTGGGGAAGATAGCGTTGAAATTATATCTCATGGTTCACCACTTATATTTAACAAGATAATTGAAGTTGCAGTTAAAAACGGCGCTAGGCTTGCTCAAGGTGGAGAATTTTCTTCAAGAAGTTACATGAACAATAAGATGGATTTGATTCAAGCTGAATCAATTAATGATCTTATTAATGCTGAAAGTGAAGAAAGTAAAAAAATCTCTATGATGGCATTAACTGGAAAAACATCTGAATTAATTGCCCCACTTAAAAAGAGCTTTGGAGATATATTAAGTTTAATTGAAGTAAATATTGATTACCCTGAATATACAGACATTGAAGAAGCAAATTTTGAAAAAATAAACGATTTTTGCATAGATAATATTAAATACATCGAAAACTTAATTGAAAACGGAAACAAAGGAAGAATTATTAAAGACGGCATTAAGGTCGCTCTTGTTGGTAAACCAAATGTTGGTAAATCTTCAATTTTAAATGCACTTCTTCAAGAAGATAAAGCTATTGTTACCAATGTAAAAGGTACAACTAGAGACGTCGTTGAAGGAAAAATAAACCTTAACGGTGTTATTATCAATTTATATGACACTGCTGGTATTAGAGAAAGTAACGATGTAGTTGAAGAAATAGGAATTAAAAAAAGCATTAATAAATTAAATGAAGCAGATTTAGTTTTGGTTGTTTTTGATTCTTTAAATTTAGATGAGGAAGATAAAAACATATTAGAATTTGTTAAAAACAAAGAACATATTCTTGTTTATAATAAATCAGACTTATATAAAGAAAAAGATGATAATAATCTTTATATTTCTGCTCTTCAAAATGATATTAACCCTTTAAAAGAAGAAATTATAAAAAGATTAGGTTTGTCAAAAAACAACTATTCCAACCCTTCTATTGCTAACACTAGAGAGTTAGGAATTCTAGAAAATTTAAAAGAACAATTGCTAAAAATTAAAATAGATAATCAAAATAATTTACCAGTAGATATTATCAATAGTGAAATTCATGATGCTTATTTAAAAGTATTGTCTTTAACTGGTGAAGATAATGATTTTGATATTGCAGCAGAGATATTTTCAAGATTCTGTGTAGGAAAATAGAATGATATTTGATACACATATCCATTTTAATGATGAAAGAGTTTATCAAAATTTTGATAAACATTTTAATGAAGCTCTAGAAAGCGGTGTTAAAAGGTTTTTATGTATCGGATATGACGTTGAAAGTAGTAAATTAGCTATAAAATTAGCAGAAAAATACCCAGAAATCTATGCTGCAGTCGGTATTATACCTACTGAACACAAGCAATATGAGCTAAAAAGCGAAGAAAATCTAGGCACAATTGAAGAAATTCGCTCTCTTGCAAAATCTTCAAAAAAGGTGATTGCCATCGGAGAAATCGGTCTTGATTATTATTGGGAAAAGGCTCCTGAAATAAAAGAAAAGCAAAAAATTATGTTTAAAGAGCAAATTGAGCTCGCAAACGAACTAAATTTACCTATATCTATCCATTGTAGAGACGCAATTCAAGACTGTTTTAATATTTTAAAAGAACACAAAGTTAAAAAAACAGGAATTATGCACTGCTACTCTGGTAGTAAAGAGATGGCAAAAGAATACGAAAAACTCGGATATAAAATTGCTTTTGGAGGAGTTCTAACTTTTAAGAATTCTAAAGACACTAAAGAAACTTTATTAAATATAAAAAAGGAAAGCATTGTTTTTGAAACTGATGCTCCTTATCTAGCCCCTACTCCTTTTAGAGGAAAAATGAATGAGCCAAAATATATTTGTGAAACAGTAAAATTTGCCGCAGAGATGTTAAATATTAGTTATCAAGAAATGCAAGATATAGCATTAAAAAATAGTCTTGAAATTTTGAATATTAATTATGAAAACTAAAATTAATGATTTAATAGTTGTTGAAGGAAAAACAGATATTGATTTTTTATCTTCGTTTTTAGATGCTAATTTTTATAGTGTAAATGGCTCTGCTGTTAACGAAAAAGATGCTCAATATTTATCTAAAGTTAGTGAAAAAACAGGAATAATTATTTTAACTGATCCTGATTTTCCTGGAGAAAAAATAAGAAATTATTTAAATGAGAACATAGCAAACGTTAAAAACGCATATGTGAGAAAAGAATATTCTATAAAAAAGAATAAAGTTGGTGTTGCTGAATCAACTAAAAGTGAAGTTTTAAGAGCTCTAGAAAACTATGTTATATATAATAAGGAAAATAAAGACTATAATTTAAGCAATTATGATCTTTATGAATTAGGATTAATTGGTAACGAAAATTCTAAAGAACTAAGAAAAATTGTTGATGAAACATATCACACTGGGAAATCTAACGGAAAATCCCTACTAAAGAAGTTAAATTGCTTAAATGTTAGAAAAGAAGAATTGGAGAAATTATTAAATGCTTAATGTAGATGAAATTATAGATTTCTTTAAACTCGAAAATTCTCACGCAAAAAAAGAACTTGGACAAAATTTTTTAATAAATCAAAAAGTTTGTAAAAATATTGTCGATTTTCTAGATATTCAAAATTCAGATTCTGTTTTAGAAATCGGTCCAGGACTTGGAGCTTTAACTGGCTATATTGTAGGACAACCATCGAGATTTACGGTTGTTGAGTACGACCAAAAATTTGTTAATTTTTTAGAAAAGAATTTTGAAAATCAAAATATCGAAATTGTAAAAAATAACATTTTGAAATATAAAGATTTTTCTTTTAATAAAGTTATAGGAAATTTACCATATTATATTTCTTCAGACATCATCGAAAGAATTTGTTTAAATTTTTCTAACCTTGAAAAAGGAATCTTTATGGTTCAAAAAGAATGTTATGAACGTTTTACATCAACAAAAGGAAAAGATTATAACGCTTTAAATGTACTTCTTCTTTATTTATATAAAATTAAACCTTGTTTGAACGTTCCAAAAACGTGCTTTTTCCCTGTTCCTAAAGTTGATAGTTTAGTATTTGAGATTACCAAAAAACCTTTAAAAAGCCAAGATTTTGCTGAAAAACTCTACAAAACAAGCAAAATTTGTTTTTCAAATAGAAGAAAAACTTTATTAAATAATTTATCTTCTGTTGTAAGAGATAAAGAAAAAACCCAACAAATTTTAGAAGCATCAAATATCCTTCCAACAGCAAGAGCTGAGGAATTATCCGTTCAACAATTTATTGTGTTGACTGAGACACTGATAAACAATAAAATATTTTAGTTAAAAAGGTAAAAATTATGTTAGAAAAAGCCTATGCAAAGATAAATCTTTCCTTAAATTGTCTTAACAAAAGAGATGATGGTTATCACAATCTTGAGTCTATAATGTTACCAATTTCTTTACATGATGCAGTCGAAGTTTCAATTAATAAATACGAAAAAGAAGACGACTACATTACATGCGATGAAACATCTATTCGTATATCAAAATACAACTCTGTTAGAAAAATGATTAATGCTGCTAGAGAAGTTTTTGATTTTAAAGAAAGATTTAATGTAAAAATACATAAAAACATTTTTTTACAAGCCGGGTTAGGCGGAAGTTCTGCTGATGCTGGAGCAGTTTTAAGAGCAATTATTAAACTTTTAAAACTCAAACCAACAAGACAACAAATTATAGATATATCAATTAAAGTCGGTTCAGATGTTCCTTGGTCATTCTTTTCTAAACCTGCACTTCTTTTGAACAAGGGCGAAGTCTTAGAAGAAATTGATCATAAATCTCCTTTTAAAGTCTTGCTTATAAAGCCTAAAGATGGATGTTCAACAGGAGAAATCTTTAATTTAATTGATAGTTATGAAAATGTTAAATTATGTAATATTCAAGAAGTTAAAGAAGCTTATATAAATGATGATTTAGATCGATTAGATTCGATAATTTCAAATTCATTGCAAGAACCTGCAATTAAATTAGTTCCTCAAATTCAAGAAATAATTGATGACTTAAAATCTAATAACTTTAAGTGTGTAATGATGTCTGGTTCAGGTTCTACTGTTTTTGCACTTTCTAAAAACAAGAATGATTTTAAGAAAACGTTAAATAAGTATGATAAATTAGGTTATGAAACCTGTGAATGTGATATTTTAAGTTAGTATGATTTATATTGATTGCTTTAATAAAAATGTTTATATCGGTGAAGAGCCTGTTGGCTATGTAAATAGAAATGGCATTATTTATATCAATAGCAGACGATTTGCTGAACTCACTGAAGATGGAGAAATATATCTTGAAGGAACGTATTTAGCTGGATATATTGATGAGGCCGGAGACATTTATCTTAATGATAAAAAGGTTGGACATTTAACAGAAAATAATGATTTATATTTCTCAAAAAAGGCATTAGGTTAAGAAAAACCCTGCAAAAACGTATTATTTTTAGAAAAATAGCCTGTCAAGTAAAAATACTGTACAGGCTTTTACTATAATTAAAAAGACCAGTTTGAACTGGTCTTTAGGTTTATTTAGAAAGAAGAATTATTTTCCTTCTTTTTCTCTCTTTAAGAGAATTTCAGCTTGAGCAGCTGCGAGTCTTGCGATTGGGACTCTGAATGGTGAACATGAGACATAGTCTAATCCAACTCTATTGAAGAATTCGATTGATTCTGGATCGCCACCGTGTTCGCCACAGACACCACAGTGTAATGCTGGGTTAGCTTCTTTACCGTCTTTGACTGCCATCTTGATGAGTTTACCAACACCTTTTTGGTCGACGTGTTGGAATGGATCTTCTTCAAAAATCTTGGTTGCATAGTAGTCACCTAAGAATTTAGAAGCATCATCTCTTGAGAAGCCGAATGTCATTTGTGTTAAGTCGTTTGTACCGAATGAATAGAATTCTGCTTCAGTAGCAATTTCGCTAGAAAGTAAAGCGGCTCTTGGGATTTCGATCATTGTACCAACGTGGTATTTCATGTTAACACCGTTTTCAGCGATAACTTTATCTGCTTCATCAGTGATAATTTTCTTAACAAACTTGAATTCTTTGAGGTCGAGTGTTAATGGAATCATGATTTCTGGTTCGATTTCTCTACCTAATTCTTTGCTTGCTTTGATAGCTGCTTCGATGATAGCTCTTGCTTGCATACGACCAATTTCTGGATATGTAACGTCAAGTCTACATCCTCTGTGACCCATCATTGGGTTGAATTCGTGGAGATATTCACATCTTTCTTTAATTTCAGCAACTGATTTGCCTAAAGCGACTGCTAATTCAGCGATTTTGTCTTCTTCTTGTGGGACAAATTCGTGTAGAGGTGGGTCTAATAATCTAACGTTAACCTTGATTTGATCAAGTTTTGACATTGACATATATAAACCATAGAAGTCATCTCTTTGATATGGGAGTAATTCAGCAAGTGCTGCTTCTCTTTGTTCTTTTGTATCGGAAAGAATCATCTTTCTCATGTGGAAAATTCTTTCTCCGCTGAAGAACATGTGTTCTGTTCTACAAAGACCAATACCTTCTGCACCAAATTCTGCTGCTTGTTGTGCATCTTTTGGAGTATCTGCATTTGTTCTGATCTTTAATCTTCTATATTTATCAGCAAGTTTCATCATTCTGCCGAAGTTACCAGCTTTTGTATCTGCTGGAACCATTGCGAGTGGACCTTCGTAGATGTTACCTGTTGAACCATCAACTGATAATGTATCGCCTTCGCCATAAACTTTACCGTTGATTGTAACTGTTTTTGCTTCTTCATCAACTTTAGCAGCGCTACAACCTGTGACACAGCATTTACCCATACCACGAGCAACAACTGCTGCGTGTGATGTCATACCACCACGCATTGTGAGAATAGCTTCAGCACTGACCATACCTTCGATATCTTCTGGTGATGTTTCAGCTCTGACAAGAATAACTTTTTCACCCTTTTCTTTTCTTGCTTTTGCATCACTTGCTTCAAATGATAAGTGACCACAGCCTGCACCTGGAGATGCTGGGTTACCAGCAGCGATAGGTTTTGCTTCTTTTAAAGCTTTTGGATCGAATGTTGGGTGTAATAATGAGTCTAATAATTTTGGTTCGACTCTTAAGACTGCTTCATCTTCTGTGATGACGCCTTCATCTAATAAATCAAGAGCGATTTGAAGAGCAGCTGCTGCAGTTCTCTTACCGTTTCTTGTTTGTAAGAAGAATAATTTGCCGTTTTCAACTGTGTATTCCATGTCTTGCATATCTTTGTAGTGTGCTTCCATGGCTTTGATTGTTCTAGCGAATTGATCGTAGACATCTGGCATTTGTTCTTTTAAATAATTGATATGGAATGGTGTTCTGATACCTGCAACAACGTCTTCACCTTGTGCTTGTGGTAAATATTCAGCATAAACTTCTTTTTTACCTGTTGATGGGTCTCTTGAGAATGCGACACCAGTACCTGAATTTTCGTTTAAGTTACCGAAAACCATTGATTGAACGTTAACAGCTGTACCCCATGAATAAGGAATGGAGTTCATTTGTCTATAAACGTTAGCTCTTGGGTTGTCCCATGATCTGAAAACTGCCTCAACAGCTTCGTGTAATTGTACATATGGATCTGCTGGGAATTCTTCACCAAATTTTTCTTTATAGTAAGCTTTATATGCTTTGACTAAATCTTTTAATTGTTGTGTGTTGACTTCTGTATCAACTTTATAACCGTTGTCTTCTTTGATTTTGTCGAGCATTCTATCCATATCTGTTCTTGGCCATCCTTTTGCGATGTTTGTGAACATAAGGATAAATCTACGATATGAATCGTAAGCAAATCTTTCATTACCTGAAACTTTTGCTAAAACTTTGACTGATTCATCATTTAAACCAAGATTTAAAATTGTATCCATCATACCAGGCATAGAAACTCTTGCGCCTGATCTGACTGAAACTAATAATGGAGTTTTTGTTGGATCGATACCACCGAATGATTTTCCTGATTGTGCTTCAACTTCTTTAATTGCTGCATCGATTTGTGCAACGATTTCTTCTGACATTTTCTTTCCGTTGTCATAATAGCTGGTACAAGCTTCTGTTGTGACTGTGAATCCTTGAGGGATTGGTACACCAATGTGTGTCATTTCTGCTAAACCAGCGCCTTTTCCTCCGAGTAATGGTTTTCCTAAACCATAAGCATCTTTGAAAAGGTAAACATATTGTTTTGCCATTAATAATACCTCCTAAATAGGCAGTTGTTTTCAACCAATCGATATTATAAACGATTTTGAAATTGGTTGAAAGTTTTTATATATAAAAATATATAAAAATATGTTTCATTTAATGCAAAATTAATTAAATAGGAAAAAATTGCAATTTTTGGAAAGAAAAATTGTTTTTTCGTCATTAGATAATAAATGATAAAATATAAAACGTATATTTTAAGGACGAATATTTATGGAAAAAGAGAACGTTTTAGCGATTGATTATGGGACACAATCCGTAAGAGTTTCTATTATTGATAAAAATGGTAATTTTTTAGCTTTTGAGCAAGAAAAATATGACCAACCTTATTTTTCTCCTAAACCAGGTTATGCCGAACAAGAACCAGATTATTACTATGATTGCATGTGTAGAGCAGCAAAAAGATTAACTTCTGCTCACCAAGAATTATTAGATTCAATTAAGTCGCTTTCTTCTACTTGCTTTAGAGACAGTGCAGCTTATTTAGATGAAAATTATAAATCAATTAGACCTTCAATTATTTGGCTAGATCAACGTCAAGCTGAACTTAAAAAGAAATTAAATCCACTTCACGCTTTAGCTTTTAAACTTGTAGGGATGGAACAAACTATTATTTTGAATAGAAAAAGAACCCCTGCTATTTGGTTACAAGAAAACGAACCAGAAAATTGGATAAAAATTAAATATTACGCTCCTTTAAATTCTTATTTTAACTATAGAATGCTAGGAATTTTAGCGGATAGTGCATCAAATATGACCGGTCACTTCCCAATAGATTATAAAAATAGAAGATGGTATAAAAAGGGCGCAATGAAGGGCGATCTTTTCCAAATCAACCCTAAACTTATGCCTCCAATTGTTGAAGTTGGCTCAGTTATTGGAACAACAACCGAAAAATGTTTTTTAGAAACTGGTATACCTCAAGGAATTCCTTATATTGCTACAGGAAACGATAAATCTTGTGAAGCTTTAGGGTGTGGAGCAATCGATGAAAATTGTGCACACGTTTCTTATGGGACAAGTTCTTCTATTGCAATTGTTAAAAATTCTTATTTTGAACCAGAGAAATTTTTACCTTCATATTCGACTTGTTTTAAAGGCGCTTATACAGGTGAAGTCCAAATTTATAGAGGATATTGGATGTTAAAATGGTTCATTAATGAATTTGGTAGTACTGATAACCTTGAAGCCGAGATTGAAAATAAAGCAACTGAAGAAGTATTAAATGAAAAAATATTGAATATACCTGCAGGAAGTGATGGACTTATACTTCAACCATATTGGGGACCAGGTTTAAGTAGACCTTTAGCAAAAGGTGGTATTGTTGGATTTTATGATGTCCATACAAAATATCACATCTATAGAGCAATTGTTGAAGGTATTGGATATGGTTTAAAAGAAGGTTTGATGAGTATTGAAAAAAGAGGAAAAATTAAAGCTAAATACATCACTGTTGCAGGGGGCGGTTCAAAGAGCGATGCAATCTGTCAAATTACAAGTGACCTCTTCAATTTACCTGTTTTAAAAAGTGAAACTTATGAGAATTCAAGTCTAGGATGTGCTATGGCTCAATTTGTTGCTGATGGCACTTATAAAGATGTTGAAGAAGCAAAAAAACACATGGTGAGATATAAGCAAACATTCACTCCAAATCCAAAAATCGCTGCAGAATACAAATATTTATTTGAAAAAGCATACTTAGAGATGTATCCCGCACTCAAAAATATTTATAAAAAATTGACCGATTTAAAAAACGAAAAGAATAAATAAATTGTAATTTATATAAAAAAGAAAAGAGGTTTTAGCTTTCTAAAACCTCTCTTTTTTGCATTGGATTTACACCACTAAATTGTGAGTTATATAGGTCTGCGTAGAAGCCGTTTTTAGCTAATAATTCTTTATGATTTCCGGTTTCAATTATGTGACCTTTTTTCATAACAATAATAAGTTTTGCGTTTTTAATTGTGGATAATCTATGAGCGATGACAAATGACGTTCTCCCAACCATAATTTTATCTAAAGCATCTTGGATTTTTTGTTCTGTTCTTGTATCAACAGAGGATGTCGCTTCATCTAAAATCATAATTTTTGGTTTAGAGATAATTGCTCTAGCAATCGTTAAAAGTTGCCTTTGACCTTGAGAAATATTATCTCCATCTTCGTTTAATACAAAATCTAATCCGCCAGGAAGAGCTTGGATAAAATGCCATGCATGAGCTTGTCTACATGCTTGTTCAATCTCTTCATCTGTTGCGTTTTGATCACCATAAAGTAAATTTTCTTTAATTGTTCCTTTAAATAACCAAGTCTCTTGTAAAACCATACCAATTGTTCCTCTTAAACAACGGCGTGTATAGTTGAAAATTGTTTTATTATCTAATTTAATGTTTCCATTATTAAAAACATTAAGAATAATTTGCTCATAAAGTGCATCGATTTTCTTTTCTTCTTCATTTAATGTTCTAGTGCTTCTTTCTCTTGCCTCTTTTAAATAATTAAGAACAAAAGCTTTAACGCTTTGAGTTTTTTCTTGAATTGAATTTAATCCTTCAAAGTTATATGTGAATTCACCAGTGACTTCATAGAACTTATTAATTTCTAAAATTTCTTTGTTTCCTTTAGAAATTAAGTCGTTTTCGTTAGCAATATTTGTTATATCGTAGAATCTCATAATTAGGTTAACCATCGTTGTTTTTCCAGCGCCAGTAGGACCAACAATTGCAATTGTGTCACCAGCATTTACGTGGAGTGTAAAGTTCTCAATTAATGGCTTCTTTTTAATATATGAGAAATAAACATCATCAAAATAGAATTCGCCTTTGATTTCGCCTTCATCGCTTATTGCGTTTTCTTTATCTGGTACTTCTTCTACTTCATCAAGAAGAGAATATACTCTTTCTCCAGCTGCTAAAACCGATTGAATAACGTTTATAATTTGACCAACTTGTTGGAATGGATGGGTAAATAAATTTAATAATGTAAAGAAGGTTATCATAGTTCCAAGTTGACCAATTACTCCTCCTACAACTGCAATTCCTACATATGCGACATTATTAATAAAGATGGTAACAGGCCAAATTAAACCACTGAGGAATTGTGATTTTCTATCGCTTTGTGCCATTTTGATGTTAACTTCGTCAAATTCTTTTTCAATATCTTCTTGTTTATTAAAGAGTTTAATAACTTCAAAACCAGCATAGTTTTCTTCAATTTTGCCATTTAATACACCAAGCTCGTGTCTATAAATTTTAAATTGTTTTTGAGATGCTTTTGAAATATTCATTACTGCAATAAGTGTAATTGGTAAAACCGCTAAAGCGATAAAAGCAAGTCTCCATTCGTAAACGAACATACCAATTAAAGTTGCAAAAAATAATGAAATTCCACTACTAATTTGGGTAATTATTGATTGTAAATTTCTAGAAATATTATCAACGTCGTTTGTTCCGATTGATAAAGTGTCACCATAAGGTACTTTATCAAAATAAGAAAGTGGTAATTTATCTAATTTTTTAATGATTCTATCTCTAAAAAGATATGCGTATTTTGTTGAAATTCCTACTGCTAAAAATTCTGCAAGCCAAGAGAAGAGGGCACTAACGACGTAAAACGCCATTAAAACACCAAATTTAGCGAAGAAATAATCCCATTTAACAATCAAATCGAATGTTGTAGATAACTCAAAAAGAGGACTGCTTGATAAATCTGTTAAATCTTTAGGAATAATATCATTAATAAAATTACCTAAGAAAATTGGTGATAAAACTGATAAAACTGAAGCCGCAGTTGACGCTAAAACAACGAATAAGACGAGGATTTTTTCTGATTTAAAATCAGCGATCATTCTGCGCAAAATTTTCTTACCATCTTTTGGCTTTTCAAAATTTCTGCCTCTACCTGGACCAGGCATATTATTTCTCCTCCTTTCTCGTTGCTTCTTTCATGAGCTGAATAGTCTTTTCAATTTCTTCAGGATCAAGTTGTGATTTAACTATATCTTGATAAACTGCACAAGATTTTAAAAGTTCTTCGTGAGTTCCTTTTCCAACCATTTGACCATCATTTAATACAACAATTGTATCCGCATCTAAAATTGAGGAAACTCTTTGAGCGACGATAACCATCGCAGAATTTCCGATGTTTTGTCTTAATGCAAAACGTAATTTTGCATCCGTAGAAAAATCTAAAGCACTAAAAGAATCATCAAAAACATAAATTTCTGGTTTTTTAACTATTGATCGAGCAATAGTTAGTCTTTGTTTTTGACCACCTGAGAAATTTTTTCCGCCTTGAGCAACAGTAGAATCTAAACCATCAGGAAGTTTAGAAATAAAATGTTTAACTTGAGCAATTTCAAGTGCGCTTTCGATTTCCTCATCGCTTGCTTCTTTTTTACCGAATTGAATATTCGATCTAATTGTTCCGTTAAATAGAAGTGCTTTTTGAGGCGTAAAACCAATTGACTCTCTTAAATCTTTTATAGATATATTTTTAATATTAAATCCATCAAGTGTAATTTCACCTTCACTGACGTCATAAAGTCTAGGAATTAAATTAACTACGGTTGATTTACCTGAACCTGTTGAGCCAATAATTGCGGTAGTTTTTCCTGGTTTAGTTTCAAAACTGATGTTTGAAATAGCAGGAATCTTACTTCCAGGATATGTAAAAGTTACATTTTCAAATTTTAGATAACCTTTTTCTTTTCTTTGCTTGAATTCATCGTTAATTTCTTTATTTAAATCTTTATCATTAATTGGATCTTCTAAATCTAAAACTTCATTAATACGCTTTGATGAAGCCAGAGCTTGTGGAAGCATAATAATAATCATTGCAAGCATTAAGAACGATGACATGATTTGAGAAGAATATTGAGCAACGACAGAAACGTTTGTCATCGTTTGTTGAACAACTGTTCCGTTTTCTATGAGGTTTGTTCCGTCAATTATAGAAAAACCAAGTGAGAAAATTCCTATATATGCAAGATTAAAAACAATAGTTACAACAGGATTCATAAAAGATAAGAAACGTGAAACTTTAACGTGAGCCGTTGTTAAATCTTTATTTGCAAAATCAAATTTATCAACTTCTTTTTCTTGTTGATTATAAGCACGAATAACCCTGATTCCTGTTAAATTACCTCGCAAAACTGACGTTAAATTGTCAGTTTTGGTTTGAATTTTTCTAAACATTGGGGTTGTAACAGCAACCATTATAATAACGCCAACTAAAATAATTGGGATGGTAATTGCTAAAACAATAGCTAATTTAGCATCTGCTGCAAGCGTCTTTATTAATCCAATTATCATGTAAGTTGGTGACATAAAAACAACCCTTAAAGACATTAAAACATACATCTTAACTTGTTCAATATCATTTGTAGTTCTAGTTATTAAAGTTGCTGTTCCAAAGCTATCAAATTGAGTTATTGATAAAGAATTTACCTTTTTAAAGACCCTGTCTCTTAGTGTTTTTCCTACGAAAGAAGAAATAATTGCACCAAAATAATGTTGGGAAATACAACAAATTATGACTCCAACAGAGATCAACATCATCCATCCGCCATTAATCCAAATCTGAGCAATTTTATCTTCTGCATCTGACATAATGAGCGAAGTAATGTTCCCCATGTATTCAGGAAGCATCAATTGGAGGTAACATTGGCCGATAATTGAGACAGCAGTTAATAGTAAAAAATACCGTTTCTGAAATATAAAATTAAGTAATTTTAACATATTTCATTTACCACCTTTTTCTAAGAACATGAGTAAGATTGGGGTGTAATCATATTCTTTAGAAAGCAGTTTTGGATATTTAATTTTATCTTCTGCTATTGCTTTAACAAAAGATATATATAAAAGGAAAGATTGGACTAAGTGTTTGTTTTTAGAAATATCAACTGTGCCATATTCTTTTTTAAATGAATCTTTAAAATATCGATCTACTTCTTTATCAAAAACAATTTTAAAAATATCGCCAGAAACGTTATCTAAAACCCTATCAGCAAAAAGATACATATAATAAGCTGATTGTAGGTTTCTATTAATATATTCAATACCTAATTTTAAGATTGTTAATAAAAATTCTTTTCCTGGTTCGTTCTCTTCCATCGCTTTTTTAACGTCAGCGCAAAGAAGAGTCTTAATTTTTTCAAAATGTGCCTTAATAATCTCGTTTTTATCGGCAAAATAATGATACATAAGACCATGTGAGCACTTAGCTTTTTTAGCAATCATATCCATTGATACATTTTCATATCCAAGATTAGCAAAAAGCTTAAGGCTTACGTCTAATATTCTGTTTTTTCTTTCTTCTTTAATCTTCTCGTTTTCTTTAAAAGTTCTAGGCATAGAAATATGTTATTTTTGATTGACATAATTGTCAATGAAAAAGCGTTTTCATTTTTAATTTTTTCATTTATAAAGTTTTATTCGCTAATTTTGTTAAAAATTTATCAAAAAAATAAAATTTTCCGGAAGAAATAGGGTGTTAGATACGTCATATTTAGTGAAAGGCATTTTTATGAGAATTTTAAAAGAAAAAGAAGCAAGAATCATTTATAATAGGTTATATGATTTTAATTGTAGGTTTAGGAAATCCAGGAAGAGAATACGCTCACACCCACCATAACATGGGGTTTGACGTAATTGACAAGTTTGCTGACTCATTAGGAGTTTCTTTTGACCGTGAAGGATTTAAAGGACTTTATGCTAAAGCAAAATATTTTGATGAAGATTTAATTCTACTTAAACCACAAACATATATGAATTTAAGTGGTGAATCAGTTGTTCAAGTTTTGAACTTTTTCAAAATTGATATAAACGACATGATTGTAGTTTTTGATGATATGGATATTCCGGTTGGACACATCAAATTAAAGATTAAAGGATCAAGCGGCGGACATAACGGTATTAAATCAATAATTAATTTAACAGGAACTCAAGAATTTAAACGAATAAAAATAGGTATTGGAAAAGCAGAGCACGACGTAATTGATTATGTTCTTTCTAAACCTTCAAAGGAAGAAGAAGTACTTTTACAAGCTGCTCAAAACGATGCTGTAGACGCATTAAAAATCGCAATAAAAGAAAGCTTTAATAAAGCTATGACAATGTATAATAAATGAGGTTTAATTTTGCAAAATTTATATAAAAAAGCACTCGATTATTTTAGTGAAAATTCTAATAAAAATAGTGAAAATTATGTGGTTGATCCAATAGTTGGAACAGTGCTTTTAACATTAAAAAAACGGCAAAATTCAAGCGAAAACCTTGCTATTTACGCACAAAATACTTATTTTGCAAATATTTTATATAAAAAATTGAGTTCTGTAATTGATAAAGAAAACATCGTTTTATTACCTGGAAACGACTTCGTTAGAGTCGAATATTTAAGTGAATCTAAAGAGCTAAAAAGTGAACTGATTTATGGCTTATATAGAGTTAGGCACGCAAGCCATTTGATAGTAATTTTAACCCCTTCAAGTTTGATGAGGTTCTATCCAAATATTGACTTATTTGATAGCTTATTTTTGAACATAAAAGTTGGAGATGTTATTGAAATTAGCGAATTAAAAAACAAGCTTTCTCAATTTGGGTATACAAGAGTTTCTAAAATTGATCAATCACTTGAATTTGCATCACGTGGTGAGATAGTTGATGTGTTTTCTTTAAATTATGATAAGCCAATTCGTATTGAATTTTTTGATGATGAAGTTGAGTCTATAAGATTTTTTGATATCGATACTCAAATTAGCTCGAGCAAAACTAATGAATGTAAAATCATTCCTGCAACGATTGATGTCTTATCAAAAGAAGAAATTCAAAACGCAAAAAACAAAATCATTAATCAACTTAAAAAAGATTTAATTAATAAAAACGATAAAGAAAAAGAAGAACTAGAAGCCAACATTAATTTAGATTTAGAAGAAATTGAAAAAGGCGTTATTTCATTTAAAAATTATAAATATATGGGGTTTTTGCAAGGTTTTCACACAAATTTATTAGATTATCTTGAAAATTTTTCAATAATTTTATCTTCTAAAGATGACTTTACAAAATCAAAAGAAGCTTTGTTAAATGAATCTAGAAAGTTTTTGTTGGAGCTTCAAGCAGACAATAAATGTATCTCTCATTTAGAATATTTCAATGAAAGAGCAGACCTATTTAAAGGCCAAAACAAATTATATGTTTTGAATTCTTTTTACTTAGACAAGAATGATGTTTCTATTCCTTTAAGAGCTATTAGTGAATTCAATTTTAAAAGCGAGAACGCAAAAAACATAATTGAGTATTATTTGGTTCAAGGCAACAGAATTTTACTTATTGCTCAAGATGATATAGAAAAAGCAAAATTAGTTAAGCTTTTAGAAGATATTAAAGAAGATTACGTTCTCACTGATGATTTTAACGTTTCAGAAGAGTCTAGAGTCTCGATTATGAAAAAAGATTTTGGTTTTTCATATGAATTTACTAAAGAAAATTTTGTTGTTCTTTCCGCAAAAGATATTTTTAAAGAAAAAAATCACTTAGCAACTTATTCTACTAAATTTAAGGAAGGCAAAATTATTGAGTCTTATGAAGAATTAGAGCCTGGTGAATTTGTTGTTCATGAAAAATATGGTATAGGTAAATTTTCTAAGATTGAAACAGTTGATTTAAACGGTGTAAAAAATGATTATATTGAGATAATTTATGCTAATGACGATAAACTTTATGTTCCACTTTATCAATTTAATTTAATTAGAAAATATGCTGGTAAAGAAGGAGCAAATCCAAGATTAAACAACCTTAACTCTAAACAACGGGAAAAAACAAAAAAGAAGATTAAAGAGAGAATAAATGATTTAGCAGATAGACTCTTAACTCTTTATCAAGAAAGAGCAAAGATTCAAGGTTTTGCATTCCATAAAGACGACGATCTTCAAAAAGATTTTGAAATTAGTTTTGAACACGAACTAACTAAGGATCAAGAAAAATCGTTACAAGAAATCAAGCAAGACATGGAATCTAGCCAACCGATGGATAGACTTTTATGTGGAGATGTTGGTTTTGGGAAAACAGAAGTTGCCCTAGAAGCCGCTATGAAAGCTGTTTTAAGTGGCAAACAAGTTTGTTTTTTGTGCCCAACAACAATTCTTGCAAGCCAACACTTTAAAGTAGCTACAGAACGTTTTAAAGAATTCCCTGTAAATATTAAATTATTAACAAGAATGTGTAACGCACAAGAAGAAAACGAGATAAAAAATGGAGTTTCTGCAGGGAAAATTGATATTTTGATAGGTACACATAAATTATTATCTAAGACTTTACAATTCAAAGATTTAGGACTTTTGATTATTGACGAAGAGCAAAGGTTTGGTGTTGAGCAAAAAGAAAAAATTAAAGAAGTATATAAAAATATTGATGTTTTAACTTTAAGTGCAACACCTATTCCTAGAACATTACAATCTTCTCTTATTGGGTTAAAAAATATTTCAACAATAGAAACTCCACCAGAAGGCAGAATGCCAGTTCAAACTTATGTTATTAATTATGATGAAAACGCCATAAAAGAAATTATTAGTAGAGAATTAGGAAGAGAAGGTCAAGTTTTCTATGTTTATAATGAAATTGCCACAATTTATAACAAAGCTTTGAAACTTCAAAGACTTCTTCCAAACGCAAAAATAGCGATTATTCACGCAAAAATGGATAAAGAAGATATTGATAGTGTTATGAATGATTTCTATGAAGGAAACGTGGATATTTTACTTGCTACAACAATTATTGAAAATGGAATTGATGTTAGAAACGCCAATCTATTAATTGTAGAAAACGCTGATCGCTTTGGTCTTTCTCAGCTTTATCAAATAAAAGGTAGAGTTGGTAGAGGTGATAGAATCGCTTTTGCTTATCTAACTATAAAAGAAAATAAAAAATTAACCGAAGAAGCAAAAAAGAGATTAAAAGCTATTCAAGATTTTACTGAATTAGGAAGCGGCTATAAAATCGCTCAAAGAGATCTTTTAATTAGAGGAGCAGGAGATATTTTAGGACCTGAACAAGCTGGGTTTATTGATTCGGTTGGAATCGACATGTACATTAGATTGCTTAATGAAACTATAAAAGAAAAGCAAGAAGGCAAGGCAAAAGAACAAGAAAAAAAGACAAATCAAGTTTCTCAAATTTCTGCCTTTATTCCTAAAAACTTTGCAAATTCTGAAGAAAAAATTGAAATTTATCAAAAAATTGTCTCAACAACAACACTTGATCAACTTGCAATTTTAGAAAGAGATTTAAAAGATCAATTCGGTAATTTACCAGAAAGCACAAAAGGACTTTTTGTAAAACGCACCATTGATATCTATTTAACTTTTGAAGAATTTAAAGAGTTTTTAGATTATGGAAATTTTGTTGAAATTAAATTGGCTGAATGTTTTTCTGATATAAACGGAATAGGAACTTCACTTTTTACAGCCTTAATTCAATACACAAATAAGATTAAAATGACTTATAGAAACCATCTTATAAATATTTCTATTAATAAGGATGAAGAACGGATAAAAACATTAACTAACGTATTAAGAGCAGTACATAAAGTGTATATGTCAAAAAGAAGGGCGGCTTATATAGATGAGAATTGATAAGTATTTAAAATTAACAAGATTAATTAAAAGAAGAACTGTAGCTAAAGAACTTTTAGATAGAGGCATCTTTCAAATTAACGGAAAAACAGCAAAACCATCGAGTGAAATTAACGAAGGAGACGTAATTGTTTTACCTTTAGGTCGTCACGAATTAACGGTAAAAGTTTTAAAAATTGCTAATGTTGTTAAAAAAGAAGATAGCCACGAGTTATACGAAATTTTAGAGGATAAAATCATTGACAAAAATGAAGACGAACTTGAATAAAAACGAAAAATATTTACTTGCATGTAGTTATGGACCAGATTCTATGGCACTTTTTGATATGTTAGTCAAAGAGAATATCTATTTTGAAGTAGTTCATGTAAATTATCATATTTTAGATCAAGCCGACGATGATGAAAAAGGCATTCGTGACTTTGCAAATAAATTTAATATCAAGGTTCATGTTCTTGAAACTCATATGCCTAAAGGAGTTAATGAAGAAGATTGGGCAAGGACTGTTAGATATGATTATTTTTCTGAAGTCGCAAGCAAAACAGGAATTAAAAATGTCTTAGTTGCTCAACACATAGACGACTTTATTGAAACATATTATCTTCAAAAAGAAAGAGGATATGTGAGCTATTATGGAATCAAAGAAATTAGTGAGTATAAAGGTGCAAAAATTATTAGACCATTTGTTTTAAAATACACCAAAAGCGAACTCATGAATTATGTAAATGAAAACAATATTCCTTATTCAATTGACCCATCAAATCTAGTTCCGATTTTTAAAAGAAACAAAATCAGATTAGAAATCATTAATAAATTAAGTAGAGAAGAAAAAAACTTAATTTTGCAAGATATTTTGAAAAAGAATGAAGTTTTGCATGGTTTTTGTGAAGAAATCGAAAAATTAATTAACAATAATTCAATTGAAATTGAAGAATTTTATAGAAAATTTAAAGACGATAAAGATTTTTATTTGATGTTAATTTTGCTTTTAAAACACAGTTACGTGTTTCACGAAATTTCGTTTAAAGAAGCTCAAGAGATTAAAAAAGTTACTTCGTCTAAGACTAAAAATTGGGAGAAAATTTTAGATGAATCACACTCTTTGTATCTTGAATACGGAGTGCTTTCAATAAAAGAAAAACTTAAGAAATATTGTTTTGAATTAAAGAAAAATGAAAGCAACAAATTGATTAAAATCAATATCAAAGATAAAAATTATAATTTAATTAAAGATTGTTTTCCGCTTTTAATAAAACCGGTTAACAAGGAAGAAAAATACTTTAAAGATGGAAAAACTTATTCTGTTAATCGACAATTTATTTCTTGGAAAGTACCTTTGTCTTTAAGAAGTGTATGGCCAGGAATTTATGATAAAAACGGGAATCTTCTTTATGTTCCTAAGTTTGAAAAGACGAAAGAAAGATCAAAAGGCTTAATTACCTTTGATTTAGAAAAGCTTTGTAAAAGCTAAAAAACGGTGATTAAATACGATTTTTGAGCAAATTTAATTGTTTATTTTATCTTTTAAGATAAAATTATATTAATTCTAATTTCAAATATTGTTTTGAAAAGAAAGGAGATAACATGGACAACAACAAAAATAAAAGAAAAGGTTCACGAGTATATAGTTATTTTGTCTATGTGATAATAATTGTACTTTTAGGATTTTTAGTATTCTTTGTCTTTAGACAAGCAAATAAAAAATACACACAAATGGCAACATCTGAAGCCATCACACTTATTCAAAGAGATGCCGATGACTCAGATGCAAATAAAGATATAATCGCAGCTAGTGCAAGCTTGAGAGGTGGGGAAGTTACACTCTATTTTGAAGTTGCTGACAACTCATCTGGAGAAATAAAATTAACTGATTATTATGCTACATTTATTGAAAGCGACTATAATAATATTCAAATTAAAGTTGGAAGCGAAAACTATACAATTGCTGAATCTTTAATTGAACAAATCGAAAGAAATAAAGTAAAAGCTGATTATACAAAATATAAATCTGATATGGGCTTCTTCTCTAGCGAATATAAAGAGAACGCTTTCTTATCATGGCTACCAACTATTATTACAGTTGGCGTCACTGTTGTAATTGCTATCTTCTTATTTAGAATGCTTATGAATACAGCTGGTGGCAATCAAGCTGCTCTTGATTTTACAAAATCAAAAGCAAGAAGAATCGACGACTCAAAAGTTAAATTTACTGATGTTGCTGGTTGTGATGAAGAAAAAGCCGAAATGATGGAACTTTGTGATTACTTAAAGAATCCTAAAAAATATACTAAAGCTGGTGCAAAACTACCAAAAGGTTTCCTCTTAGTAGGGCCTCCAGGAACAGGTAAAACTTTATTAGCAAAAGCTGTTGCTGGTGAAGTTGGTGTACCTTTCTTCTCGATTTCCGGTTCTGACTTTGTTGAAATGTTTGTCGGTGCAGGTGCCGGAAGAGTTAGAGATTTATTTAAAAATGCCAAACAAAATGCTCCTTGTGTTGTTTTTATCGATGAAATCGATGCTGTTGGTAGACAAAGAGGTGCTGGTTTAGGTGGCGGAAACGACGAAAGAGAACAAACTCTTAACCAATTACTTGTTGAACTTGATGGTTTCGAAGAAAATTCTGGAGTTATCATTATTGCCGCAACAAATAGAGCCGACGTTCTTGATCCAGCCTTATTAAGAGCAGGTCGTTTCGATAGACAAATTACAGTTAATCTTCCAGATAAAGCAGGAAGAGAAGCTATATTTAAGATCCACGCAAGAAATAAACAATTTGAATCAAATATAGATTTTGGTCAACTTGCAAAAAGAACAGTTGGATTTAGTGGTGCTGATATTTCAAACATCTTAAATGAAGCCGCAATTTTAGCTGTTAGAGGTGGTCGTGAATTAATCTCAACAGCTGATATTGATGAAGCAATTGATAGAAGAATTGCAGGACCTGCAAAATCAAATAAGAGTTTAATTGAAAAAGAAAGAAAACAAATTGCTTACCATGAATCAGGTCACGCAATTATTGGTTTAACATTAGAACATGCTGAAAAAGTTAGAAAAATTACAATCATTCCAAGAGGTCAAACCGGTGGTCACGTATTAATGGGACCAGAAAACGACAGATTCTTAATCACTAAGAGTGAATTAGAAGCTGAAATTTGCGGTTTACTTGGTGGAAGAGCTAGTGAAGAAGTATTCTTTAAAGATGTTTCTACAGGCGCAAGCAACGATATTGAAAGAGCAACTGAAATTGCTAGACGTATGGTCGTTGAATGGGGCATGAGTTCCCTTGGTCCAATTCAATATGAGAAAAATTCTGGAAGTGTCTTCCTTGGAAGAGACTATACATCTCAAAAGAATTTCTCGGTTGGTGTCCAAAACGAAATCGATATTGAAATTAAGAAAATTATCGAATCTGCTCATGAATTAGCATTAAAAATTATTAACGAAAGAAAAGAAGACGTTATTTTAATTGCTGAAACTTTACTTGAACACGACACAATTACTGAAGAAGAAATTGGTTATCTCCTTGAACACAGAAAATTACCTGAAGAAAGTGTTTCGCAAAAAGAAACAGCAGGTAGTTCTGCTTCAATTTTAAATGGTTCAAAAGTTGAAGAAGCTGAAAAGAAAGAAGTTAAAGAAGAGGCAAAAACAAACGAACCAGAAGTCGACAACAAGGAAGAAAAGAAAGAAGAATGAGTTTCTTTATCGGGAACATTGAAATAAAAGGAAGAGTTATCCTAGCTCCTATGGCTGGGGTAACTTCTTTTTCTTATAGAAAATTTATGAAACCTTTTGGTTGCGCTTTAACATACACCGAAATGATAAGTGATTGTGGATTAAATTATGGTAACAAAAGAACTCTCCAAATGTGCTATTCAAACGGAGAGGATGCCCCACTTGGTTTACAACTTTTTGGAGGAACAAAAGAGACACTTTTAAAAGCGATGGATGTGCTTGAAGAGAACAATATTAATTATGATATTTTAGATCTAAATTTAGCATGTCCTGTTCCTAAAGTTACAAAAAATAACGGCGGTTCTAAACGGTTATTGGATCAAAATGAACTTTTTGACATGGTTTCTGCAGTAGTTAAAAAATCAAAAAAACCAGTTTCTGCAAAAATACGATTAGGTTATGAATCAGTTAATGTTTATGACACTTGTAAGACTTTAGAAAAGGCAGGAGTAAGCTTTATTATGGTTCACGCAAGAACAAAAAAAGAATTGTATTATGGCACTCCACATTTTGAAGAGATTAAAGATTTAAAAAATATTATAAAGATTCCTTTTGCAGTAAGTGGGAATATTTTTACTGTTCATGATGCACTTAAAGCGCTTGAGATTACAAAAGCTGATGCGGTGTTAGTTGCTAGAGGTGGAGAAGGAAACCCGCTTTTAATAAAAAACATTAATGCTGCATTAAATGGTGAGGAATACGAAGAAACAACTTTTGAAAAGCAAAAGAAGTTCTTATTTGAATTTATTGATCTTCTTGTAGAAGAAAAAGAAGAAAGACACGCCTTACCAATCTTAAAAGGTGAAGCACCAAAGTTTTTTAATATGTTTAACGGACAAAAAATAAGAGAACTTAAACAAAAAATTACAGAGAATTGTTCATCAATTTCTGAAATTAAAAAATTAATAAACGAATTTGATTATAAAAATTAGAGTAATTTTTGAATTACTCTATAAATTTATATATAATTTAACAACGAAAGAGGCAGAAGTTATGGAAGAAAGATTAAACGATCAAGAAATTGCTAGAAGAGAAAAGTTACAAAAATTAAGAGAATTAGGTGTTGATCCATATGGTGAAGCATATGAAAGAACTGATACATCTAAAACTTGCAAAGAAAAATCAGAAGGTCAAACCAACGAAAGTTTAGAAGCAAATCCAATATATGTTAACGTAGCTGGAAGAGTTATGTTTATGAGAAAAATGGGGAAAGCATCATTTTTTAACATACAAGATAAATTTGGAAAAGTCCAAGTTTATATTTCTATTGATTCAGTTGGTGAAGAAAGCTATAACATTTTAAAACTTACTGATATTGGTGATATTGTCGGTGTTTATGGTAAATTGATGTTTACAAGAACTGGCGAATTAACAATCAAGGCAGAAAAATATACTTTCTTAACAAAATCTTTAAGACCATTACCAGAAAAATTCCACGGACTTGTTGACATTGAAGAAAGATCAAGACATAGATATGTTGATTTAATAATGAACGAAGAATCAAAAAGAACCGCTCTTTTAAGACCTCAAATTATTAGAGCAATTCAACGCTATTGTGATTCTCAAGGATTTGTTGAAGTTGAAACAAGTGTTCTTTCACCAATTTTAGGTGGAGCTTCTGCAAAACCATTTATTACTCACCACAATACATTAAATAAAGATTTCTATTTAAGAATTGCAACCGAACTTAACTTAAAACGTTTAATCGTTGGTGGGTTAGAAAAAGTTTATGAAATCGGAAGACTCTTTAGAAATGAAGGAATGGATGCAAAACACAATCCAGAATTCACAACAATCGAACTTTATGAAGCTTTTGGAGATCTTCAATCAATGAGAAGATTAAATGAAGGCTTAGTTAGATATTGCGCAGAACAAGTTCTCGGAACCACAAAAATTAATTATCAAGGATTAGAAATTGATCTTGGCCAAGAATTTAAATGGGTTTCAATGGCAGAACTTGTTAAAGAAAAAACAGGTTTAGATTTTGAATCAGATTTGTCTTTTGAAGAAGCGGTTGCTTTTGCGAAATCAAAAGGCATCAAAATTGAACCACATTGGACAAGTAATGGTTATATTTTAAATGCTCTATTTGAAGAATTCTGTGAAGCAGATTTAATTCAACCAACTTTTGTTCATGGACATCCAATTGAAATTTCTCCATTAACTAAAAAATCAAAAGATCCAAGATTTGTTGAAAGATTTGAGTTATATATTAATGGAACAGAATTCTCTAACGCATATTCAGAATTAAACGATCCAATCGATCAAAAAGAAAGATTTATTGCCCAACTTAAAGCAAAAGAGTTAGGTGATGATGAAGCAAATGAGTTAGATGAAGACTTCTTAGAAGCTCTTGAATATGGTATGGCTCCAACAGGTGGCATTGGTATGGGAATTGATAGATTTATTATGCTTCTTACAAATCAAGCAAACATCAGAGAAGTCATATTGTTCCCATGTATGAAAGATCAAAAATAAGCTAGAGCAACAAAAGTTGCTCTTTCTTTTATTAATACTCGATTTTATTTTTGATTTCTTATAAAATAATGAAAGTGCTCCCGTGGCGGAATTGGTAGACGCGCTAGACTCAAAATCTAGTGTTAGCGATAACGTACCGGTTCGATTCCGGTCGGGAGCACCATTATAGTAGAACAGACTTAATACCATTGGTATTAGGCCTTTTTTTGTATATAGAACAGGTTGAACCCTATATTTTGAGCTTTTAGAAACTCTTTTTTATTTTATGCAGTTCAAAAACAGGCTGTTAATTGACTTTCTTTGCAAGACGATTTACACGATTTGAGGCAAGGGTGCTAAAACTTTTACACGATTATATGTAGGGGTGCTAAAAATTTACACGATTTGAAAATATTAACCACTTTATTAACCACATTTCATTGATTTATTAACCACATTATGATATAATAAAAGTGGTTAGGAGGATTGATTATGAACTATGCTGAATTATTAAATGATTTAAGAAAAAGAACCTTTGAAGCAAGTTGGTTCGAATTTAAAGAAAACTGGTTTAATGCAGATAAACTTGGTGAATATATATCAGCGTTATCTAATACTGCTAGAATTATTGGATCAGATTATGCTTATTTCTTTTGGGGCGTCAATGATGAAACACATGAAATAGTAGGCACATCATTTGATTATAATATGGATGTTAATCATGAACCATTAGAACATTACCTATTAAGAAATCTTTATCCAAATCTTTCTTTCAAATTTGATGAGTTTGTAGTCGAAGATAAAAGGATTGTTATATTAATTATACCTTCTGCTAATAATGTTCCAACATCTTATAAACAAGTAAGATATATAAGGATTGGTTCTAGCACTGAAAGTTTATTACGATATCCTGAAAGAGAAGCTGAACTATGGGCTTCACTAAATCATAAAGATGATTCCATTGAAAATATTGTTTCGCAATATCAAGATCTTACATTTAATACTTTAATAAATTATTATTCAACAAAAGGAATTATACTTAATAAAGACAATTTTAAGGAGAATCTTGGCTTATTAACTACTGATGGAAAATTTAATTTATTAGCTCAACTATTGTCTGATAACTCTCATATAAATGTTAGAGTGGCAATATTTGCTGGAAAAACTAAATCTGACCCTTTATTTTCAGTAAAAGAATTTGGAATGATGAATTTGTTACTTTCGCTAGATAAAGTTTTGGATTATGGTGATACTTTTAATATACCACAGGCTGATGAAAGACATAGAACTGTAACTAGAAAAGAAGTCAATTTATTTGATGTAAAGTCATATCGAGAAGCAATAATTAATGCATTTGTGCATAATAATTGGAAAGAACAAAATGCCCCAATGTTTACATTTTACTCTGATAGGATTGAAATATTATCTAATGGCGCTTTATCTCCTAAACTATCGATGAAAGATTTTTATAAAGGAAAGAGTGAGCCAACGAATAAAAGATTATCGGATATTTTTTTACAATTACATATTAGTGAAAGAACTGGTAGAGGGGTTCCTACAATATTAAATAACTATGGTGAAAAAGCATTTGAATTTTCTGATAATTGGATTCAAGTCACAATACCATTTAATTTTATCAATGCGGTTGATTACCAAATTGAGAAAAAAGTGGTTAATAAAAGTGGTGAAGAAGTGGTTAATAAATTATTAAATAAATCACAATTATCCATCATTAAAGCAATAAGAAATAATCCTAATATTACAATCGCAGAACTAAGTTTAGAAACCGGTCTTGGTCATACAGCCATTCAAAACAATTTAAATAGAATGCAAGAATTATCCGTAATTGAGAGGATTGGCTCAAGAAAAACAGGATATTGGAAGGTTATAAAATAAACATGAATAATATAAAAGATATGCATAAAGAAATATTGAAATACGTTTATTCAAAAGAAATATGCGATTATATTAATAAGCATAAAGAAGAATTAAACTTATTTCAATGGGGCACTTTAATTATAAATTTTTGGAAAGGCTCTAAACTGGAGATTTTTAAACAATTGAGAGACATGTCAAATTCAGAATATGAAAGACAGTTATTTGATGTAGCTATAAAGGATATTCGAAAATATAATGATATTTCTAACAGGGCAATAAAGTATTATTTAAAGAATGATCCAAGAGGCAGTAATAAACCAAATATTCCTTTTAATGAAATAATTCTATTTCCAATTCTTTTTGATTGTGGAGACATTGTATCATATGAAAATAATATGGATGAGTTTTATTTTGTGTGGAAAAAACCGCATATTGAAGAAAATGATGATTCATATTTATGCTATCTATTGAATAATGAGATTAATAACAAAGAAGATATGTTTGCTAATCATGCTCATTTAAGTGCTTTCTTAATAAACAAAGTAGATGAAGAGTCAATTCCCACAATGATTACGGAAAACAAAAGAAAATTACAAAAGTTAATCGATAAATACGGTGATGACTTATTAAAGTAATTTACTTTTTATAGGTGCTAAATTTTTACACGATTTGACTTAAGGGTGCTAAAAATTTTACACGATTACAAGTAG
>CAMNHN010000001.1 GCA_946539555.1 uncultured Mollicutes bacterium | reverse complement strand
GCAAATTTTTATTACTTCTCCTCTTTTTGTTAAAATATTGCAAATTTTAATTATTTTAAATTTAGAAATTAAATTTACAAATAAATATTGTTATAATTTATAAGATTTTTAAATTTAAGAGTTATTTATGTTTAAATCAATTAATTTTAAAGAAGGCGACATCACTGAAGGTATAGTAACAAGTATTAAAAAATACGGTGTTTTCTTATCTTTTGAAGGTGGCTACATTGGATTATTACATATTAGTGAAATTTCAACTAATTTTGTTAATAACATTTCCAATTTCTTTAAAATTGGTGATTTAGTAACTGTATTAATTAAAGAAATCGACAAAACTTCTAAATTCTTAAAAGTTTCCATCAAAGATTTACCTGATGAACTTAACGAATATAAAGAAATCCTACCATCTAAAAAGGTGACAAGTTATCTAAAAGAAATTGATTTTAGTAAACTTGAAAAAGCTTTGCCAAAAATGGTTGAAGAAGAAATTGAAAGGGAGAACAATTATGAGCTTTGAACTTAGTTTTGAAAACGTAAAAAAGGAACTTAACTTTAATCCAAAAGATTATGAAAAAAGAGTAAAAGAAATAAATGCCTTGCTTGAATCCGAACGGGAAAATCCTAAAAATTTTGTCGGTTGGCTTCATTATGCATCACATATTAATCAAAATTTAGTCGATTCTATCAAAAAACAAGCAAAATATTTTAGAGAGAACTATGACACACTTGTTGTTTGTGGAATCGGCGGAAGTTATCTTGGAACTAGAGCAGTTATAGAGGCTGTCAATGGTTTATTTCCGAAAGATCCTTTTAAAATTTTATATTTTGGACAAACACTTGATCCAAATTATACCTCACAAATTTTAGATTATTTACAAGATAGAAATTTCTGTGTTGTTTGTATTTCTAAATCAGGTACTACTACTGAAACAAGTGTTGCGTTTAGACTTTTAAGAAATATTCTTGAATCTAAATTAGGTAAAAGAGAGGCCGCAAAAGCGATTGCTTGTGTAACATCAATTGGTAAAGGTGCTTTATATAAAATGGCAACTCAAGAAGGTTATAACACTTTCGAATTACCTGATAACATTGGTGGAAGATATTCAGTTATTACACCTGTAGGACTTCTTCCAATTGCTTGTGCTGGTATTGATATTGATAGATTTATTGCTGGTTTTGTTAGAGCTGAAGAAAAATTCAATTCTCCAGAATTAAGTCAAAATTATGCTTATCAATATGCATGTGAACAAAATTTCCTTTACGGAAAAGGCTATGATATCGAACTTTTGATTACTTATGAACCTCGCCTTCAAGCTTTAGCAGAATGGTATAAGCAACTTTTTGATGAATCAAATGGTAAAGATCAAAAAGGCTTACTTGTTATGAGTTCTACTTTCACTACTGATTTGCACTCACTTGGTCAATACATCCAAGATGGTAAAAAAGTTATTTTTGAAACAGTACTTCTTTTCAATAAACCAAAAGTTGATGTTAAGATTCCATGGAACGAAGAAGATTTAGATGAACTAAATTATATTGCTGATAAAGAACTATCTTACGTTAATAGAAAAGCTTGCGAAGGAACAATTAATGCTCATGCAAATGATGGAAATGTTCCAAATATTGTTATTGAACTTGATACTTTGGATGAATATAAATTTGGAGAATTCCTCTACTTCTCAATGAGAGCATGCGCTATGGCTGGTTATCTTGAAGGAGTTAATCCATTCAACCAACCAGGCGTTGAAATCTATAAGAAAAACATGTTTAAATTGCTTGGTAAAAAAGGTTACTAAGCTTTAAATATTAAGTTTTATTGCACTAAATAATTTATTGACAAAAAGATAGGTTTGTTGATATATTATTTAAGCACGTTTAGATTCGTGTAAGCGTGGATGTTTAGCTCAGCTGGGAGAGCATCGCCTTTACACGGCGGAGGTCAGAGGTTCGAGCCCTCTAACATCCACCAATCTAAATAGCACTAGTGGGAGGGTAGCGAAGAGGCTAAACGCGGTTGACTGTAAATCAATTCCTTCGGGTTCGGCAGTTCGAATCTGCCCCCTCCCACCAACAAGGTTTTGGGGTGTAGCCAAGCGGTAAGGCAACAGACTTTGACTCTGTCACTCACTGGTTCGAGTCCAGTCACTCCAGCCAATGATCCACTAGCTCAGTCGGTAGAGCACTTGACTTTTAATCAAGGGGTCTGGAGTTCGAATCTCCAGTGGATCACCAACCAGTGGCCCAGGTGGCGGAATAGGTAGACGCGCAGGACTTAAAATCCTGTGGTAGCAATACCGTACCGGTTCGATTCCGGTCCCGGGCACCATTAGAGTTGAAATTTCCCCTTATATTAGACTTAATAAGTTCTAAAGAAGGGGTTTTTATTTTGCATTTTATTTCTAATTGATTAGCATATTCTTACTAATTTTTGTCACAATATAAAAATAATTTGAATATTTTGATAAATATTAATATTATCAAAACATAATATTTTTATTTTTCAATAGTCACTATAAAATCATGAAAATTCAAAAGAAACTTAGAAATCGTTTTATTCTTTGCTTTGCACTTGTGCTTCCACTAGGTGCTTTTGCATCATGCTCTCCAACAGGCGAAAACAATAATTCTGGAGAAAATGGTTCAAATCCTGGTGGTAATTCAAATCCAGGCGGAGATAATAACCCAGGTGAAGCAAAAACAGTCACCATTTCTTTTGATACCGGTGTTAGCGGAGTAAGTGTTGCTCCAATTTCTGGAAAAGTTGGCGATCCTGTTCCAATTCCAAATCCACCACAAGCGATAGAAAGAACTTTTGTTTGTTGGTTACTTAATGGTGTTCAATATCAATTTTCAGTTTTTCCAGAAACAGATATAACTCTTGTAGCAAAATGGGAAACTAATTCATCTAATTTTTATACAGTAAGATTTGATACTGGGGACTCTTCTACTTCTCAAAACGTTAGAGTTGCACCAAATGAATATGTTTCACCAATTCAAGTTGGAAATAAAAGCGGGCAAGTATTCCGTTGTTGGACTTTAAACAATAATTATTTCAATTTCACAACTCCTATCACTTCTAACATTACTTTAACAGCAAAATGGGTTGAAAAAACCAATCTTGCTACTGTTTTGATTGAACTTTATGGAAGCGATGGTAAACTTGTTAATATTTCAAATGTCGGAAAAGACACTCCTGTTTCAAGTTCAATAACAATCTATGATCAAAACGGAACTGCTTTAATTAGTGATGCTGTTTCAAATTTCAAGGGTCGTGGAAACGGATCTTGGAACAAGCCTAAAAAAGGTTACAAAATTAAACTTGATAAAAAAGCAGATTTATTTGGAAGAACCGCAAATAAACATTGGGTAATTGTTCCTTGCCAAAACTTCCCAGATAATACAATGCTCATCAACTACACTGCTTACACAATGGGTCGAACAATTTTTGATAATATCGAATATTCTCCATATACTGTTTGGACTGATGTTTACATTAATGGAGCATATTATGGTGTTTATGATTTTACAGAACATCTTCGTGTAGCTAAAGGAAGAGTTAATATTGATAGTCAATATGGCGTTGAAGACACCGGATATCTTGTTGAACTTGATGCTTTAGCAACTCAAACAAGAAAAGATGTCGACTATTTTGGTGTTACTTATACTACAACTTCAAGCGGTAGCGGCGGAAGACCTGGAAGCACTTCAACCACTACTAACAATTACACTGTTCATTCTCCAAGTCCTGAAGATTATGAGACCGAGGGTCAAATAACACAAGCTCAATTTAAGACTCAAGTCGCCTATATCAAAAATAAATTACAAGAAGTTTATACTTCGATTTGTAATACAACTAAAAATTATTCAACCTTTAGTGAGCTTGTTGATATAGATTCTCTTGTTGACATGTATATTTTAGAAGAATTTTATAAAAACTCTGATGTTGGTCATAGTTCTTTATATCTTTATAAAAAGCCTGGTGGAAAATTCTATTTTGGACCTCCATGGGATTTTGATTGGGCTGGTCCACATTCAAGTGATAGTGTTGGTAAATATAACGGCACTGATAATGGCCAAGATATTTATATTGCTGGAAATGTTAAAAATAAATATGCCATTTTCACTGAAGCTTATAAAGTTTCTGAATACTTAACAAAAGTTAAACAACGTTGGAAAGTTCTTTCTCCAAAAATCCAAGAATATGCTAATAGTTTATTTACAAATGATTTCTATGCTGCAAATCGTTATGCACTTGGAAGAAACTTCGTAAAATGGCCACGGCCAGAAAGCGATAGAAGCACTCAAGCTCAATGGGAAACAAAATGGATCGAAGCTTGTAACACATTTAAAACTTGGTACACAAATCGTATTAATTATTTAAATAGTGCTCGGGCAATCTAATAAATCTTTGTATATAAATAAATGAATTCCTTCGAGAATTCATTTTTATTTGTATTTTGTTTTATTTGTAAATTAGTTAGGTATATAATTCTTGTTATGGAAAACGAAGAGACTATTAAATTAATTGAATTGACACTAGAAAAAATACGTCCATTCTTACAAAGAGATGGTGGCGATGTCACCTTCGATTCTTTCGAAGATGGTGTAGTATATTTAAATGTTTTAGGTGCTTGTGAAGGTTGTGCTCTCATCGATCAAGATATTCAAGGAGGAATTGAGGTCATCTTAATGGAAGAGGTCCCAGGAATTGTTGCAGTTAGAAATGCTGCTGATAAAAAATTCATTCACGAACAACTAAAAAATTTAAATGCAAGTAAATAAAAAGAAACAGTTTTATCTAGATGCTGTTTCTTTTTTTAGACGTATTTAATAACACAATATTTAAAGTAAAATATTTTCTAAATTATTAACAATAATATAGCCTTCTCTATTATAAACATCAGTTCTATTATAAGTGAGTGGTTTTCTAGTTGCTAAATTTAAAACATAACCGCCTGCTTCTTCTACAATAATTTGAAAAGCTGCAGTATCCCACTCTTTAGTACCTTCATTCAATCTATATGAGATTTCTGCGCTACCTTCAGCAATTGCACATGCTTTTAAACTTGAACCTCTTCTTTCAATTCTAATAATTCTATTTGCGTGACGCTCTAAAAGTTGACGTTCATTATCTTTAAAATGGAAAACAGAAATTAATGCAGTGAGGTTATCAATTTTATCATTAACATGAATTAATTCGCCTTTTTCACCTATTTTTCCTTTATATGCTCCATGACCTTTTGAAGCATAATAATAAATTCCTAAAGCTGGAGCAGCAACAACTCCTACAACTACTTCATGTTTATAAGCTAAAGCAATGTTACAAGTGAATTCACCATCTTTTGCAATAAAATCTTTGGTTCCATCAACAGGATCAACAATAAAAACATAATCGTTTTGAAGTCTTCTTAAATCATCATTACTTTCTTCTGTTAAAAATGAATAAGTAGGAAATAAACGATGTAATCTTTCTTTTATTAATGTATCTGTTGTTTTATCCGCTTCAGTTACAGGACTATTATCTTCTTTAATTTCAGTATGAAAACCATTTTGATAATACTTCATTATATTTTCAGAAGCTTCGACAGCAACCTTTAACATTTCTTCTAATTCACGTTGAAACATAATTTTACCTCATATTGAAAAAGCCATCTTATGATGGCTATTTCTTTAAGCAGCTTTCCCGTAGGAACCGAATGCTTTAAGTAATTCTTCTACTTTTGCTTCAATTGCTTGGCAACCTGGTTTTAAAACTTTTCTTGGATCAAAACCTTTACCTGCTTTATCTAAATCTTTTCCTGCTTCAAAGTATTCTCTTTCAGCAGCAGCAAATACTAATTGTAAATCTGTATTGATATTAACCTTAGAAACTCCTCTTTCGATTGCGCTTCTAACCATATCATAAGGAATGCCTGTACCACCATGTAAAACTAATGGTTTTCCATTTGTTGCTTCTTGAATTGTTTTTAATAAATCAAGGTTTAAACCTTTCCAATTTGCTGGATAAATACCATGAATATTTCCAATACCAGCAGCTAAGAAATCGACACCTAATTCAGCAATAATTTTGCATTCATTTGGATCAGCTTGTTCACCAGCACTGGTGACACCATCTTCTGAACCACCGATTCCACCGACTTCACATTCAACTGAAATACCTTTTGAATGAGCAAGAGCAATAATTTCTTTTGATTTTTGAAGATTTTCTTCAAATGGATAATGTGATCCATCAAACATAACTGAAGTATAGCCTGCTTCAATAGCAGCTTTAGCGCCTTCATAAGTACCATGATCAAGGTGTAAAGCAACAGGAACTGTAATTCCTAAGAATTCAACGATGTTTTTAACCATATTAGCAACAGTCTTGAAACCGCACATATATTTATTTGCGCCTTCACTAACTTCCAAAATAACTGGTGCTTTTGCTTTTTCACAAGCGGTTAAAATTGATTTTGTCCATTCTAAATTGTTGATGTTAAAAGCACATATTGCATAATGTCCTTCGTGTGCTTTCTTAATCATTTCTGTTGCACTAACTAATGCCATAAATACTCCCTCTTTTCTATTTTATATTATAAATCTTCTCTTGATTTATCGTAATCAATTGAATCATCAGCTTCTTCTTCGTCGACTTCAATACCTTCAGATTCACGTTCTTCATCTGAGTATTCTTCTAAGTCCATATTTCCAGTTGTTTCGTTATCAATATCTGAATAAACATCATTCATATCAATGTGGACTTTTTCATATTTTTGACGCGATCTTAAATCCCACTCGTTTTCACCAAGTGTGACAAATCTTCCATCTAATGACAAATTTGTATAGAAGTTTGAGATTCTGTCTGCTCTTTCTTCTTCTGATAATTCTAATTTTTCACAAACAGAATTATATAAATCTTTAAATTTAACTGTTGAACCTGCATCTGTTAAAACACTAAATGCGACATCAACCATTGATTCATTCTTATAATTTTCCATAAATTCACCTCGCGTTAATTATAAATAATTAAGTTCTAAATTACTACTTTTTTGTATAGGTTTAATAGTCAAAATAACTATGTCCTATTTTTTTAAATTTTTTCGATAAGACAAACGCAATAAGCTTCGATTGCTTCGCCTCTTCCAACGGCATCAACGCCTTCATTTGTTCCTGCTTTTATTGATATTTTTTCTTCACTAATTTTTAAATGAGACGCTACCAGACTTTTCATTTCAGGAATGAATTTTTTAAGTTTTGGTTTTTCACAAGATATGAATAAATCAATATTTCCGATTTCATATTTCATTTCATCTAAAATTCTACGAGTATCATCTAAAAATATTAAACTAGAAACGTTCTCATATTTTGGATCGCTTGGAGGATAATGACTTCCTAAATCACCAATATTTAAAGCTCCAAAAATAGCTTCAACGATTGCATGAGTTGCGCAATCTCCATCACTATGTGATTCAAGCCCAAATTCAGAAGGAATATTAACTCCACAAAGAATTAAAGGAACACCAGCTTTTGTAACATGAATATCTTTACTAAAACCAATTTTCATATTAAACATTGAATCTGAAGAAGAAAATGTCACCATCTTTTGCAACATATTCTTTGCCTTCGATTCTTACCTTTCCAGCTTCTTTTAAAGCTTGTTCAGTTTTATAAGTCATAATGTCGTTGTAAGTATAAACTTCAGCTTTGATGAAGCCTTTTTTAAAATCTGTATGAATTATTCCGGCACAATCTGGAGCTAACATGCCGTTTTTAAACGTCCAAGCTCTAACTTCATCTGCACCAACAGTAAAGAATGTTGAAAGATTTAATAATTTATAAGCGCTTGTAACTAAAAGATCCAAACCACTTTGTTCAACACCTAAACTTTCTAAGAAATCTTTCTTTTCTTCTTTTGAATATGTCGATAATTCTGCTTCAACTTGGCAACAGATTGGAATACATTGTGAATTTTCCTTTGCTGCATATTCACGAACAAGTTTAAAGTTTTCGCAATTTTCAATATCAGCAAGTTCAGCATCACTAACATTAGCAACGTAAATTATTGGTTTCAAAGTTAAGAAATTGAAATTTTTAACAATCTTTTGCTCATCTTCATTTAGTGTGATGCCTCTTAAGGCCTCGCCTTTTTGAAGTTTTTCTTTGAATTTGACTAAAAGATTAACTTCTGCAAGGGCTTCTTTATCTTTAGAAATTCTTGCTTTGTTTTCAATTTTTCCAAGTCTATTAGAACATGTGTCTAAATCAGCCATAACAAGTTCAAGATTAATAATTTCAATATCTCTTATTGGGTCGACTGTATTTTCAACGTGAATAATTTCACTATCTTCAAAGCATCTAACAACTTCGATTATTGCATCAGTTTCACGAATATGTGATAGAAATTGGTTTCCTAAACCTTCACCTTTACTTGCACCTTTAACAAGACCAGCAATATCATAAAACTCGAAAGTTGTATAAATTGTTTTCTTTGGATTAAATAATTTTGATAAATTATCTACTCTTTCATCTGGCACTAAAACAGTTCCAACATTTGGAGCGATTGTTGCAAAAGGGTAATTTGCTGCTTCAACTGTACTGTTAGTAATTGCGTTAAATAATGTCGACTTTCCTACATTTGGTAAACCAACAATTCCTGCTTTTAATCCCATAATATTCTTTCCTCAAATCTTGATAATTATAGAATAAACAAATGGAAAAATCATTAAAAAGTATTTTTAATGAATCTCCTTCACTATATTAACATTTTTAATTTCTTTATATGCGCCAATTGATGAGGCTAAAGTTAAAATTATTGCTAGTAAAAGGTTGAAAATTAAAGCAAGTGGAGAAAATATAACCAGATTTTCAATTCCTAAAGCAGTTTTAAATAAACCTTGACCAATAATTGATACAAATAAAAGGCTAACTATACTTATTAAAAACGAAACTCCAGTGGTTAATCCGTTTTCAAGTAAAAACATCTTGAGAACTTCAAAATTAGAAAATCCTAAAACTTTATAAATTGAAATTTCTTTCCTTTGTTCAATTGCTGAAATTATTGAAATAATGAATAGCAAAATAAGCGATGAAATAATGCTTAAGCCACTAAAAATTAAAAGTAAGATCTTTAAAAATTTTGTCGAATCATTTATTGATTCTTCTATAACATAAAGTGGATTTGATAGCTCATAATCCGAAAAATATTTGTTCAATTTATCAATTTCGTCCTTATTTAGCGAGGTTTTTGTTTCGAAAATGATTGATGTAGGAACTAAATTAAAACCCGAGACTTTAAAAAAGTCACGGAAAAGCGATAAAGAAAATTCAGGTTTTTGATAGATTGAAACACTTTCATCGGTCTCGATAACACCTTTAACTTTAAGCTTTATTGTTTCAAAATTGTTGGTGATTTTACCATTATAATAAGTCGAACTTTTCATTAAAGTTGTATATAAATCTTTCTCTATTATTTCTTCTTCATCTAATATTTTTTTAAACCCTTTACTAATAACAATTTCGTTAGCTCTAAGTTTCTCTTCTCCTTTAAATACTTTAAGTCTTACATTACTTGAATTGGCTTTTAAAGCATAACCATCAACCACTCCTTTAGGCATACTTATTTTATCGAGATCTTTTTCTTCAATTTTTGAATAAGCGTCAATTATTTGTTCATTTTTATTTAAGTCACTAGAAAAGAAGATTCTCTTTGCAAAGCCAGAAAAAAGTGATGTTCCATTATTGTAATATCCACTTTGAGAAGAAAAATAGTAGCCTTCAAAATCAATACCTAACTCTTTCATATGCTCAATCATATCGATTTCAATTGTGTCTTTAATAACGCTATAGACATAAACTCTATTAGTAACTTTTGTATCATAGGAACAGTTAAGTGGAGAATAGACATGTGTTTCGCTATCAAACAATAAATTATCCCGATTATTGTCGTATAATATTGAATCTAAAAATTCATTTTGAAATTGTCTTGTATGAATATAATAAACTTTTTTCATCACCCAAGGGTAAGCTTCTACTCTTAAAGGAGAATATGAAACTGGCATCCTCATGTTATTTTCAAAAAGTACTTCATTAAATAAATTGTTAGTGTGGAAAACCCTATTTAATCGATTAAAAATTACCCCTTTTAATCTAAAGATTTGTTCATCAGAATATCCCCAACTTTTATTTTTTAATTGCAAAGTTAGGTATACATTATTGTTTTCTAAATATTCGCCTAAAGTTTCAAAGTTTCTTAATATTTGAAAACTCAAACATAATTCTTTCATCTGTTCATAAGAAATCGATAAAACAATTTCATCATTATTTAATGGACCTGTTATTTCTGGGTAAGTTTCTAAATTGTTTAAATTAGGTTCATAAATAAATTCATTAAACATCCTAATATTAAAACCACTAAATTTTTTAAGGTAGCCCTTTACGTTTAAATATAAATCGTTGCCATCACAAAAATTGTTTTCAAAATCAACAAGGTAATTGCATCCATAATAATCTATATAATCAGAATAAACTTTTGATAAAGCAACAATATCAGATTTTGAAGTTGAATAATAATCTAATATTGTATTTTTGCAGGCTTTTTTATTTAAAATGAGAGTTTTTGAATCAATTACTGAACCAAAAGAGTTCATCAAAGAATCATGAACTCCTGAAGTTAAACTTAAAGAAATTCCTGTCACGACAAAAGAAATAATGACAAGAGCACTTCTAATTAGGTTCCTAATTTTATGAATTTTTATCTTACTTAAAATATGTTTAAAAAGATATTTCATCTTCAAAATAGCGTTTGGCTTTTTCTTTTCTACACGCGCTAATAAAAACTCTTCTTTGTTTTTAGTTTCGTTTTTAGTTGATGTAATTTTATTGTTTTCAAATTTCAAAATATTATCTGCATATTTATAAGCGTTTTCTTCATCGTGTGTAACACAAATAACAATAGTATCATTAGAAATGCTTTTTAAAATATTAAATATATTTTCAGTGTTTAAAGTATCTAAAGATCCAGTTGGCTCATCACAAAATACGACTTTCGGTGAATTAATGATTGCTCTAGCTATTGCAACCCTCTGTTTTTCCCCGCCACTTAAATCTCTAACATAAAAATTTGATAGTTCATAAATACCTAATTTCTTTAAGGTTTCATCAATTATTATCGACTTTGCATCTTCATCAATATCTACAACTCCATCAAAAAATATTCTAATATTGTTTTTAACAGTATCATCTTCAAATAAATTAAAATTTTGAAAAACATAACCAAAATTTAAAGCTCGGATACTTTCAAGTTGATTATCTTTCATTTCATTTACAGGTAGTCCATCTATTTTAAAAGATCCAGAATATTCACCATCGATCAAACTTAAAATATTTAATAGAGTTGATTTACCACTTCCACTTTCACCTAAAATCACATATAAAGAGTTCTCTTTAAAGGTATATGAAAAATCTTCAAACAATATTTGATCATTAAAACTTTTTGTTAGATTATTAACTTCTAATATCATTCTTCTTTTAATTCCTCGTAAATCTTTCTAGTCTTAATAATCCTTAAAGGAATATAAGCTACAATTAAGTCAAAAAGTAGCATCATTAAGCTAAATAATAAGATTGTTAGTGGATCAGCTTTTATAAATGAACTTGTAATAAAAAATTTGCTTAATGTTAAATTGATAATTGAAATACTTAATAAAGAAAACAAAATTCCTAAGAAAATTCCTAAAGAAGAATACGCAGTTTGTTCAAATACATAAATTTGGAAAATGCTATTTTTAGAAGCTCCTAGTGAAGACAAAATCGCCGATTCTTTCCTGTGCAAAATTGATGATGAATATGCTAAAAATCCACATATAAACAAGGAAACTACAAGTGCGACAAAAATTAAAATATTTAAGACCGTAAAAATTGATTTTGATAATGTTATAAATGAACTAGTCATCGTATAACCAAAGTTTTCTAAATGAATTTTGTCTTCTTCGCCTAATTTTTCAATTAATCCATAAGCATAATTTTTGCTATTTTCATCAAGTGCAAAAATATAATAAGAAAAATCGCTTAGCTCATCAGTCTCTTTACATTCTTCTAAAAGATTATAAAAACTAGTAAACTCTCCCCTGTCTTCACTTGAATTAATCGCATCAGTTTCTTTTAAAATCCTTTCAATATATGAACTTGAATAATAAAGAGTTGGTTCATTCATATACGAAAATTCTTCTTGAACTTTTGTTATATTAACATTAATTTCTTTATCAAATGTGTCAACAATCGTCTTATTTGAAAATTCACTAAAATAAGTTAAATCCTTTTTCAGCTTTAGTGACACAGTTATATCAAGAGGCGAAATTTTTTGCTCGTCAAAAAACTTATCATAAAAAACATTGTTGATTATTACTTCATCTTCTTTTAATTCTTTATCAAAAATTGGTTTGCACTTAAAATCTTTGAAGCTTAAAGATGAATTTATAAGCTGAACATCTCCACTAAAAAAATAATCATATGAATAATTTATTAAAAATGATTTTCCATCAATAAGGTTATAAACATCATTATATTGAGGCCTCTTGTTTTTAATTAAACTTAATGGTGAATCTTCAATTTCTTCATAACTTACTTCACTCACTTTAAAAGACGACTTATTAACATAAGTATCAATTAAAGTTGCCTTTGATGATGAAATTGATAAATTGAAAAAAGTTGATAAAAGTAGCAAAACAAACGAAAACGCTGCAGAAATCGTACTAATTAGATTTCTTTTTTTATTTTTATTCATATTTTTGCGTGCCATTTCAAAAATGAATTTATCGTTTTTCTTCTTTTTAATTGGTTTTCTTTCGACTTCTTTATTTTCTTTTCTAGGTACCCGTTTCCCTACAAGATTTCCATTATCAAGCTTTATAAATCCTGTCTTATATTTCTTTATATATCGCATATTGTGAGTAACAACTATAACGAGCATCTCTTTAGAAAGAGAAATTAAATCATCGATTAGTTCATCACTATTATCTTTATCAAGTGCACCTGTTGGCTCATCACAAAGCAAAACTTTTGGACTTCCTAATAAGGCTCTTATTAAAGCCAAGCGTTGTTTTTCTCCTCCACTAAGTGTAGAAACAATCTGATCTTTTTTATTCTTTAATCCATATTTTTCTAGAAGATTATCGCATTTTTCTTTATCATCGATTTGCTTAATAGATAAAGCAACATCAAGATTTTCCTTAACACTCATATCTTCTATTAGGTTATATTTTTGGAAAATGATTGAGATATCATTTTTTAAAAATTGTTCTCTTTCTTTTGCACTTAGTTTTGTAATGTCTTTTCCTTCAAATTCAATTTTTCCTGAAGTTGGCTCCATTAAACCTGAAATAATATTTAAAAGCGTAGACTTACCACTTCCACTTTTTCCAATAATATAAAATAATCCAGATGATGGAAAATTGTAGCTAATATTATTTAAAGCTAACATAGAACGATCTTTTGATATTTTAAATGACTTTGTAATGTTTTCAATTTTGAGCATAAAAAACTCCCTTCACTAATACAAAGGGAGCAACAAGTTATTTCTTCCGAAAAATTTACTTAAAATTCAAATTTTTATCATAATTGTTTCAAAAAACGATAAATCTCATCATATGTTTCAAAAATACCTTCAGGATTTACCTCTTCTGAATAAGTTCTTTTACTACCTTTAAAAAGAATTGATTTAACATTAGCGTTTTTTGCAGCTAAATAATCATAAGCTGTATCACCAATCATAATCGCTTCTTCAGGCTTACAATTAAAGTTAGCTAAAATATAATTAATCATATCTGGAGATGGTTTGGTTTTAAAACCATCATTGCTAGTTAAAATAAGAGAAAAATAATCACAAATTCCTTTCATCTCTAAAGACTTTAATGCCATCTTTTTATTCTTTTGAGTAGCGATAGTTAAAATATAACCTTCACTATGAAGTTTCTTTAAAATCTCTTTTTCTCCTGGGTAAAGTTTAAGATAATAATCGTAATATTTTTCTGTACGAGCTCTATATTCTTTTAATATAAAATTTGGATCTTTTTCAGGGAAAGCATTAGCAATAGATTCTTGAATTGGAGGTCCACTATAAGTTCTAATCACTTCTTCATCAATAGCAAAATCTTTTGGTTTATAAAGGAGGAAAAGTTCTTTCCGTGTTTCAAATAGCACCTTATCAGTATCGATAAGAGTTCCATCCATATCAAAAATCAAAAGCTTTACCATATATTCATTAAAACACTTATTCCTACAACAATTATTATAAGTGAAACAGCTAAAATAATTGCGTTTCTAATCATCTTTTCTTTAGAAATTGAATCATCAATTATAATTGAATCAATATATTCTCTTGTTTTATAAAACCATAATTTTTTAACAACAAGAATTCTCCAAACAACAAAGAAAATACAAATCAAAACACCTAAACCAACCATTCCATAAGCTGAATAATAACTCATATTATATTCAAATGTGCCAGCTCTAAGTGGTTCAAGTAATACACGAGTTAATCCGTACCAAATTAGATACATTCCTACTCCAGCTCCTGGAGCATGATATTTTTTAAATCCTCTAACAAATCCAAAATAAATAACAAAATAACCGATTAAATTCGTAATAGATTCAATTAGAGCTAAAGGTAAATAAACTTTTCCTGGATCTGCTTGATATGCGTAAGAGAATTGATAATTATTTTGAATAAATGTAGGTAAGAAATTAAGCGCTTCATAAGGAATTTCTGCACCATGAACTTCGCAATTAAAGAAATTTCCAGTTCTTCCGATTCCTTGAGCAATTAAAATAGCTGGGACACAAATATCAACAATTCTTAAATAACTCATGTGACGATAAACTGGGTCTTTTTTCCAATATTTTAAAGTTAGCATTACAGTAACTCCAGCAATAATTCCTAAAATTGCTCCACCCATAATACCTAGTCCACCATCTTGAATTCTAAAAATATTTGTCCACTCCAATACATAAGAAGACATTTCTCCGTTTTTACTTATATCTAATAAGACATACCATAAACGTGCACCAATTATTCCCATAGGGAAAGCGATATAAAAACAAGTGGTTAATAATCCATGTTTTCCATAAAATTTATAAACAAAATGATCACAAATACCTAAAACAAGTAATGCTCCAGAAAGTATAAAAATAGCATAAAATGCGATAATTATGCCACCATCTAGAACCCCTTTATCAGTATAAAAAGGAGCAGGTTTTGTATAACTATTTATAAATTTAATTCCATGAATTCCAATATATAAAGAATTACAAAGTGGGTATTGTAAATATGGCGCATTCCCTTCTGACATTAAAATAAAAGAAACAGCCATTAAAGGAATTGATCCATACATTATCCACTTCAAAATCTTTTTTGTTTTATCGCTTGTTACTTGCTTGAAATAGAATATATAAATAAAGGAAGTAAGGAATGCAAAAACAAAAACAACAAATAAAATAAGGAAGAAATAAGACATAAATAATCTTCCAGGATTTAGTTCAATTGAAGCTGTTTCTAAATAATTAATTGTTGATTCAGAAGTATAAAAAACAACTGTAAAAATTATTAAAGAAACAAGAATTAAAGCGAAAAACCCTGCAAAACTCAAAGATTTTTTAAAAAGTAAAGTTTTTTCATCTAAAGAATTTTTATTTTTATAAGCATTTTTAACAGCTAAATAATAGAGTATTGCACCCGCTAAAAATAAAACCATCGCGATGTAATAAAAGACTTCATTCATTTAAGAATTTCTCCTTTCGCGCCTTGTCTTCTTCAAGAACTCTCTTTAAGTATTTTCCAGTGTAACTAACTTTACTTTGAGCGACTTCTTCAGGTGTACCAGTGGCAATAATATTTCCGCCTTTATCTCCACCTTCAGGTCCAAGATCAATAATATAATCTGCAATTTTGATTATATCTAAATTGTGTTCAATAACAACTATTGTATCTCCATTATCAGCAATTCGTTGCAAAACTTCAATAAGACGCTTTACATCATCAGTATGTAAACCTGTTGTTGGTTCATCTAAAATGAACAAAGTTTTTCCTGTTGCTCTTTTTTCTAAATAATAAGCAAGTTTAACTCTTTGAGCTTCTCCTCCTGATAAAGTTGTTGCAGGTTGACCTACTTTTATGTAGCCTAAACCAACATCAACAAGAGTTTTAAGTTTACGAGCAAGTTTAATGTGATCTTTAAAGAATTCATAAGCATCTTCAATTGTCATATCTAAAACATCATGAATATTTTTTCCTTTATATGTACACATTAAAGTTTCTTCATTATATCTTTTACCATTACATTCATCACAAGTGACATAAACATCAGGTAAAAAATTCATTGGAATACGAGTAACGCCAGCTCCCCAACAGTGCTCACATCTTCCACCACTAACATTAAATGAGAATCTTCCTTTATCATATCCTCTTGATTTTGCCTCAATTGTTTGAGAGAAAATTTCACGAATATCATCGAATGCTTTTACATATGTAGCAGGATTTGATCTTGGAGTACGTCCAATTGGTTCTTGAGAAACATTAATGACTTTATCAATATTTTCTAAGCCTTCAAGTTCAGAATATTCTCCTACTTCAAGATATTTTCCTTCCGTCTTTTCTAAAATGGCATTATATAAAGTATCATTAATTAAACTTGATTTACCTGAACCAGAAACTCCAGTTACACAAGTAAATGTTCCAAGTGGAATCTTTGCTGTAACATTTTTTAAATTATTAACTTTACAGCCAGTTATCGTTATAAATTTTCCATTTCCTTTTCTTCTTTGATAAGGAACTGCAATAAATTTTCTTCCAGATAAATAATCACCAGTTAAAGAATTTTTATTATTTTCAATATCTTCTAAAGTTCCAGCAGCGACAACTTCACCACCATGAACTCCTGCTCCTGGACCAATATCAACGATATAATCGGCACTTCTAATTGTTTCTTCATCATGTTCAACAACAATTAAAGTATTTCCTAAATCTCTCATTTCTTTTAAAGAAGCAATTAATTTTTCTGAATCTCTTTGATGTAAACCAATTGATGGTTCATCTAAAACATATAAAACACCAGAGAGTTTTGAACCAATTTGTGTAGCAAGTCTAATACGTTGAGATTCGCCTCCAGAAAGCGTCATTGACATACGAGCAAGATTTAAATATTCAAGACCAACATCGATTAAAAATTGTGTTCTATTTTTAATTTCGTTAATTATCATAGAAGCAACAGTGAGTTGATATGGAGTTAATTTTTGACGTAAACCATCGATAAATTTATATAAATTTTCTAAACTTAAACATGTGACTTCATATATATTTAACCCATCAACTTTTACACTTAAAACTTGTTCATTAAGTCTAGCACCGTGACATTTTGAGCACTCTTTATCTTTCATGAATGATGCATACCATTCACGAGTCCATTCACTTGAGGTTTCTCTATAAAGTCTTTCAATACGAGTCTTTGCACCTTCAATATATCCAGATCTTTTATTCACGTTGCCACTTGTTGATTTAAGAGTAATGTTAAGTGGATCTTTTGAGCCATTTAAAACAATATCTTTTTCTTTTTCGGTTAAATCTTTGAATGGTTTATTTCCATCGATATGGTAATAATCCATTAAAGCTTGGAATTGTTGCCAATCTAGATTTTTTGTTCCAACTATATTTTTATAAAAAGTAATAGCACCATCATTTATTGATAAATTTTGATCAGGAACTAAAAGATTGATATCAACTTCTTGAGTAATACCTAATCCTTCACAATTTGGACAATATCCTTGTGGTGAATTAAATGAAAATAATCTTGGTTCTAGTTTTGGAACAGTAAATCCACAAATAGGACAAGAATTATGTTCGCTATATAAAGTTTCATTATCACCAACGACAATTAAAACAAATCCATTAGCCCATTCTGAAGCCATTTCAACAGCTTCAAAAACTCTTGATCTACTATCTTCTTTTAAAGCGATTCTGTCGATTACTATATCGATATTATGTCTTTTATTTTTATCTAATGGTTGAACATCTTCAATCATCATCATTTCACCATCAATTCTAAGTCTAGTAAAACCAGCCTTTCTTATCTTTTCGATGGTGTCTTTATATGTTCCTTTTTCACCTCTAACAATTGGAGAAAGAATTTGAATCTTTGAGTTTAGAGGGTTTTTTAGTACAAAATCAGTGATTTTTTGAATAGAAACCGCTTCAATAGGAATATTATGATTTGGACAATATGGCACACCAACACGTGCAAAAAGCAACCTTAAATAATCATAAATTTCAGTAACAGTTCCAACAGTTGATCTTGGGTTATGTGACACGCTTTTTTGATCAATTGCAATTGCAGGAGAAAGTCCAACAATCGACTCAACATCAGGTTTTTCAAAACTACCTAAAAATTGTCTAGCATAACTAGACAAGCTTTCAACATATCTTCTTTGACCTTCAGCAAAAATAGTATCAAATGCCAATGTCGATTTTCCTGAACCAGATACACCTGTAAAAACAACAAGTTTCTCTTTAGGAATCGAAACTGTGATATCTTTTAAGTTATTTACTTTTGCTCCGTTAACTTTAATTTCATTTACTGCCATAGTAAAGATTATAAACATTAAAGTGATTATTTAAAAGTTTAATGAACTTAAAATTTTGAAAATATTTCAAAGCAAATATACATTAATGTATATTTTTATTTAATTTGCTTGTTAATTGTGATAAGGTATTAAACGTAATTTTTTAAGGAGGTCTTAACTATGAAAATGAGAAATGTAGCGATTATTGCCCACGTTGACCACGGCAAAACTACTTTAGTTAACCAACTTTTAAAATGTAGTGGAACATTTAGAGAAAACGAAAAACTTGAAGATCGTGCAATGGATAGTAACGACATCGAAAGAGAAAGAGGTATTACAATCCTTGCTAAAACTACAAGTATTCAATATAAAGATTATAAAATCAACATTTTAGACACTCCAGGGCATGCTGATTTCGGCGGTGAAGTCGAAAGAATTATGCACATGGTTGATGGCTGTTTACTTCTTGTTGATGCTTTTGAAGGAACGATGCCACAAACTCGTTTTGTTCTTAAAAAAGCTATTGAAGCCGGAGTTAAACCTGTTGTTGTTATTAATAAAATCGATAGACCAAATGCAAATTCAGAAAAAGCTGTCGATGAAGTTTTAAATTTATTTATTGAACTTGGTGCTCCTGATGAATTCTTAGATTTTAAAGTTGCTTATGCTTCTGCTTTAAACGGCACTTCTTCATCAACTCCTGATTTAGAATCGCAAAAACCTGGAATGGATCCTATTTTTGACTTAATCATTTCAGAAATTCCAGAACCAAAAGTAACTTTAGAAGGTCCTTTACAACTTCAAGCAGCACTTTTAGATTATAACGATTATGTCGGCAGAATGGGAATTGGTCGTATTCAAAGAGGTACTATCAAGGTTGGAGAAACTGTAAGTTGTGCTAGACTTGATGGAACAATTAAAAACTTCAAAATCCTCAAACTTATCGGATATTATGGACTTAAAAAACAAGATATATATCAAGCTTCCGCTGGTGAAATCGTTGCCTTTGCAGGATTACCAGATATAAATATTGGAGAAACAATTTGTGATGTTAATGGTGTTGAACCACTTGAACCACTCCACATTGATGAACCAACTCTCCAAATGACTTTTGGTACAAACACTTCTCCTCTTTCAGGAAGAGATGGAAAGCTTTTAACCGGGAGACAAATCGAAGAAAGATTATTAAAAGAAGCTCAAAGAGACGTTTCTCTTAAAGTAAAGAGAGTTCCAAATGCTGAAAACTGGATTGTTTCTGGTCGTGGAGAACTTCATTTAGGCATTTTAATTGAAAATATGAGAAGGGAAGGTTTCGAAATTGAAGTTTCTAGGCCTCAAGTCATCATTAAAGAAATTGATGGAGTTAAACAAGAACCTTACGAAGATTTAAGTGTTGAAGTTCCAAACGATTATGTTGGCGATATTATGACTTCTTTAGGAAGTAGAGACGCCGAATTAATCGATATGAATTCTGATGATTTAAATACAAAAATTAATTATGTTATTCCTTCAAGAGGATTAATCGGATTTGTCACAAATTTCTTAACTTTAACAAAAGGTTATGGAATTATCGCTCACACTTTTAAGGAATATAGACCAATCGCTGGAGGAAAAATTGGTGAAAGACCAATTGGTGTTCTTGTCGCAACTCAATCTGGTCAATCAACTCCTTATGCAATCCAACACGTTGAAGAAAGAGGAACAATGTTCATTTATCCAGGTACTGAAGTTTATGAAGGTATGATTGTTGGCGAAAACAAATATGACATGGATTTAAGTGTTAATGTTTGTTTAACTAAAAACTTAACTAACCAACGTAGCGCTAATAAAGATCAAACAGTTGTTTTAAAAACTCCTAGAAAAATGTCTCTTGAATCTTGCTTAGATTATATTAATAGCGATGAGCTTGTTGAAGTTACACCTTCAAATTTCAGAATGAGAAAGAAAATTCTTAACGATGCTGAAAGAAAAAAATGGGAAGCAAGAAATAAAGTAAAAGAATAAAATTTAAACAAATAAAGGTGTCAAGTATTTTTACTTGACACCCTTTTTTATTAGTAAATAATTGATTTTTGCAAGGTTTTTACTCAACAGATTTTAAAGATTCTGCCATTTTTACTTTATTTATTCTTAAAGAAACAAAAATATTTACAAGGGACGCCGTAACAAAAGATATCATAAACGCCATAATATAACTGATAACGAAAATAACGTATTTCCGGTAAATAAGTTCAACCTGGTTAATTCCTAAAACAAGCATTTCCATAGGTAATCCAAAGAATAAACCTATAGCTGCGCCAATCGTTGTAAGAAGCATTGTTTCAATAACAATACTTGAAGCAATTTCTTTTCTTGAAAAACCAAGTACTCTTAAAGTAGCGATTTCACGTTTTCTTTCGTTGAAATTTAAAATAGAAATATTAATCAAAACAACAACTGCAAGAAGGATTGCAAATACTTTAATTGTTCCCGTGAGCATCTTAACACTAGACATATAACCTTCGATTCTATCGTCATTATCTTGTCTAGTTAAAATTGAATAAATTAAGTCAGATTCATTCTCTAGTTTTTCTTTAAATTTATTAGCATCTACACCTTCTTTAAGATTGCACCACATATTTGTTGAGGTTGATGCGTAATCAGGAATAGTTTGATAATAAATATAAATTCCGTTTACCGAGAAAGCAAAAAGTACGACAGCTACCTCATAAGTTCTAATTTCACCATTAATGCTAAATGTAAGTTTATCACCCGCTTTAACGTTAAGTTTATTGGCTTTTTGCTCTGAAATAGCAATTTTTGAATAGTCCCAATGTCCATCTGGAAGTTCATCATCATATCCAAAGAAACTTGATTCAGCATCAAAATAATAAACATTCGTCGTAATTGTCATGTTTTTAGAACTAATAGAAACTTGGCTTAAAGCATATTCTTCACATTTATCTACTTCTTCATATGTCAATAGTTCTTCTTTTGCTTTTCCTTTTGTGACTCCAGAAGTCAAAGTAATTGTCAAATCACTGTTTAGATAATTCTTTAAATCCCAATCTTTTCCGTTTTCAATCGTATCATCAATACCAAATCCACAGATAAGTAGCGCTGTACAACCTAAAACACCAATGATAACCATAACTGATTTAGCTAAATGGACTCTCATATTTCTTAAAGCCATAGCTAAAGAGACATATCTAAATTTATGATTAATTTTATTTGAGTAATTGATATTTGGTGATGCAGGCCTCATTGATTCAGCAGCACTATTTGCAAGTTCCCTTCTTATTAATATATATGTAAGTGATGTGATTAAAGTAACAATAATTAAAAGCATAATTAGAGCCATCAACCATGGGAAACTATAGAGTCGAGCTGGAATGTTATAAAGTATTGTAAATTTAATGTCCATAATTGTAGGAATAACAAGTGGGCCTACAATAAATCCAACTAAACACCCTAAAACACCAATTAAATTCATCATTCCAAAATAATAGAAAAGAATTTGTCTTCTACTAAAACCTAATGCTTTTAAAGTTCCAATTTGAGTTCTATCTCTTAAAATTAGTTGTGAAATTGTTGTTAAAACAATTAAAACACCAACAATCATAAATATAACTGGGAAAACATATGTTAATTGTCGAGATTGAGTGATGTCATTAACAATTGCCGCAATTGATCCGTTACTTGAATGAGTCATAATTGCTAACAAATTATTGTTTTCTTTCTTTTTATAATAAGAATTAATTTGGTATTCAACAGTATTTAAATCTAAATTTTCATCGATAATCATCGTTACTTGATTGAATAAATGATTAATAATACGTTCAACGGATTCTGATTCTCCATCATTAATTCTTAGTTTTAAATTGGTTACAAGTACACCAATAAGTGTATTAATTGTAGTTTTTGTTTCATCTTCATTTAAAGAGTTAATCAAATCTTGATAGAAATCTTTTGCTTCTTGAGTTTCTTGATCATCTCTAATGTTTTCTAAAAGATGAATAACGTCTTCTACATCAATCAAATCTTCAGCTTTATCAATTAATCCTGAGATAAGAAGTCTAGTTGACAGCAAGAAGTTAGAAGATACAAATGTTCCGTTATCAACATTTTCAGGATGATGCATAATTCCATTAACTTTGAACTTAAATGTTAAGTTTTCATCAGTGAAAATTTCATCATAAATTCCATTGATAGATTCTGAAATTGAATCAATGTTATTATCGACTATTGTTCTAATTATTGCTTTTTGGCTATCTGTTAAATCAAAATTTTCAGCAATATCATCGACTAAAGAATAAATTAATTCATTATCAAGTTTAAGTCCTCCAAGCATTCCTTTGATTAAAGCTGGTTGGAAAGAAACTGGTAATTCATCACCTAAATGAACTGTTTTTCCGTTTATAAATTCATATTTTTCAACAACCGTATTATCTACAAAAAAGAAATTTTTATCTTCATATCCGTTACTTTTTATATCATAAGCTGTGTTAATTGTTGGAAATTTATCACTAATTAAAGCAGTTGCACTGCTTGAACCAACATTGCTTGGAACATAAAGTCTTTTTTCTACTTTTCCATTTTCTCCACTAACACCATCTAAAAATTTTAAATCGTTATCTAAATCTTCAGTATTAGTAAAATCTGGATTAATCATAACCCAAACATCTGAAATATTTCCTTGTTCAAAAACAGAATTTACTCTTCTTTCAAATTCGTTTGCATTTGCATCAAGACCAACTAAAAGAGTAACTGAAATTCCAATGATAAAAATAATCGAAATAAATTGATGCCAATTTCGAAGTATCTCTCTAAAACATTTTTTTAATAAAACTTTAAATGTCCTCATCTACCATTCAATCTCTTCTACTGATTTAGGATGGTCAATTACTTTATTAGAAACTATCCTTCCATCTTGAATTTCTATAATTCTATTTGCAATAACTGTTAATGCTCTATTATGAGTAACAACGATAACAGTCTTCTTTTCTTCTTTTGAAACCTTATATAAAAGGTTCATAATTTGTGCGCCAGTTTTAGAATCTAGAGCCCCCGTTGGTTCATCGCAAAGTAATAAAGTTGGATTTTTAACTAAAGCTCTAGCAATAGCAACACGTTGTTGTTCTCCACCAGAAAGTTGTGCTGGGAAATTCTTTTCTCTATTTTTTAATCCAACAAGTTCTAACATTTTTGAAGGGTCATAGTGTTTAGAAACTAAGGATGAAGCTAAATAAACATTTTCATAAGCATTAAGTGAAGGGACAAGATTATAAAATTGGAAAACAAAGCCGATTTCACTACGTCTAAATTTAGCAAGTTCGGTTTCATTCAGCTTTGTAATATCTTTTCCGTTTATTATATATTCGCCACTTGTTGCTTTATCCATTCCGCCTAAAATATTTAAAAGAGTAGATTTACCAGCTCCACTTGGACCTAAAATAAAAACAAGTTCGCCTTTATTAATAGAAAAAGTTGCATCAGAAAGCGCTATAATCTCAGCTTCTTTTTTCTGAGCATTACCATAAATTTTACTTATACCAGTTAGTCTAATTTGCTCTTCTGCCATAGCTTCTTCCTCCCTTCATTAATAATGCAATTATTATATATATAAAAAATGTTCTTTTGAATTAAAAAGAACATTTATTTTTACATTTTAAAAATTTATTAATGCTTTTTTACAAATTCGTAAAATTCTTCATAAGAATTTACTATTGGAGCATTTACAGTTTTTAATAATTTCAAGCTGTTATGACCTTGAGAAAATAAAACAGGTTTTAATCCAATTTCATTAGCAACTTCATAGTCATGAATGCAATCCCCAATCATAATTGATTCTTTCGGATCAAGTTTATTTTCTTTAATAAATTCTCTTCCATATTCGATTTTTCCACCTGCATGAATATCATCGCAAGCAGCAAATCCATCAAAAAACTCTGCAATTCCTAGATATTTTAATTGTTCTACCAATAATTTTCTTTCAGTAGCAGTTAAAATAAAAAGTTTATATCCATCATTTTTAAGTTTGGAAAGACATTCAATTAAACCATCATAAAGTTTACTTTCAGCTGCTTGACGCTTTGTATATTCGTTAAAGAAATACTTAGCTAAGCGGTCATAGTCTTCATCATTAATTACATCGAAACCAACTTTTTTATAGTATTCTCTAACAGGGAAAGAAAAATTATCTTTATAAAATTCTAAAGTAATTTGAGGAAGTCCTTCCATTTCAAACATTTCACTTTCAATTTCAAAACATACTTGAAGATCATCAAGTATTGTTCCGTTAAAATCGAAGAAAATGTTCTTTATCATTTAACTGACCCCATTGCTTTTTCGATTTCATCAATTTCTTTAATAATTGCACCACTTAAGCAATAGCTACCTTCATCAGTAACTAAAACATCATCTTCAATTCTTACTCCGATTCCAAGTTCTTTAAAATATAAACCTGGTTCATCAGTGATGACGTTTCCGGCAACAAGTGGAGCTTCTCTATCAGCAGGATCATGAGTATCTAAACCTAAATGATGACTAACTGAATGGAAATAATATTTAGAAATTTCACTAGCATCTTTGATTAATCCTGCTTCTAAGCATCCTTTTGCAAGAGATTCTTTAGCAATATTATTTAATTCAATTAAGGTAATTCCTGGTTTTATACTAGCTAAAACTAATTTATTAGTATCTAAGACAATTTGATAAATTGTTCTTTGTAATGGTGAAAATTTACCTGAAACTGGGTAAGTACGTGAAATATCTGCACAATACACTTCATTTCTTACACCTAAATCAAATAAAACGAGATCGTTTTCTTTAATTTTTGCCATTGGAGTTGGGTAGTGTAAAGTTGTGGCATTTACTCCAGAAGCACAAATTGTAGGAAAACTTAATTCGCTATAATCATAATCTTGAAGAGTGTAGTAAAAAAGTGATGATAATTGATACTCAAATTTTCCTGGTTTCATCGATTTCATCAATGTTTTTAATCCAATATTTGTTTTATCAATTGCAGCTTGAAGTTCTGCTACTTCATCTTTGCTTTTAACAACTCTTAAAGAAATTATATCGCCATAGATATCTTTAGCTTTTAACCAAGGATAATTTGCAAGTAACGCTTTTTCAACATCTTCAGTCGTTTTAAAGCCTTCAAGCAAACATTCAGGTTCTTTATCTAAATAAATAGTTGAAACTCTTTCAAAACCAACATTCTTCTTACGTAAAATAAGATCTAATTCGCTTTCAACTTGGTTGGTTGTAAGAACATTTTGAACTCCGCTCAATTTTTCAGCTTCTTCAATTGTTAATCTTTTACCTGTCCATTTTTCTTTAACTTCATCAAATTCTGAAACAAATAAATATTCTTTAATTAATCCATCTTGTTTCAAGATAAATAAAACAGAGTTTTCTTGTTTTATATTAGATAAATAATAGAAATTTCTATTCACAACAAAATCATAAGTTTCATCAGCACTATTTTTCGGAGGAAAACCACCATATAAAATGGCGATGCTGTTGTCATCCATTTTTTCAGCAAGTCTTTCTCTTCTTTTTATAAATTCTTTTGTTGTAATCATTTTATTTCTCCAAAACTTCTAAAACTTTGTCAATCTCATCGAAATGTTTTGCAACTTCTTCAACTTTTTCTGAATCTAAAAGTTCACTCATGTCAGGTCTAAGAGGTAAAGCACAAAGTGGAGTTAATTCGTTTTCTTTTGCATACTCTTCAAGTTTTGATTTACCATAAAGATTAATCTTTTCCTTACAATGTGGGCACTCTAAATATGACATGTTTTCAACAATTCCAATAATAGGAATATTCATCATTTTTGCCATCTTTATCGCTTTTTTGACGATTAAAGAGACGAGTTCTTGAGGCGAAGTAACAATAATTACACCGTCAATAGGAATAGATTGGAATGCAGTTAAAGTTACGTCGCTAGTTCCTGGTGGCATATCTAAAAATAAAAAGTCAACATCTCCCCAAGCAACTTCTGTATAAAATTGTTTTAAAAGCGAAGTAACTAAACTTCCTCTCCAAATGATTGGATCATCTTCATGTTCAACCATCAAATTTGAAGAAATGATTTTTATACCAGATTCTGTTAATGCAGGTACAATATGTTGCTTTTCGTTTCCATAAGCAACTTCATGAATATTAAATAATTTTGGAATTGATGGACCAACAATATCACCATCTAAAATTCCTACTTTATAGCCTTTTGCTCTAGCTCTACTTGCTAAAAGTGATGTAACAAATGATTTTCCAACACCGCCTTTGCCACTAACAATCGCATAACAATGCTTAATTTTTGTTTCATCATTAGCAACTACTCTTTCAATTCCTGGCATTAGATTTCCCTCCTATATAAATAATCAACTTTTCCAACGACTTCAATTTTACCATAAAGCGCCTCTTCAATGTTTTGAGATGTATCTAAAGGTACTGCAAAGTCTATGCATATTTTATCATTAAATAAAATATTAATGATAAAAAATTTGTTTCTAATTAAGTATTTTTTTACAACCTCAAAATTATCAATTTCTACAAAAATACGCCACTTTTGCGAGATTATTAGTTCGAATTTCCTACATTTTTCAGCAATTTGCTTTGCTGCTTCTAGATAAGTTCTTAATAATCTTCCACTTCCTAATAAAGTTCCACCAAAATACCTAACAACAACAAGCAAACAATTAGTTAAATTGCTTTGTTCAATTTGTGAAAGAATTGGCTTTCCAGCTGTGCCTGATGGTTCTCCATCATCACTAAATTTGCTTTCTTCACCAACTTTATAGGCATAGCAATAGTGTCTTGCCTTTGGATATTCTTTTTTTATTGCAGTTAGTTCTTCTTGTAGTTTACTTTTATCATTAAAAGGGAGAATAATTCCAATAAATTTGGACTTCTCTACTTCGATTTGATTAAAACTTTTTTCTGCTGGCGTTAAATAATTTTTCATAAATTATTTATTATTATATTATAATTAACATATGAATCAAAAAACTAAGTGTATTAAATGTGGTTTATTAATAGATGACAATGTAAAATATTGCCCTTATTGCGGTCATCCTCAACAAAGTGAAGAAAGCGAAAAATCTGCTACTTCTTTTGAGCAAACAGAAAACAATACCGAGAGCAAATCACAAGAAGCTACTCAAGAACAAAAACAAGAAAATACCATAGCCATCGAACAAAAACCAATTAAATTTTTTGATTTTCCTACAAAAGCAAATAATTTCAATGTTATAAAAATGCTTTTATATTTTATTATTGGGCTTATTGGAATTAATGCCTTAGGAATGATTTATAGAGCAATAATTGGTGCCTTAGATAATGCATATTTTGCTTACACCACTCAAGGTAGTGCTTCGGTCAATTTTTCTCTTTATCTTATAATTTTTGGAACATTTTTATGCATTGCAAATAAGGATATAATCGATTGTTTTAAAAATTTAAATAAATTTTCAAAATGGGCTCAAGGATTTGGTTTTGGATTCTTGCTTTTAGTTGTTTCTGCTGCTGTTTCCGCTTTGATGATGCTTTTTTATGATGGTGGCGTAAATAATAACGAAACAGGAGTTAGATCAATCACTGAAGTTTATCCACTATTATCAATATTAATAATGGGGATAATTGGACCTTTTGTTGAAGAATTCACATATAGAGTTGGTTTATTTAATTTAGTAAGAAGATGGAATAGATATGTCGCTTATATTGCTACAGCTATAATTTTTGGTCTTATCCACTTCGATTTTGCTTCAACAGATATGTTAAATGAATTTATGAATCTTCCAAGTTATATTGTTTCAGGCTTAATGCTTTGCTATTTTTATGATTATGGTGGATTTGAATGTAGTTTTATTGCTCACGCTACAAACAATTTATTTGCATTAATTATTCAATTGATTCTTAGACAATACTCTTAACAAATGAAAAGACCATTTTCTTCTTTTATATTAAGGTGTATAGCCGCATTCACTATGACCTTAGATCATGTAGCAAAAATGCTACTTGTTTTTTTACCATACAGTGAAAATCTTTCTTTAACATGTAGAGTTTTATCAATTATTGGAAGAATCGCTTATCCAGTTTTCCTTTTCCTATTGGTTGAAGGTTTTATTTACACAAAAAACATCAAAAAATATATGTTAAGAATGGGGATAATGGCTGGAATTATTTATGTAGGATTTATTGGGGCATCTTTTATTTTAGGAAATGAAATTAGTAGCTTAATAAAATATTTAGGTAACATTTTCATTGATCTATTACTATTTCTTGTCTTTTTCCATTTTCTATTTCATAAAAATAAAAAACTACGATGGTTATCGATTTTCCCATTTGCTTATAACTTATTAATTTTCTTTATTCAAAACAACATAATTCCTTATTCAAATGTATTATTATTAAACTTCACAGCAGGTCTTTTCCCTCAATATTCAGTACTAAATATATTTATTTTCCCGCTTTATCCTGCTTTATATTATCTCTATTCTTTTGTTGCAAAAAGTATTTCAAAATCTAGTGAAAAAATTCCAACATTAAAAGAATCTGATTTTAATACAAGAGTCTTTGTTTATACAATTTTAATAGCATTATTAGGAGTAATTTGTCATATATTTACTTATTTTCCAGATGCAATTACTAGCATCAATTTTGTTACTCAAACTTATATGCTTATTTCTATTCCATTTATTCTTTTATATAACGGCAAAAAAGGATTCTCAAATAAGATTGTTCAAGGTGCATTTTATTTGTATTATCCACTTCATCTAGTTATTATTTTCTTAGTTGTATATTTGATAACGCTTTAAAGGAGGAAATTTATGTTAATTCACTTAGAAAACGCTGAACAATTTAAAGAAACAATTAAATCAGGAACTGTTTTATTAGATTTCTTTGCTACATGGTGTGGACCATGCAAAATGTTAACACCAGAGCTTGAAAAATTTGCTGAAAAACATCCAGACGTTACAGTCTTAAAAATTGATGTTGATGATTTTGGCGAAATTGCATCAATCTTTAATGTCAATGCTGTTCCTACACTTTTAGTATTTAAAGATGGTGAACAAAAAGCTATTTCAGCAGGATTTAAACCACTTCCACAATTAGAAAGATTTGTTTTTGACGCTTAATTATTTTAAAAAAGCCTGCAAATCTCAACTATTTTTAAAAAGACGAAACCATTATGGTTTCGTTTTTTATAATACAAATACTAAATAAATTATTGCAATTGATAAACTCACAATTAAAATTATAAGATTTAAACTCAATCCAAAATTTGAATAATCTCTAACTTCGCCATCGTTTTTCTTCTTGGAAATGTGAACTCCGATTGAACAATTTATTAATCCAATCAAGGATAAAGCTAAAGCAACAAAAGATAAATATAAAAACCAAAAGCAAAGAAAAGCAAAAACTGCTGAAGCTAAAGAAAAAGCAAATCCTAGAAAACCACAAACACTTAATTTCTTCACGTTCATTTTATACCTCGATCATTCTACATTTTTTTCTGTTCTTCCTATATATAATAAAGGAAGATAATAGATAAATTCCTAAAGGAATAATAAAACCTGCATAATCAATTAAAACATCAACAAATTGTCCACTTCTTTCACCAGCTTGAGTTTGAATAATTTCGGTGATTGTTGCTAAAATTAAACCATAGCCAAGAAAAACATAACTTACAATTCTCTTCACATGTGGATTATTTTTTAATAGCAATGTAACTAAAACTGCATCAAGAGATGTTGCAAAAAATAAGCCAAAATGACCAAACATCTTTCTTATAAAATTTTTATAAGAGTCGCTGTTTTTATCTACGTGAATTCCAATACTATCTGCTGCTGTAGCAACAATTTCACCAACTGTTCCACTAGTTTGACTCGATTGTTCTCCGTTTTCAGTAGAAAAATAGATAATCATCACACTTAAAAGAACAAATAATGCAAAGAAAATTGCAACAAATATATTTTTAATAATACTCTTTGAAAATAGGTTCTTCATAATTAGTTATTTTACTACATTAACAACAAATTTTGACTAAATTTATACAATTTCTTTAATCTACTATCGTATTTTTAATTATATTTTCATTGTTGCGCCAGTAATGATACTTTGATAAAATTATTAGGCAAATGGAGTAATACCCAAGTTGGTGAAGGGGCTTCCCTGCTAAGGAAGTAGATCGGGCAACCGGTGCGAGAGTTCGAGTCTCTCTTACTCCGCCATAATTAATTTTTAAGACACGTAAATTAAAATGCGTGTTTTTTTATTGCTTTTTTTTGATTGTTTTTAATATATCGAGCGTTGTTAGTTGTTCCTACTTTAATAATTTCGCCTTTTTTAAGCATAACTGATAGTACTTTTTCAATTGTAGTAATAGAAACATCAAGGAGTAAATCTTTAATCTATTTCTTTATAGCATCTCACTAATGTAGATAAAAATTATGAATTAGTATGCAAATAATCAATATGAGTAGGCAAATAATTTGCATATAAAGTTATTAAAAATATGCAAATAACTGATTCAATATGCAAACGAAAATAACGACAAAAAATCTACATGGGTTGCCCGTGCAAAATAAACAAATCATTATTTTTTTGTTTCGCTCAAGATATATCCATCATCAAAACCATTGATGATAATAGGATCTTTTGAAATTAAATTAGACTCAAATTTTTTAGTAGTAAAAAATACCGTAATGTCTCCTAATTGAATGAGAGTTTTACGGTATTTATTATTTAATTAAAATTAATAACATTCTTCTAATAATTTTAAAATTATTTCAGGCGTGATGTCTTTAAAACCACCGCCTAAATCAGTAGAATTTGCAATTAATGGAAGCATTTCTTTTGTTGCGCCAAGCTCTTTAATGGAAGTAATCATTCCACTTTCTTTAATATATTTAACAAGTTCTTCTACACCTTCTTTTGCTAACTCTTCTTCGCTTTTTCCTTCTGGTCTAATATTCCAAACATTTGTAGCAAATTTAGCAAATTGGTGAACACCATATTTATAAATCCGTCTGTAATAAGGAATAGAAATTGCAGCTAAACCCATTCCGTGTGCGCAATCAGTATATGCTCCAAGTTGATGTTCAATTGAATGAACTTGCCAATCTTGTTTTTTACCACAACCTGCTAAAGTATTTAAAGCAAGTGTCGCTGTCCACATTACATTGCTTCTAGCTTCATAATCTAATGGGTTCTTAAAGGCTTTTTTAGAACATGAAATAAGAGATCTCATCAATCCTTCAAGAACAAAATCAGACACATTTTCACCATCATCACTAAAATAAGTTTCCATTAAATGCGAAAAACAATCAAAAATTCCTGACTTCATTTGATATTCAGATAAAGAATAAGTAAATTCAGGATTTAAAATTGAGAATTTTGGGAACATTTCTGGTCCAAAAACTCTTCCATGTTTTAGCTTCAATTCTTCATGAGTAATAACTGATCCACCATTCATTTCTGAACCAGTACCAACCATTGTTAAAACCGCACCAATTGGAGTAATCTTTGTATTAACAGGTTTATAATCTAAATAAAATTCTTTATATGCATCACCATCAAAATATGCTGCAACACTCATTCCTTTTGAACAGTCGATGACACTTCCTCCACCAACAGCCAAAATTAAATCAATATTGTTTTCGCGAATTGCTCTAGCACCTTCCATCATCTTACTATATGTAGGATTTGGCATGACTCCACTCACTTCAAAAACATTTTTGTTTGCTTCTTTTAAAATCTTAATTATTTTATCGTATAGTCCAATCTTTTTAATAGCGTTTTTCCCATAGACTAATAAGATATTTGGACCATAATTATTAAGTTCGTCTAATAAATTATCAAGACTATTTTTTCCAAAATAAATTTTTGTAGGATTATGAAAAACAAAATCTCCTTGCATAAGTAATTCTCCTTTTTAAAAATATAACAAATTTATAAAACAACTTCTAATAACATCATTATTGCAAAACCAATAATAAATGACCAAATTCCGGCATGTCCATTTCCTACCTCTTTAAATTCAGGAACAAGTTCATCAATTGTGACATAAATCATCGCCCCTGCTGCAAAAGATAATAAATAAGGAAGCATAAATGTAAGTTGAGAAGCTAAAAATAAAGCAATAACTCCAAAAATAGGTTCAACAATTCCTGTTAATGCACCAAGGAAAAATGCCTTAGTTTTCGATACATTTTCATTTAATAAAGGAATTGAAACTGCACTTCCTTCAGGGAAATTTTGAATAGCTATACCTATTGCTAAAGTTAATGCAGCAATAATTGAAGCTTGAGTTCCTTGATTTAATGCGATGCCACAAACTAATCCTACAGCAATTCCTTCAGGAATATTATGTAAAGTGACTGCCAAAATAAACTTAGTATTTTTATTAATTCTATTTGTTTTTATTCCTTCGCTATCATCTCTTTCAGTTTTATGTATATGTGGAACAACTTTATCAAGAACAAAAAGTAATAAGGCACCTAAAATAAACCCAACTAGAGGTGGTAACCAAGATAAAGATTTATCATAATTTGCTACAGATTCTTCAATTGATGGTTGTAATAAGCCAAAAAATGATGTTGCAATCATAATTCCACTTGCTAAACCAACAATTATGCTTGAAGTTCTGGCTGAATAGTTCTTTTTGAAAAAGAAAACAAGTGCAGAACCTAAAGTTGTTGCAAGAAAAATTAGGCTTAAAGATAAAATACTAACTCCTAAACCATCCATAATTCAAAATTATATCTTATTAATATTAATTTAAAACAAATATGATAAACGAAATTATTATGTAAAAATTCCGTATTTACAATTGAAAAAAATATCACTTTTTTATAAAATTATAATACTATGAAATTCAATGAGAGACTTAAACTATATAGAAAAAAGGCTGGCTTATCACAAGAACAATTTGCCAGCACTTTAAACGTGAAGCAATATAACGTCTCTGACTATGAAGTTGGAAGAAGTGAGCCATCTATTGAATTGCTTGTTAAAATCGCAAAAGTTTTAAATGTGAGTATCGATGAATTGTTAGGAAACGAAAATGCTCCACTATCTTTAGAAGGAAAAGAGAAAAAGCTTCTTGAAGAAATCGATAATCTTCCTGAAGAAGATAGAATCAAAGCTGTTGACTTAGCGCTTCAAATCATCGAATTCGTTGGTAATAAAAAATAGACTTGAAAGTCTATTTTTATTTTCGTTCAGCTTTTAGTTCAAATAATATATCTCTTAACTCAATAGCTTTTTCAAAGTCGAATTCTTTAGCGGCTTTATGCATTGCTTTTTCAACTTCTTTAATTTTGGCTTCGAGTTCTTTCTTTGTTAATTTTGCTTTTGATATATCATAAGTTTCTGCTTCTGTTTCAATGCTATGTAAAGGAGCTTGAATTGGTTTAATAATGGTTTCAGGAATAATACCCATTTCATTATTATACTTTTGTTGAATTGCTCTTCTTCTATTTGTTTCATCAATACATTCTTTCATTGAATCAGTCATTAAATCAGCATACATTATAGCTTTACCATGAGCATTACGGGCAGCACGACCAACAACTTGAATTAAAGATCTTGAACTTCTAAGGAATCCTTCTTTATCAGCATCAAGTATTGCTATCAAACTTACTTCAGGAATATCTAAACCTTCTCTTAAAAGGTTAATTCCTACTAAAACATCGTATTTGCCTTTTCTTAATTGATAGATAATTTCGCTTCTTTCAAGAGTCTTACACTCTGAATGCATGTATACGGTTTTTATATCATGATCTTTCAAAAAAGCCGTCAAATCCTCAGCCATTTTAATAGTTAAAGTAACAATCATTACTCTTTCGTTGCGCTTAATTCTTTCGCCAATTTCATACATTAAGTCATCGATTTGGCCTAATGTAGGTCTAATTTCAATCTCTGGATCAAGAAGACCTGTTGGTCTAATAATTTGCTCAACAAATTCTCCTCCAGTTTTTTCTAATTCAAAATCACCTGGAGTTGCACTTGTGCAAATAACTTGATTGATTTCACCTTGGAATTCATCAAAATTTAAAGGTCTATTATCTAAAGCGCTAGGTAAACGAAAACCATATTCAACAAGGTTGAGTTTTCTACTTCTATCACCATTAAACATGCCTCTAATTTGAGGAAGAGTTACGTGACTTTCATCAACAAAAAGTAGATAATCATCAGCAAAATAATCCATCAAACAGAATGGTTTTTCACCTGGTTTTCGATGGTCAATATGTCTAGCATAATTTTCAATTCCTGGGCACATTCCAAACTCTCTTAAACTTGCTAAGTCTTGCTTTGTTCTCATCTCAATTCTTTCGCGTTCAAGTGGTTTACCTTCATCTTCATAAAATTTCATTCTTTCTGTTAATTCTTCAGAAATTGTCTCACAAGCTCTTAAAATATTTTCGCTTGTTGAAGCGTGATCATAAACAGGGAACAAATTAAATGTTTTATAGCGTTCAATCACTTCTCCAGTCAAATAATTAACTTTTGCAATATGCTCAATGTCTTCATCAAAGCAATCAATTCGAATGTACCATTCTGAAGAATCAGCTGGCATAATATCGATTAAATCACCATGGACTCTAAATCTTCCAGGTTGAAGGTCAATATCATTTCTTTTATATGATTGATTAATTAATTTTGCAAAAAATTCTTTACGATTAAGTTTTTCACCAACTCTAATATCAAAAATTAATTTTTTATATTCATCAGGATCAGTTAAACCGTAAATTGAAGCAACAGATGCAACAACAATCGTATCTCTTCTACTCATTACTGAGTTAATCGCACTAACTCTCATCATCTCAAGTTCATCGTTCATCATCGCTTCTTTTCCAATATATGTATCACTTGAAGGAATATAAGCTTCTGGTTGATAAAAATCAAAATTAGAGACAAAATATTCAACTCTATTTTCAGGGAATAATTCTTTAAATTCTGCATAAAGCTGACCAGCAAGAGTTTTATTATGAACTAAAATAAGAGTTGGACGTTGAACTTGTTCAATAATATTTGCCATAGTAAAAGTTTTACCAGTACCTGTTGCGCCAAGCAAAACCTGATATTTCTTTCCTTCGTTTAGCCCTTCAACAAGCTCTTTAATTGCTGTAGGTTGATCGCCTGAAGGCATAAAATTACTATGAATAACAAATTTCTTATTTTCCATTTTCTTTATTTTTCTTATTCTTCCACTTTTTAATTAGTTTAATTGAAGACTCATTTTGAGATTGCAAATAGTCAAATCCTTCTCCACCTACAAATAAGGTATTAAAGAAACTGCAGAATGCTTTTGGATCAATACTTGCAATACCATTTCTAATTTTTGAATATTCACGTTTTGAAAATAAAATTCTAACCATCTTTTTATCTTCGCCACTATAAGCACCTTTTACGTCAAATACTGTTGCACTTCTATCTAATTCTTTAATTGCATATTCACAAATTTCATCAGGCTTACTTGTGATAACATCAACTCCATAAGCATTAGTACGCGCTGAATAAAATTGGTCAACTGCAATTGAAGAAATAAATGCGCCTAAAATGCCAAAAACACTGCTAATCAACAATATATTTGATGAATTGATGATACTTAAAACAATTCCACTTCCTACAATGATGGCATCAATTGCAAAATAAGGAATGCTTTCTTTTACACCTGTATATTTTGTAATTATAAAAGTTAAAACATCTACTCCTCCAGTTGAAGCACCAACTCTAAAAGTCATTGCGCAACCAACACCCTGTAATAAGCCACCTAAAAGCGAGAACGCTAAAATGAGGCCATAAGAAATATTAAGTGTCTCTAGATTCGAAATTACTCCATTTTCAATGACATAGCTAGCATTATCAAGAACTAAGTCAAGGAAGGTTTGTTGAATTCCGGTTCTTAAAATTAAAGTTAAAAATATAGGTTCAAGAATTGTAACTAATACTGTTGAAAGCGAGAATTTTGGACCTAAGAAAATTAATCCAATGGCAAATAATGTCCAATAGAAAATATAGGAAGTAATATCTGGAGACATAAAACTACTAAAAAGAATAGTAATTCCAGTGATTCCACCAATATTAATTGAAAAAGGAATAAGGAAAAATCCACTTCCGATTGCGAGCAAAAAACTCGCGACTAGAATCACAAAAGAATGAAGTACACTTTTCTTTAAATTATCTTTACTAAAGAAGTTTTTAATGTTGTTATTCATTATTCTTTGCTTCCTTTTCTAAATAAGAATAGATAAATTTATCTAAATCGCCATCCATAACTTTATTGATTTGAGTATCTTCGCAATTTGTTCTATTGTCTTTAACTAAAGTATATGGACAAAAAACATATGATCTTATTTGAGAGCCCCATTCGATATTTTTTTGCTCTCCAATAATACCTTGAAGTTTAGCTTTTCTTTCTTTTTCTTGAATCTCGAAAAGTTGAGATTTAAGCATATTCATCGCAAGTTCTCTGTTTTTAAGTTGAGTTCTTTCAACCTGGCAAGATACAACAATTCCTGTAGGAATATGAGTAATTCTAACAGCAGTTTCAACTTTATTGACGTTTTGCCCACCAGCTCCACCACTTCTATATGTATCAATTTTTAAATCTGTAGGATTAATATCAACATTAACGCTATCATCAAATTGAGGAATAACGTTGACGCTTGCAAAACTAGTGTGTCTTCTTGCGTTAGCATCAAAAGGAGAAATTCTTACTAAACGATGAACTCCTTTTTCACCTTTCAACATTCCATAAACATTTTCACCTTCAATTAATAAAGTAACAGATTTAACTCCAGCTTCATCTCCTGGCAAATAATCCATAACTTTAAATTTAAATCCATGAGATTCAGCAAAACGTTCATACATTCTTAAAAGCATGTTTGCCCAATCACAAGCTTCTGTTCCACCTGCTCCAGGATGGATCTCTAAAACCGCATCAAGCGAATCATATTCGCCATTAAAAAGTACAATTATTTTTAACTTTTGAAGTTCCTTATTTGTAGCATTGAAAGATTCAAGTGCAAACTCACCCATTTCATCGTCATTAACATCAAGTGTTTCGACGAGTTCTTTCAAATCTTTTATTTCAGATTCTAATTTTTTATAAAGTTTAATTTTTTCAACTAAACTATTTTTCTTATCAATAATTTTGCTAGCTTCTCTTTGATTTGACCAAAATCCGTCTTGCAAAGATAAAGCTTCATATTCATCTATCTTTTGTTGTAATTTAGGCAGGTCAAAGAGAATCACCGAGCTGTAAGATGTCTCTTTCAGCCTCATTTAATCCAATCTTTAATGTGTATAAATCAATCATTTTTAACCTCTAATTTGTATGAATATCTTCGAAATTATTTTCTTTTGCGGCAGTTGCGTTTTCATCAATATCAGAAATATTTAAACTTGCTTTTGCATCAACTTTTGGTGCATCTTCAGGTTTATCATCTCCTTTAACTTCTTCTTTTTGAGCAGAAACTGCAGTATTATTAGAAACTTCTGCACTACCTTCAGTTGCGTTATCTTCTTTTTGTTCAGCAACTTGAAGTTGTGGATTTTCTTGTTCAACAGCTGGTTTTTGTTCAACGTCTTTTGAAGTAATTGTAAATCCATTCTTATTTTCTTGGACTTTTGGTTCAACTTGAACGTTCATTAAATTCAAAACAACTTCAAGAGCAATTGTTTCAAGCATTTCTCTGAACATTGCCCAACCTTCATTAACATAATCTTGAAGTGGGTTGATTTGACCATAACTTCTTAATGAAACTGATTCTCTAAATCTTGTCATGTTATCGATTTGTTGTGTCCAGTTTCTATCAATACATCTTAAAGTGATTTGTCTTTCAATTTGGAAAGCTTGTTGAGGATCCCATTCAGCTTTTCTATGTTGATATGCATCAAGTAAAACTTCACCTAAATCTTCGCCAGCCTCTTGTGGATTTGCTTCATCATAAAGTGAAGGTTTAATTGCGCCTTCTGGTAAGAATCTAGGAACTAAAATATTAACTAAATTATCGCCATGAACTGTTTTATTTGGATCATCTTCAGGGATTGAACGTTTACATAAAGCAACACCACAATCCTTAAATGTATCTAAAATGAGTTCGCTAATATCTTTTGCAAAGAGAATTTGATCACGTTTTGCATACATAATTTGTCTTTGTTTGGATTGAACATCATCATAATCAAGTAAATTTTTACGAATATCAAAGTTTTGGCCCTCAATACGTTTTTGAGCACTTGTAATTGCTGATGTTAACATTCTACTTTCAATAGCTTCGTCGCCATATCCAGCAAACATTTTTCTTAAATTATCGTTAGCAAATCTAACCATTAATTCATCTTCAAGAGAAACATAGAATCTTGAGAAACCTGGATCACCTTGACGTCCACTACGACCTCTTAATTGGTTATCAATACGTCTTGATTCGTGTCTTTCTAAACCAAAAACACATAAACCACCGAGTTCTCTTGTTTCAGGAGTTAATTTAATATCGGTACCACGACCTGCCATGTTAGTAGCAAGTGTTATTCTGCCTTTTTCACCAGCATGAGAAATAATTTCAGCTTCTCTAGCGTGGTTTTTAGCATTTAACATTTCAAAACTTAATCCTGCATTAGTTAAACTTAAAGCGACTTCTTCTGATGCTTCAACTGATGGGGTACCAATCAAGATTGGTTGACCTTTTTCATGTCTTTCTTTAACTTCTTTTACAAGAGCTTTAATTTTTGCTTGTTTTGTACCAAAAACATAGTCTGTTGCATCGTGTCTAATAACTGGTTTATTTGTAGGAACACAAACAACCTTCATGTTATAAATCTTTCTAAATTCTTCTTCCTCGGTTTTAGCAGTACCTGTCATACCACCGATTTTCTTAAATAATCTGAAGAAGTTTTGGTATGTGATTGTAGCAAGTGTAACAGTTTCTTCTTTAATTTTGACACCTTCTTTAGCTTGAATGGCTTGTTGTAAACCATCACTATATTCACGACCTTTTAAAACACGGCCTGTAAATTGGTCAATAAGTTGAATTTCATTGTCTTGATCAACAAGATATTCAACATCTCTTCCCATAATATAGTTAGCTTTTAAAGCTTGGTGAATTCTGTGGACTAAATCATTATATTGAGGGGCATAAAGGTTGCTGATTCCAAACATTTTTTCAGCTTTATCAACACCTTTATCGGTTAAATTACATGATTTTGTTTTAACATCAACTTCGAAATCTCCATCTGGAACATAATCTGGATGTCGCTTTTTATAATCTTCATCAACAGGAGTTGATTTTCTTAAAGTCTTAACAAACCTATCTGCAACTGTGTATTGAGATGCACTTGCTTTTGCACCACCAGAAATAATAAGTGGGGTTCTTGATTCATCGATTAAAACTGAGTCAGCTTCATCGACAATACAATAATTTAAAGGTCTTAAAACACGTTGGCTAGCTGATGGAGCCATGTTGTCTCTTAAATAGTCAAAGCCAAGTTCTGAGTTAATTGTGTAAGTAACATCACATAAATGTGCCGCTTTCTTTTCTTCTGTATGTAAACTATGTAAATTTACGCCAACAGTTAAACCTAACCATCTAAAAACTTGACCCATTTCATTAGCGTCACGTTGAGCTAAATATTCGTTAACTGTAACGACGTGAACACCTTTACCTTCAAGAGCGTTTAAATAAACTGGCATAGTTTCGGTTAATGTTTTACCTTCACCAGTTTTCATTTCAGCAATATCGCCGTCATTTAAAACTAATCCGCCAATAATTTGAACTTCAAATGGATACAATCCAAGGACACGACGAGCTGCTTCTCTAACAACAGCAAAAGCTTCGAATTTAATATCATTCAAAGTTTTTCCTTCTTTTAACTTTTGCCTAAATTCTTCAGTTTTTCCTCTAAGTTCATCATCACTCAAAGCAGCCATTTTGTCGGCTAACTTAACAACATTTCTTGCTTCTTTTTTGTACTTGTTGAGGATTCTTTTGTCAATTCTAAATATTTTTTCAATAATGTTTGCCATAAAATCACCTATAAAACTTTAAATATTCTATCATTAAGCCTCGTGACAATAAAGAATTTTAATTCTTTTTTGTCAAATAGACTATTTCAAAACATCGATATAATTTGAGATTTCTTTAATCTCTTTCTTTGTAAAATCTCTTTTTGCAACAACTAAAACTTCAATTTTCTTAGGATTTAATTTTTTAACCAAATTTATTGCGGCTTTTAATGTTGACCCAGTTGTACAAATATCATCTACTAATAAAACTTTCTTTCCCTTTAAATTCGGTTCTCCTTTAATGAAAATGTATTTTTCAATTTCGCTTCTTTTTTTAAAGGATTGATCAGATTGTTTATGATGTTCGCTTTTAACTAAACAATCGCATTTTTTAAGTTTCAAGCATGAAAACATCTCATCAACATGCTTAAAACCTCTTTTTTTATAATCTTCTTCATAGGAAGGTAAACAGATCATTGTGTAGCCAAAATATCTTAAATTTAGTTCTAAAGAATATGGCTTAACAAAAATTTGAGCAAGTTCGACATCTCCGCATCCCTTCATTTGATAAATTTTACTCCTCATTCCTTCATCATAATGATAAAGAGCTAAGGCTTTACATCCCGAGATTTTAAAATCTTTAAAAATCGGTTTCATCGAATAAAAACATTTACTACATAAATCCACATTGTTAAATAAATGATGGATGCTCTTTGAAGAAATTTCATTGAAGCAAATTTTACAGAAATGTGTTTTCGTACTCAATTTCTTTAATTGACTGAACCATTGCCTCACTTTTCCTTTCTGCGTAATAAATGATTTCTCCATCTGTTGCACCTAACACCCTCCCTACCCTTCCTGAAATTTGAATTAATGCTTCTTTTGAATAAATTTCACTTGATGAATTGTAGATAATAACTTGTAAATTTTTAACGGTCACACCCCTTTCTAAAACTGCAGTCGTAACTAAATATTTGTATTTACCTTTTCTAAAATCTTCAATCCTCTCGCTCCTATCTTTGCATTTAGAATGAACGAAAAACCCTTGTTTTGCAAAGTTTTTAAGAAAATAGTATAGGTTTTCGCATTCTTCAATCGTTGGGCAAAAGATAAAAGTTTGCTTGTCTTCTTTAATAAACTGCTTCAACTTTTTTAGAATTAATAAAGGTAAAATTACCTTTAGATTAATCTTTATTTGAGGCACAGGAATTGGTTGCTTATGATACCTTGTATGTAATTCTAAAAGGGTTTTATCTTCATCATTTTTAAATTCTAAAAGAAGATTTTCAGAGGGAGTTGCACTCATCAAAATGTAATTTCCTCTTACGCTACGTTTAAAAATTTCATTTAAAACATAATTCCCTTTATAAGGAAAAGCATCAATTTCATCTAATATTAAAAGGTCAAAATAATTCTTAAATCTAAATAGTTGATGCGTTGTTAAACACAAAATATCTCCAGATAAAAGATTGGTATTTCCTCCAAAAATCGAAGTAACAATATATTGCGAAAATGCATTTTGTAGGCGCTTTGAAAGTTCAATGACGACATCTCTTCGAGGTATTGCAAAGCCGATTCTCCATCTATTTTTTAAACCATAATTTATGCTTTTATAAACAAGTTCAGTTTTTCCAGCTCCACAAACTGCATGAATTAAAACATTTTTATGATTAATAATAGATTCTAAGGTCCTTGAAGCGATTTCGTCTTGATCTTTTGATAGCTTATAGTTAAGTTTTGATTCTCCTTTGAATTTTCTTTCAAATAAAGAGTCGTCACCTTCTTCACCACAAAAGGAAATGCATCTTCGACAATACACTTTTCCGTTTTTAAGGCCTAAATACTTTGTTTCTTTATTGCCACATAATTCGCAAACAAATTCGATAAAAAACTCCCTTCACTAATACAAAGGGAGCAGGGTGTCATTTCTTCCGACTTTTTTTAAAATAATTCAATTTTTTGTTCTAAATTTAACAAAACATTTATTTTTCTGCATCAATTATTGTTTGAACACGCTTTTCGTGGCGCCCACCTTCAAATTCGGTATGCAAAAATATATCAATTCTTCTTAAAACATCTTCAAGCTTCATGAAGTTAGCGCCAAATGAAATCATATTTGCATTATTGTGCTTTCTTGTGAAGGCGACAACTTCATCATCATAACCTATTCCACATCTAACGCCTTTGATTTTATTAGCTGCCATTGAAATTCCTTCACCAGTATTGCAAATTAAAATTCCATAATCTGCTTCACCTTTACTAACAAGTTGAGCTGCTTCAATTCCGTATTCGGCATAATTACAACTATCGCTAGAATATGTTCCAACGTCCATTACTTCATATCCTAAATCTTCTAGATGCTTTGTAATTTCTGTCTTATAAGCAAAACCACCATGATCTGATCCAACAACAACTTTCATTTTTATAAAGCTCCTTTGATTTGTTCTAATGATATAGGTCCTTTTCTTATTAATATAATATCATTTTCATCTATCTTTATTATAGTAGATGGGTTAGATTTATTTGTTTCACCTTCAATCACGCCATCAATTTTTCCATCAAAATAATCTAACACCTCTTTTGTGCTTCTTGCTGGAGGTAAATCGGATGGGTTTGCACTTGGAACAAGTAAAGGTAAACCAACTTCATCAATTAATTTTAAAACTGTTTCATCATCAGGAATTCTTACACCAACAAATCCGCTTCCTAAATCTAAATAATGTTCAACTTCTTTCTTTGCTTTTAATATTAAAGTTATAGGCCCTGGAGTAAACTTATCTAATATTTTTCTAGTTAAATCATTTATTTCAATTATGTTTTCAACTTGTGAAATACTTGAACACATAATAGTAAAAGGCTTATCAGGCCTTCTATTTTTAACTTTTATGAGGTTTTTGCAGGCTTTTTCACTGTTGGCGATTACACCTAACCCAAAAACGGTTTCAGTTGGAAAAGCTAAAACACCACCTCTTTTTAAAACTTCACTAGCATTTTTTAAATCTTCTTTTTTAAAAACTTCTGTCTTCATATCCACTTAAAATAAACAAGTATCTATTTAAATTATAGATATCTTTTTCAAATTTATATCTAATATTTTTATCAAAATATTTTTTAATTAATTCAGTTAATTTTTCTTCTTGATCATAATTAATTTCAAAAGCCATGAAAAATTCATCATTCATAATCTCTTTATAATTTTTAAAGTAGGATTCATAAAACTCTGTTCCATCTTTAATAAATACCGCATCATAAGGTTCATAATTTTTCACTTTTTCTTCGATATCATCGGCATTTTCTACATATGGAGGATTTGAAATCAAAATATCAAATTTATCGTTTAAACTCTTCAACGGTTCAACTTTATCGCCTAATAAAAAATTAATTTTTAGATCGAATTTCTCTGAATTTTTTCTAGCCACATTAATACACTCTTTATGAATATCAGTTGCAAAAACTTCAGCGTTTTTAAATTCATTTTTTAAAGAAATCACAATTGCCCCACTTCCAGTACAAACATCAACGATGTTTTGGTGATTTAGTTTTAGATTTTTTATATAAGAAATTGTTTTTAAAACAAGTCCTTCTGTTTCAGGTCTAGGAATCAAAACATTTTCATCAACATATAAACTAAAATTTAAAAATTGTGCTTCATTTAATAAATATTGAATAGGTTTTCCAGAAATTAATTTTTCTAGCAGATTTTCAAAAAGCCTGCAATTCTCACATATTTTGTCGAAATTTAGTACTATTTCAGTATAATTTTGGTAGTTATTTACGTACTCTAAAATTAGATAAATTTCATTATCAGATATATTTTTATTTTCATTTTTAATTCTATTTTTTGCTAAGAAAAATAATTCTCGATTAGTTAATGCCTTTTTCATTTCCAGCAATCTTTTGTTCTTGATCGTAATTAATAAGTGCATCAATTATTGGGTCAAGATCTCCATCAACTACTCTATCTAATTGTAAAATTGAAAAACCAATTCTGTGATCTGTCACACGATTTTGTGGATAATTGTATGTTCTAATTTTTTCGTTTCTATCACCACTACCGATTTTGCTTCTATATTGAGCTTCTGTTTCAGCTTTTTTATCTTCTTCAAGTTGAGCAAGTTTGCTTGCTAACATTTGCATACAAATTTCATGGTTTTGAATTTGTGATTTTTCAGTTTGACAAGAAACAACAATTCCAGTTGGAATATGTGTAATTCTTACTGCAGACTCAGTTTTATTGACGTTTTGTCCGCCTGCACCTTGTGATCTATATCTATCAACTCTTAAATCGGCTGTATTAATATTAACATCAGCTGTTTCAACTTGAGGCATAACAACTACTGTTGCTGTTGAAGTATGAATTCTACCATTAGCCTCGGTTTTTGGCACTCTTTGTACTCTGTGAACGCCACTTTCAAATTTTAATCTTGAATAAGCATCATCTCCGGAAACAACAAATTGAACATAAGAATAGCCACCTAAACCAGTTGGTGATTCATCGACAATTTTATATTTCCATCCTTTTGTTTCACAATATCTTGTATACATTCTAAAGAGGTCACCAGCAAAAATATTTGCTTCATCTCCTCCGACTGCACCTTTAATTTCAAAAATGATATCTTTCCCATCGTTAGGGTCTTTTGGAATAAGTAAAATTTTAAGTTCTGCTTCGATACTTTCTAATAATTGCTCATTCTTTTTTAATTCATCTTTGCCCATTTGAGAAATTTCTGGGTCAGAATCGTTACACATTTCAAGAGCATCTTTTTTGTTTTGATCTGCATATTTCCATTCGTCAAATTTTTCTACAATTGGTTCAAGAATGCTTCTTTCTTTACTGAGTTTTTTAAACTCACGCATATCATTTGTCGTTTCAGGCAAAAGTAAAAGATCATCAATTTCATGAAGTCTTTTTTCACTTGTGTTAAGTCTATCAAACATGCTTTTGTCCATAAAACGTCCTCTTACAAAAAAGAATTATATCAAAAATATTATATAAGTTTAATATAAATTACTAGTGAAGATGGGCATTAAAAATTTTCCTAAATTCTTCCTCTCAATTACTTTAAGTAATTGTTTATCTCGTGTATAATTGAGTTATGTCGTATTTAGCCCTTTATAGAAAATATAGAAGTAAAAATTTTGATGAATTAGTTGGCCAAGAAGCCATTAAAACAACCTTAATGAACGCATTATCGCTTCAAAAGATTTCACATGCTTATCTTTTTAGCGGACCTAGAGGCACTGGTAAAACTAGTGTAGCTAGACTTTTTGCAAAAGCTTTAAATTGTGAAGAAGGCATTGGTCACATCTGTAACAATTGTGCAAATTGTGAAGAAATTAGTGATGGTTCTCATCCAGATGTTATTGAAATCGACGCTGCAAGTAATTCTGGTGTTGATGAAGTTAGAAATTTAATTGAAAAAGTAAAATATGCTCCAATTAAAGGGAGATATAAAGTTTATATAATCGATGAAGTTCATATGATGACTAACAGCGCATTTAATGCACTTTTAAAGACTTTAGAAGAACCACCATCATATGTTGTTTTCATTTTATGTACTACAGAACCTTATAAGCTTTTACCTACAATTTTGAGCCGTTGTCAAAGATATGATTTTAAGAAAATTTCTGATAATGATCTTAAGAAATTACTTATTAGAGTATTAAATGCTGAAAATGTTACATGCTCTGAAACCGCTCTCAATTTAATTGTTGAATTAGCAAATGGTGGTGCACGTGATTCTTTATCACTTTTAGATCAAATCATTTCATTTTCAGGAAACAAAATTGAAGAACAAGACATTATTAAAATGTTTGGTTTAACAACTAGAGAAGAAAAAATCGAACTTCTTTCTTCACTTAAGCAAAACGATACTTTAAAAGTCGTAACAAAATATGAAGATTATTTAAATAGAAACATCGATCTTTCTAGACTTGTTAATGAACTTTTGGATTTATTAAAAGATGCCTTAGTTTATTCAAAAACTAGAAATGTTAATTTAATTACTTCATCAAATTATGAAGACGCTAAAAAATTAATTATTTCTTTTAATGATGCTGAAATTGAAAAGACCATTGACCTTTTACTATCTTGTCAAAACGAATTTAAGACTACAAACAATCCAGGTTTCTTATTTGAAATTTATTTGTTAAAGATTATGAAAGCGATTAATGGAAATGCTCTTCAAACTACAAAACAAGAAGCAAGCGTTCCACAAAAACAATCTTTTTCATCGATTCAATTTTCAAATCCAACCCATCAAGTTGTCGAAAAGCCTGCAGAACCTCAACAAAATGTTGTTGAAACTCCTGCTCCTCAACCAGAATTTAAAATTTCTAATAAGAGTTTGGATTTATCACCAATTAAAATTGAAGGTGATTCCCATGAAGTTGATTTACAAGAATTATTAAATTTAACAATTATTTCCAACAAACAAGAAAGAGCATCTTTAATTGAAAGATGGCCTCAACTTATGAATTTAGTTAATGACCCAACCGATGGCCCTTATGCAGCGCTTCTTGCACAAGGTAAACCACTTATTGTCACAAATTCAAACCTTGTTTTAGTTTATGATTTAAAAGTTCCTGCTACTCGCGCTAACATTATTGAAAACCAAGATGGTTTAGCTAAAACTATTAAAAAATTGTTGGGTAGAAAAGTATGCGTTTATGCACTTAATAGAGATGCTTATACTACACTTTTAAAATCATATAGAAACCTTGAAGAAGTCGGAAAACTTCCAAACAAAAAAGATATTGAAGATAAAAAATTGTTCTAAGGAGGAAAAATTTTTATGAATATGCAACAAATGGTCCAAGCAATGCAAAAAATGCAAAGACAATATGAAAAAGAACACAAAATTCTTGAAGAAACAGAATTTGAATATACAGCTAATGGTGCTGTTAAAATTGTTTTAAAAGGAAACTTAGAAATGGTTTCTTTAGAATTTTTAGATCCTGAACTTCTTAAAGATGATGCTGAAATGGTTGCAGATATGATTAAACTTGCTTATGAAGGCGCAAGAGATCAAATCAACGATGCTGAAGATGCATTAGCTCAAAAATTCCAACAAAATTCCAAAGGAGGAATGATGTTTTAATGAATGAATTGAAATCATTCGAAAAACTTAAGGATAATTTAGAAAAATTTCCTTCGATTGGTGCAAAAAGTGCTGAACGTATCGCTTATAATCTTTTAAATATGAGCGATGAAGAGATTGAAGAATTTATTTCAAATATTCATGAAGTAAAAACTAAAATCCACCGCTGCCCTAATTGCGGCTTACTTACTGAGCAAGAAACATGCACAATTTGCACAGACCCAACAAGATCTCATGATAAATGTATTTTAATGCTTGATTCTAAAGATGTTGGTGCTTTTGATAAGGTTGAGAGCTTTAATGGAGTTTATCACGTTTTAAGATGTAACATTAATCCTGGTAAACAACAAACACGGAAAGATTCAGGTTTAGATGAATTTCTTTCTAGAGTTGAAAATGAAAAAATCAAAGAAGTAATCGTTGCATTTGGAGGCACAATCGAAGAAGAAATTACGATAAGTATTGTTACAAAAATATTAACTACTAAAAATATTAAGGTGAGTAGAATTGCACGTGGAATTCCACGTGGTCAAACACTTGAATATGTTGATTCACTCACTTTGAGTGATGCGTTAGATGGAAGAATAGAAATTAAATAGGAGAAATTATGTTTATTACATTTGAAGGTCCAGATGGAAGCGGAAAATCCACAGTAATCAAAGAGATTTATCAAAGACTTGTTAACGAAAAATATAACATTCTTTTAACTCGCGAACCAGGAGGCACTCCTATTGCTGAAAAAATAAGAAACGTCATTCTTGATAATGAAAACACTGCTCTTGATCCAAGAGCTGAAGCTTTGCTTTATGCCGCAAGTCGTCGTCAACATTTAGTTGAAAAAATTTGGCCTGCTCTTAAGGAAGGAAAAATAGTTTTATGCGACCGTTATCTTGATTCTTCACTTGCTTATCAAGGAGGCGGAAGAGATTTAGGTGTTGAAAATATTTTAAATATTAATCTTTTTGCTACCGAAAACACTTTCCCTGATTTAACTCTTTTCTTTAATGTTTCTCCTGAAGTTGGTTTATCAAGAGTTTCTCAAGATAAAAAACGTGTTGCTGATAGACTCGATAACGAAAGTTCAAATTTTCACGATAAAGTCTATGATACTTTTATTGAATTAACAAAAAAATATAAGGATAGAATTGTTGTAATCGATGCTTCTCTTCCTTTAGATGAAGTAATCGAAAATACATATAAAATTTTAAAAGAAAAACTTAATGAATTGTCTTAATTATTTACAAAATTATCAAAATATTCCCTACAAGATTTTTTATAACGCTTTAAAAGAAGGCAAGATTTTTCACGCCTATCTTTTTGTTGGCGAAATGGGCACTCCACTTCTCGATATAGCTAAATTTCTTGCAGCAAGCATCATTTTAAATGATGGGGAACCATTCAATATCAAAAACGAATCGGCTTATAACAGAATAATAACTAATAATTTTGGTGATCTTGTAATTTTAGATACCAAAGATGAGCCAGTTAAAATAGATGATATTAGAAATCTTGAAGATAAGTTTTCAAAAACATCTTCAGAAATTTTTGGCAAAAAAGTCTATATCATTAATGCTGTAGAAAATTTAGGTATTGATTCTACTAATGCACTTTTAAAATTTTTAGAAGAACCAAACGAAGATACCTATGGAATATTAATTACTGAAAATGAATCTCAACTTCTTCCAACAATTAAATCAAGGGTACAAACAATTCATTTTTCAAGAATAAATCAAGAAATTTTAATTGAAAAAGCTGTAAATCTTGGCTCAAATTTAGAAAATGCAGAATTATTATCATTCTTTTATAATGATGAAAATTCCATTATTGAAGCTCAACAAGATAAAAATTTTGTAACTCTTCAAAACCTTTCAATCGAAACTTTAAAAAGAATTAATTCATATAATGAACTCATGAATTATATTTATAATTATGTTATTAAAACCATCAAAGATAAAATCAGTGCTAGAACATATTTTGATTTCATAATTACATTTTTTAAAGAGGCACTTAAATATAAATACAATAAAGATACGATTTTAAAAAATTATGATAATATATTAAAAGATTTAGCAAGCCTAGACTCTCTTGAGAATTCAATTTTAGTATTTATGAATTCTAGAAACGAAATTTCTTATAACTTGAACCTAAATCTACTTATTATTCATACATTTGAATCCGTATTTGGAGATAAAAAATGAATTACTATATTAACGTTAAATTTGGTGTAAGCAATAAAACATATTATTTTGCAACTGATGATTCTTCGATTAAAATCGGTGATTTTGTTGTTGTTGAAACTGTAGTTGGCGTAGAAATTGGAGAAGTTACAACCTTCCCTGCAGATATTTCTAATCTCAATTACGATAGAGAAATTAAGCCAATTGTTAGAATTGCTACCGCTTCTGATATGACAAAATTACGTCAAAATGAGCTTTATGCAAAATCAGCAATCCAACTTTTTGAAGAAAGCACTAAAAAATTAAACTTAGACATGAAATTAATTGGTGCACAATATACATTAGATAGAACAAAAATTTTATTCACTTATGTTGCTGATGATAGAGTCGATTTTAGAGAATTATTAAAAATTCTTGCAGCTCAACTTCATTGTAGAATCGAATTAAGACAAATTAATAGTCGAGAAAGAGCGCAATTTACCGGCGGAATCGGAGTTTGTGGTTTACCACTTTGTTGTACTACTTTTTTAACTCAATTTGATGGAGTCTCTTTAAATAAAGCAAAAAACCAAATGTTAGCAATTAATATTCCTAAACTTTCTGGACAATGTGGTAAATTAATGTGCTGCTTAAAATATGAAGATGATTATTATACAGAAGCAAAATTACAATTCCCTGAAATTGGGACTTCTGTTAAATATGAAGGTGTTGAATACAAAGTTAATTCATACAATATTTTTAGTAAGATTGTAAAAATTGCTAACGCTGAAGATGCACAATTTTTATCTTTAGATGAAATCAATTCTCTTCTTGGCAAAAGAGATTTTATTAAGAAGAAAACAAATTTTGATAATTTTATAAAGGCCGAACCTCAAAAAGAAGAAAAGCTTCAAGAAAAGCCAACACAAGAAAAGCAAGAAAACCAACAAGCTTCTAAAGATGAACATAAACAAAATTTTAGAAAGCAAAAACCTCAAAAAGATAATCAACAAAGACAACAAAGACCTCAACAAAATGAACAAAACAAAGAAGAAAAACAATTCTTTGCTGGTCAACAAAATAAAGTTGAAAACTATCAAAAAAATTATAATAAAAACAATAATAAACATTTTAATAAAAACAGAAATTTCAGAAAAAACCCTCAAAACTCAACTAAAAACGGAGAAAATAATCAATAATGAGTGGAATTTTATATTTAGTACCTTCCCCAATTGGAAATTTACAAGAAGTATCCCCTAGAGTTAAGGAAGTTTTAAATTCTGTTGATTTCGTTGCTTGCGAAGATACACGAAACACTTCTCATCTACTTTCTTTATTAAACATAAATAAGAAGTGTATTTCCTGTCATGAACACAACGAAGCTTCTGCTTCTTCAAATATAATTGACCAAATTAATGAAGGAAAAAATGTAGCCTATTTATCTGATGCTGGCTATCCATGCATTTCTGATCCAGGTTATATATTGACTAAAAAAGCAATTGAAAAAGATATCAAAGTCGTTCCACTTAGTGGTCCAAATGCATTTTTAAATGCTCTTGTAGGAAGCGGCATTGATACTTCACACTTTTTATTTTATGGATTTTTAGATTCTAAAACTTCTTCTAGAGAAAAAGAATTAGAAAGTTTAATCGATTTTCCATTCACTTTAATTTTTTATGAAGCGCCTCATCGAATTAACGAAACACTTGCTTCAATGTATAAAGTTTTAGGTAACAGAAAAGTCACAATTGCTCGTGAATTAACAAAAAAATTTGAAGAGTTTATTCGTTCAGATTTAAAAACACTTGTTGAAGAAAAACACGATTATATCGGCGAATTAGTAATCGTTGTTGAAAAGGCTTCTTTAGAAAAAGAAGATAAAGATTATATTTTAGAAGTTAAAAAATTAATCGATTCAGGCTATTCAACTAAAGATGCAATAAATATAGTTTCAATATTATTTAGAGTAAACAAGAATAAATTAAAGAAAGAATTAATGTAATAATTCTATTTTTATTCGTTGTAGTTATTAATTTCGCTATTAATTGATTTAATTAAATCTTCTGAGATTTTGAGTACTTCTCTATCAAAAGTAAATATTCCGTTTGCTTCACATTCAATATCTGAAAGTTGAGTATAAATTATGCCAACTAAATCACCTTTTTTGATTTGACTAATTAAAGCTTCATACATTTCTTTATAATTTAAATTCATGTCTTCTTGATTTTTAGAATATCCTTGTCCCCAGATTTTTCCATAATCAAAATGACCTTTGACTTCATATCCTCTTCCACCAGTCTCGCTCAAATAATATGGCCTATTAAATTTCTTTTTATCGTGTCGAATTCTTTTTGGAGTCGTATAGGCATGAACTGAATAAAAATCATTATATCCTGTATCTATCCAACCACTTGATGCATCAAACAATCGACTATTATCATATTTCTTGCAAAAGAAATAATTTTCTTTAGTATCAAATTGACCCCGACTTTCATTAAATATGGTATAAACAACAACACAAGGATAATTCCATAAAGTATCCATTGTTTCAATTATTTCGCGCTTAAATTCATCTTTACTAGCTTGTTCTTCTCTTCCAGATCTTTTTGCGCTTTCAAACCATGGTCTATTTAAAATTGGTGAAAATAATCTAGGAAATACAGTTTGTGCAAAACTATATTTTTCACCACCATTTACAAAATCTTGGACTACTAAAATGCCTAATCTGTCACACAAATAATAAAACATGTCACATTCTAATTTTATGTGCTTTCTAATTGTATTAAAGCCTAAATTTTTAAGAGATAAAATATCATTTTTATAATCATCATAGGTTTTAGGAGTTAAATTTCCTAAATAATAATAGCCTTGATCTAAAACTCCATTTAAAATTATCTTTTTGTTATTTAAATAAATTTGTGGTTTATTATTATCGTCTTTTTTAATTTCAATTTTTCTATAACCAAAATAAGTTTCAATTTCATCCTCATTAAATTTAATTTTTACATTATATATATAAGGATTATTAGGGCTCCAAAAATGGATTTCACTCATTTTAATTTTTATATCTTTGTTAGTTTCAATTTCATGAATTTCGTTTAGTAATTTAAGTTTCGCTTTTCCTGATGAGTTAGTTTTAATATTTACCAAAACACACTCTTCATCTACTAATGGTGTAAATTTTACATTTTCAATATATTCTTCAGGAACTTCTTCAATCCAGATTGGCTTATAAATACCGCTTGAAGAAGAATAAATATATTGGTGATTTGGATTTAAACATTGTTTGCCACGTGAATGATAACTCGAATCAGTTAAGTCTTGAACTTTGATGATAATTTCATTTTTACCATTAGTTAAAAACTCGGATACATCGAAACTTAATTTGGTGTAGCCTCCAACATGTTCTCCAACAAATTTATCGTTTATGTAAACCCAACAAATTTGATCTATACCATCACAGTTTAATAAAAAATGTGAAGTTTTTGCAGACTTTTTAACAAAAAACTCTCTTTTATAATATAAATATTCAGTAGGTTCTAATAAATGATTTACTTTACTTAATGGAGATTCAACAGCAAAAGGAACAATAACTTTTCTATCATAATTTGGTGTATTTTCTCCATCAACAATTGATAAATCCCGTTCACCATTTAAGCAAAGAAAAGAATCTCTTTTTAAATTTGGTCGAGGATACTCACTAAGAGGAATTCCATCAAATTCATAATCAACATGCTTTAAATTTTCATAAAGAAAACCATTATTCATTTTCGTTTTGTTTTCCATTATAAAACTTCTTTCTAAATACAAAATAAATTACAAGTGCTATCACGACAATTGCAAGAGCAACGATATAACCCCAATTTGTTGGCAAATGATCTTTGACTCCATATGCTCCTTCATATATTTCACCAAAAGCTCCATTTAGTGCATTTCCAATAAATGGACCAATAACCATTGGTAAAGCAACAACAAATATCATTCTTACTCCAAGGAAAGTTCCTTCTTTTCCTTTTGGAATATATTCACGAACAATAGCATTTAAAATTGTTGGAACAGCAACATAGCCTAAAATCATTATTAATCCACTTATTGCTCCGGCAATAGTTCTTAACACATCATTAGCAAAATAAGGAATGAAAAACATCATTAATAATCCAACACCTAATATTCCAAAAACAAGGGCAATCATCTTCTCTTTTCCAACTTTATCAGCAATAAATCCTACTAAAACACTTAAAGCGGAACCTAAAACAAGAGCTACAGCCATAACAATTACAAATGGTGATAAGCCTCCTGCGTTTGAAATGCTACAACTTTTTTCTATATAAACCATTAAGTAAGGGAAATAAACTTGAATTGCAACACCATAAATAAAATATAGTAATAACGTGAAATATAACTTTTTATTATCTTTAATTATATTTGGTCTAAAGCCTTCAATTAATAATCTTTTAAACGATTGTGATGCGTCTTTTTCACCACTATCTTTAGGAACTAAAAAGATTGATGCAATGCCTACTAGAACAACAACTCCACCAACAATATAAAAGAATAAATCCCATCTATTACCGCCTTCATCAGTTGTTAAACCGTTTAAAGCAACAAAAATCATTAACATAGCTACAAGAGGTAAAATCGATAAGACTCCTTCTACCTTAGCTCTATTTTTATCATCAATTGATTTTGTAATATAAGAATTAAATGCAGCATCATTTGCACTTGATCCTAAAAATGTCATCAAACAATCAATAACAATAACCATGATTGCGGCCATTGAAGCTGTCATTGAAATAACAAATAAACTTTGACTCGAATTTACATTTAATAAACCAAACGATGCAGTCGAAACACCCCACAAGATATAACCAACAGAAATAAATATTTTTCTCTTATTTAATCGATCGCTTAAAACTCCCATTAATAGTGTTGTGAAAGTTGCGACAATTGCGCTTGCTGCAGTTGTTATTGCAATCATTAAAGAATAGTCGAAGCCTTGATCAGCTGGAGCAGAAAAATTTAAATATGTAATATAAGTATTTAAATACATATTTTCTATTGCCCAAGCAAATTGCCCTGCAAGGCCAATGATGATTATAATTAGCCAATTTCTTAAACCAACTTTAGGTTGTGACTTTTCTACGCTTTCCATATAAAATCTCCTTATTTTATATTCGTAAATTTGTAAACTACTAGTAAAAAGCCCGCAAATCTAGATTAATTTTTCAAAATTAGTAGTTTTTTAGTAGTTTTTCAAATTCAACAGGAATCTTAGTTTTTAGTTTATATTCTTTATTAGTTAATGGGTTAATAAAGTTTAATTCATAAGCGTGTAGGCATAAACGATTTATAGGGTTTTCAGGTTCACCATATTTATCATCGCCCAAAACAAAATGCCCTAAACTACCAAGCGTTACCCTAATTTGATTCTTTCTTCCAGTTAAAATATTAACGTCAAGTAAAGAATATTTTTCATTTTCTTTTATTACTTTATACTTTGTTATACATTTTTGAGAAGATTTATCTTTAGGAGAACCAATATACATTAAATTGAGTTTATTCATTTTTAAAAAGTTAGTAATTGTATCTTCTTTCTTTTCAAAAATGCCTTCACAAACTGCAAAATATCCTCTTTTCTTGACGATGTCATTCCAATTATCTTGCAACGCATCCTTAGTTTTCTCGTTTTTAGCAAAAATTAAAACCCCACTAGTTTCTTTATCAATTCTATGTACAACAAAAATGCGATTATGTGGGTCTTTTGCTTGTACATAATCCATAACTTGTCGATAGGCGGTTATAGCTTTTTCTTTGTCACTAGCAACGCTTAATAAGCCATAAGGTTTGTTTATAGCAATAATATCATCATCTTCAAAAATTACAGGAAGTTTTTCGATAGCTTTCTTCTTAATAGGATTCTTTGAAATTATTAATGTGTCGCCTGGATAAACAATGAAATTAAATTGTGTTACAGGTGCTCCATCTATTGAAATTAATCTATGTGATAATAAATTTTTTGCATTGTTTCTTGAAAACTTTAAATCTTCTATTAAGTATGTTAAAAGTTCAGACTCTCTTCTAACTTTAATTTCTTTTATGTCGAGTCTTCTTCTTTCTTTTTCTGGTCTTTTTCCATTATTTCTAGACTTAAGATTTTCTTTATAATTTTTATTCATTTTCTAAAAATATCTAACTTTTAAAGGCTTTTTTGAAATATTAGCGTGATAGATATCACGTTTTTATTAATTTTTTTCCTTTACATTATCCATTGCCAAACAAGCTGCACCAACAATTCCAGCATCGTTTTTTAATGTTGCAATTCTAATCTCAACTTTAGGTGTATTTTTATATCCATAATTTCTTTCTTCGCAATACTTAACGACTTTGTCTACTAAATAATCGCCTTGATTAGAAATTCCACCACCTAACAAAATAACTTGTGGTCTAAAAATATTGCACAAATTTAAAATACCTTCACTTAAATATTTAACATATGTATCAATAACAATTTGAGCGGAAACATCGCCTTTTTTTGCACATTCAAAAGAAGTTAAACCATCAACATCTTCTAAACTTCTATTACAATATTCCCACATCAATGAGTGTCTATTTTTAATCATTTCCGACTTTGTCATTCTTAATAAAGCCGAAGCTGAAGCATATGTTTCAAAGCAGCCTTTTCTTCCACAACTGCATTGTTCACCATCAACAACGATAGTCATGTGTCCAAGCTCAGTTCCTTTTCCTTCGACACCTTCAAATAATTTATCGTCAATAACTACTCCTCCACCAACTCCAGTGCCAAGAGTTAACATAACAACATTATCGTATTCTTTAGCTGCGCCAAATCTTTCTTCGCCTAAACAAGCAACTGAGGCATCGTTTGATAAACAAACAGGAATTTTAAGATCACTTAAATAACTTCTAAGATTTAAGTTTTCAACTCCTAAGTTACAAGCATAATCAATTGTTCCTAAGTCGTTATTTACAACTCCTGGAATGCCAAAACCAATACCTTTTACCTCACCATCGTGAGTTTTAGCATATTTAATTTGTTCTTTTAATAATTCTTTTATATCTTGTAATAAAACGCCTGGACCACCATCGATAGCATTTGTTTTTCTTGTAGATTTATAAACAATATTTCCTTCACTATCTACGAGACCTGCTTTAATAGACATTCCACCAACGTCTACACCAATAAATAAACTTTCCATAAGTAAATCCTCTTTTTACTTGATTATAATTTTATCAAATTTATATGTATATTTATAACCATTATTTAGTTCGTGATTTCTGAAGCCAAAATAATAATTGATAAATGAAGTTTTTTATGAATAGAAGTTTTTTGATACATATCAGAAAAGAATATAAGCATAGATTTGCTATATTAATGAATTAAAAAATTACCTTATTATCAATTTCACATCTCTCTATTCAACCAATCAAATGATGAAAAAGGCATTAAACTATGATAATATAATCAGCATGGTTGTTGATTATTTTAATAAAGAAAAAGATCTATCAAATATAAAATTATTTTTACTTGATATGGATGGTACTATTTATAATGAAAATCAAATTTTTGATGGAACTTTAGATTTTTTGTCATATGTTGAAAGAATCGGCGGTAAATACATTTTTATTACAAATAATTCTTCTAAATCTGTCGATGATTATGTAATTAAAGTTAATAAAATGGGTATAAAAGCAAATAGAGATAATTTTTATACTTCAACTCAAGCCACAGCATCATATATTAAAGAAAAACTTGGCGATGTTTTAGTTTTTGCTAGTGGCACAAAATCTTTTGTAAAAGAATTAAAAGAATGTGGCATTAAAGTAACAACAAGATTAAACAAAAATATTAAAGCAATTGTTATGGGTCATGACACCGAACTTAATTACTCAAAATTAAGAAAACTATCGGAACTTTTGCTTCTTGATGTCCCTTATATTGCAACTAACCCAGATCTGGTTTGCCCTGTAAGTTTTGGCTATACACCTGATTGTGGCTCTGTAGCAATTATGTTAGAAAACGCAACTGGTAGAAAACCAATTTATATTGGAAAACCAGAACCAACAATGATTAATTTTGTAATGAAAAAATATGGTTATTCAAAAGAAGAGACCTGTGTAATTGGTGATAGAGTTTACACAGATATAGCTAGTGGTTTAAATGCAGGAGTATGTTCGATTTGTTTATTAAGTGGCGAATCAACTTTAAAAACGATTGAAGATGATCCTAGAAAACCTACTCTTGTTTTTAAAGATATTAGAGAGTTATATAACGAGTTAAATAGATAAACTTACCTTTGTAATTCAATATTTATAGATATAAAATATATTTATAAAAAATTTATATATCAATTAGTTTTTAAATAATTATAAAAATAATTGAGTTTTGCAAGGTTTTTAATTTCAAATTACTATTTACTACATAAATTTATTCAGAAAGGAGAATTCTTATGAGTGAAAAAGTAGAGAAAGCCAATTCTGGTGGACTTAAACTTAACTATAAGAGAACGTTCATCATTGGCTTTGCATTCTTTGGAATCTTATTGATGTGGCAAGTCTGGGACTCTTATTGTTCCTCCTTCTTATCAGAACTTTTCATGAGTGCATTTGGTACAACTGAACCAACCGAAGTTCAATGGTTAGTTGGAATTATGATGGCAATCGATAATTTATCCGCTTTAATTTTAATGCCTATATTTGGTAAATTATCAGATAAAACCAATACCAAAATTGGTAAGAGAATGCCTTATATATTAATAGGAACATTTGTTTGTGCTGTCGCATTCCCATTTATTCCAATTGCATTCCATTTTAATAGCTTAGTTACATTAATTCTTTTAATGATAGTTACCGTTATTTTTGCAATGATGTATCGTAACCCAGCTGTTGCTTTAATGCCTGATTTAACACCAAAACCACTAAGATCAAAAGCTAACGGAATCATCAACATTATGGGTTATATTGGTGGTGCTGTTCCTACAGTTTTAGGTCTTTTCTTAGTTTTATCATATTATTTTACAAAAACTGAAGGGGCTGAATGGCAATATCATAACCTCTGGGTCATTGAAATTCCTTTCTTGCTTGCCTCAGTTTTAATGGTTGTTTCTGCACTTGTCCTTTTCTTCAAAATCAAAGAAAATGAAGTTAAAGAACAAATTAGAGACGATTTAGCAGCCGGTGAAAAAGAAGCTGAAATCGCTGATAGTGTCGAAAACGATGATAAAAAACCAATGTCAAAAGCCAACAAGACAATGTTAATTCTTATTCTTGTTGCAGAATTCTTCTGGTTCATGGCTGATAATGGCGTTTCAACATTCTTAACAAACTATACTCGTTACCATCTACAAGCTTCAACTGGTCAATTAAGTATCAATACAATTATTAGTGGTCTTATGTCAGTTGTTGGTTTTGCTACTGCTGGCTATATTGTCAAAAAGATAGGAAGAAAACGGACCTTAACAATCGGTCTTGTTGTCACTGTTTTATCATATGTTATTTGGACAGTTTTAAGTTTCTCAATGCCACCAGCTGTACCTCAAGTCGTTGATGGGAAAACAATACCTAATCCATTCCCAATTTATATGTTCATTTTATTTGCTGTTAAGGGCTATGCAATGTCTCTTGTTCATGTTAACTCATTTCCAATGGTTGTTGAACTTTGTTCAGCAAAAAAGATTGGTCAGTTCACAGGATATTACTATGCTTCTTCAATGTTTGCTCAAACAATCACACCATGTACACTTGGTTTATTAATGCTTAATCCTAACTTTGGATTTGAATTACTTCCAGTATATGCACTTTCATGTATGGTAGTTTCAACCGTCATCTTCTTCTTTGTTAAGAATGTTAGACTTAACAAATCTAAAGATGACTTAAAGGTTGGTTTAGAAGCAATCGGTGACAACGATTAATTATGAAAAAACAAGATTTTATTAACTCAATTAATCCGATTGCTCTAAAAGGCATTGCTCATAGAGGATATTGGAACGAAGAAAGAACTGAAAATGGCATCCCTGCTTTTAAAGCGGCTCTTGAAAATGGCGTAGCTATCGAATTAGATGTGCATTTAACAAAAGATAATCAACTTATTGTTTGTCACGATGAAAACTTAATTAGAACTACCGGAAAAGAAGGTATTATCGAAGATTTAACTGTCAAGGAAATTAAAGATAACTATCGTCTTTTAGATGGCTCAGAAGTTCCTACATTACAAGAAGTTTTAGATCTTGTAAACGAGCAAGTTCCTATATTTTTAGAATTAAAAACTTGGAAGAAAAACAATAAACCTCTTGCTGCAAGAGTTAACGTTGAGCTCCAAAGAATTAAAGATAAAAAGAATATTATTTTAATTGCTTTTGATCCTCGTGCATTATTCGCTTGTAAAAAATTTGGCTTTGTTAGATCCTTCCTTGTTGCAATCTCTCATAAATGGACTTGGATATTCCATTCTAGATTTGAATCAGTTGATGTTGAATATCAAATGTTAGATTGGCCAAAAGTAAAGAGATATCAAAAGAAACATTTTGTTAATTGCTGGACAATTGAAACACCTGAATCTTTAGCTCAAGTAAAAGGAAAAACCGATACAATCACTTTCCAAAGACTTGACTATAAAGACGTTAGAAATACACTTAATAAAGAGGCTTAAACGCCTCTTTATTTTATAAAATAATCCCGTTTTAAGAGTTTTTTACTAAATTTTGAGAAAAATAGAATTTACTATTGACTTTGAAAATTCCTAAGTTTATTATTTTTCTACTTGGGGATGTTCTGGTTTCGATTCGGAAGATAGGTCATTAGCTGCAGTAGTCTGATAGACTATAAGATCAAAAAAAGAATAAATGACAAAGAAGTCAAACCATGGATGTTGAACAATGTTCGTACATCTGTTGCTCTTGCTTAATTTTAGCCAAATAGATTAGTCGCACACAGTTGCGAAAGAGCCCGTTCATTAATTGGTATTCACTCTACTAATTCTTGAATGTCAGATTTTGAGTGATAAGCGCAAAAATCTTAACTTTGATTTAGCGACGAAAACCCTAAAGTTACTATACATTTGCTTGGGGGCCATTCCTTGATTATGTATTAAGATTTGAAAGGCCATAAACTGTAGGCGCTATTGGGGGATCTTTCGAAGACAGGAGTTCGATTCTCCTCATCTCCACCACTTAATAAAAAAAACAACTCCTTTTCATCAAAGGAGTTTTTATTTTTGTAAGGTTTTAACAGGTTTTTCAATCTCGCCTGCTTTAGTTAATGCAAGTTTTGTAATAATTGGACCAAAGATTTCATATATTACAGTTGATGACAGAATTATTGCTAAAATCATTCCACCATAAGTCACAAGTTGACTTCCTGCTTCAGTAATATTTCCAAGTTCATCGACTAACGTTCTACCTTCAGCAATTAAAGTTTGTGATGCGGTTGTTGCTAAACCAATTGCTACACCAGCTTGAGGAATAAGGGTGAATCCTAGATATTTTTGAACAGTAGGTTCTGCTCGAACCATTTTTGCTGAGCTGAATGCCCCAACCCATTTTCCCATTGCTCTAAATACAAGATATACAGCGGAAATTGCTAATACAATTCCTACATTTGATGAAGCAAAAATTGTTATATCTAATGAAGCTCCAGAAATTACGAAAAATAACATAAAAATTGGCGCTGTAAAATATTCCATTCTTTCAAATAATCGATCAGAATCTTTTCTCATATTAACTATTACTGCTCCAATCATCATTGCACTTAATAATCCAGAAATAGAAATATCAACACCCCACAACGCTTTAAAATCAACAATAGAAACACCAACACAAACTAAAATTCCAGCAATACTCATAATTAATCTATTGCTTCTTGATTTAAATAATTTATGACCGAAACTTATAATAACTCCAAGGATAAATCCTATTAATACGCTTCCAATAATAGAAACAAGTGGCCAAACTACTAAATCCATTACATTTGGATTACTTCCTTTTGCCATTGCTTTAGCTGTTGAAAATAAAATTGAAAAAGCAATTAAAGCTACTGCATCATCAAAAGCAACAACTGGTAATAATGTATTAACTAAAGGACCTTTAGCTTTATATTGTTTTATAACCATTAATGTTGCAGCTGGTGCTGTTGCACAAGCAATTGCTCCAACAGTCAAAATGATTTCAATTGGAATTTCTTTAATAAATATTTTTGTTAAAAATAATCCAATAATTACAAAAATCGCAGCCATTAAAGCTTCAAAAATCGTGATAACAACGATACTTTTTCCTACTGACTTAATAGCAGATAATTTAAAGGAAGAACCTATTGAAAAAGCAATAAATCCTAGTGCTACGTTGCTAATCAAATTCATTGTTTGAGCATTTAAAGAATTTGGAGCATCAAGTGACCAGCCAAAAAATCTTCCAAGAACATAAGGACCAAAAATTATTCCAGCAATTAAATATCCAGTAACATTTGGAAGATTAATTAATTTCATTAATCTTGAAGACAAAAGACCAACAGCAAAAGCTATTGCTATACAAAGCAAAACATTCATAATATTTTTTTAAAATGAACCTTCGTATCTTTCTACAGGCAAAACAAACATTCCGCCTTTAATATCTTTAAAATTATTAGTTCCTTTTCTAATAATATTTAAGACTTCGTCTAGCTTTTCTTCATCAACAATTGTGTAAAAAGTTGTGTTATCCTCAAATTGTTGTTTTTCAAGTTGTCGTAAAGTTATAAAAGTTCTTTCTTCTTCAATTGAATGAAGAATATGTCTTAAACTAGTGGATGCAAGTGCTGTACCATTAATTCCTTTTTCAGCTAATTCATGAATCAAATCGTGAGTTTCATCAGTGTTTTCAAATACTGCAAATAATAAATGTTTCATAATTATTGCTCCTAACGACCTATAATTTTAATCCTATTTTTTCAACATTCAATATGAAAAATATGAATATAGATTCATTTATTTAATTTTATAAAATTAAAAATCAATTTATTATTTATCAGAAATCACTTTTTTATTCCGTGATCTTTTCTTACAATGTGGGCATTTCATGTATCTAGTTCTATTTACATGTAATGCAAAAAGCACTTGTCCATATGTTGGCTTATATTTATGGCCGCATTCCTTACATTCATAGTAACCAGCTTTTTGCTCAATACGTAAGGCAAAAAATATAGCAACAGAAAATTCAACTATACCAACGACAATAAATGTAATCCCTAACCATAATAGTGAACTATATTCATTAAGTAAATAAACTCCTGTTAATAATAAAAGAATAAATAATATAGTTCCTCCTATACCAAAAATAATCTCTCCTTTAAGGAGTCTTTTATCAGATTCTTCTTTTTCTTTTGTAATTTCAATTAAAGTTATATCGGCTTGATTATCATAGTTATTCATTTTTAATTCCTCCCCAGATAATAGTTCATTTACGCTAATATCAAGAGTTTCAGATAATTGAAGCATAATAGATGAATCGGGCATTGATCTACCACATTCCCGTTTAGAAATTGCTCTATCGGTAACGTTTAAAATTTCAGCAAGTTGAACTTGTGTCAAATTTTTCTCTTTTCTCTTTTTAGCGATAAATTTTCCAATTTTGATAAGATTCATAATTTTCTCCTACGCTATCAATTTAAAATACATATTCATTTTTTTCTACATACTGCTGGTTGAGTTTAAAATCTACTAATAAAATTATAAAAAAGAACCTTTGCGCATGCATCGGTTCGTTATTTCGCGATTGGGGCGAAATACCGGGATCGAACCGGTGCATGCCTGGTTCACAGCCAGGTGAGTTAACCGCTTCTCCAATTTCGCCATTGTTTAAAAATTTTATCAATAGAGACATTAAAAATCAATAAATATATTTATATTAGTTGTTTCATTTGAATGCTTTTAAGTGTAAAATAATAGACATAAAAGGAAGAAATGTTGATAAACTTGCATTATGAAAAAAGAAGACCATAGAATTAAGCTAACAAAATTAATGATTCGTAAAGCATATGCTGAATTATTAAAAGAAAGACAAGATAAAAAAATCACAGTAAAAGACCTTTGTGAGCGAGCTGACGTTAATAGAGGCACTTTTTATAGTCATTATAAAGATGTTGATGATCTTCAAAATCAAATTATTGGCCAATTTAAATCTCTTCTTGAAGATACTTTTATCGATTTTCTTTCAACTGTTGATGTTGAAAACTTGTCAACAACAGATTTTATTAAAGGATTATTAAAGAGTATTTATGCTAATAAAGATTTTTGTGAGATTTTGCTATATAGCGGCAACTCACAAAGTTTATTATCTGAAATTTTAGATATGGCTAAAAATCTTGTTAATAATTTCTATACAAAATTATTTAAAAATAAATCAATCGAAGAAATAAATTTCTGGTACAACTTTGTTGCTGGTGGTGCTGTTTTTGTTATATTAAATTGGATTAATGAAGAATTCAAAGAACCTATAGATAAATTGTCAAACGAATTAAATGAAATAATTGTTATTACAACAAATACATTAAATTAATAGCTAAATTTATAAAAATACATTAATTTTACAGCGTTTTATGAAAAAGCAAGTCTATAATCCATATTTACCATTATACGAATATATACCTGATGGAGAACCTCATATTTTTAATAATAGACTTTATGTTTATGGATCTCATGATAGATTTGGTGCTTTTTCATTTTGTAAAAATAACTATGTAGCTTATTCTGCGCCTTTAGATGATTTATCCTCTTGGCGCTATGAAGGCGTGATTTATAAAAAGACACAAGATCCTAAAAATAGATACGGAAGAAAAAATTTATATGCGCCTGATGTTACTCAAGGTCCTGATGGAAATTTTTATCTTTATTATGGATTAAATTTTACAGGATATTTAGGCGTCGCTAAATCATCATCTCCTTCTGGCCCTTTTGAATTTTTAGATCACGTTAAATATCAAGACGGCACAATACTTGGTTTAAAAAAGAAAGATATCTTTCAATTTGATCCAGGCGTTTTAACTGACGATGACAATCGTGTTTATTTATATTCAGGATTTGGCCCAGATAAATATTTTCCTCAAATTAAACACAGTCAAAAAGCTGATGGTTGCTATGTTTATGAACTTGATAAAGACATGAAAACTATTATCAAAGGTCCAATTAAAGTCATGAATAAAAAAGGGATAGCTAATGATAAAAGTATTGGACATGAATTTTTTGAAGCTTCATCAATTAGAAAAATTAATGGAAAATATTATTTAATTTATTCATCAATTAATGGACACGAATTATGTTATGCTGTTTCTTCTTCTCCTTTTGGTCCGTTTGAATATAAAGGGACTTTAATCAGTAATGGTGATGTCTATTTAAACGAAAGAAAGCAAAAAGATGCAATTTATCCTCTAGGAAATAATCATGGTGGATTAGTTAATATAAATGATAAATGGTATATCTTCTATCACCGCCACACCAATTTCACAAATACTGACCGTCAAGGCATGGCTGAAGAAATTTTTATTGATAATAATGGCCTTTTTTCACAAGTCGAAAAGACATCATGTGGATTAAATGGAAAGCCACTAGAAGGAAAAGGAGTCTATCCTGCATCTATTTGTTCAACGCTTATTCCTAAAGAAGGAAATATCTTTTATCCTTTCTTTAAAATATTTAAGCATTCAAAAACTTATATAACTCAAAGTGGAAAAGACGAAGATATAAACGAAACTCAATATATTAAAAATATCAAAGATGGCTGCTTGATTGGCTATAAATATTTCAATTTAGAAAACACTACTTCTATTGTTTTAAACGTAAAAGGGAAGGCTAAAGGCAGCGTCGGAATTTCTTTTGATGAAAACGAAAATCCTAAAGAAATTTCTAATTTTGAAATTGAAAATCAAAAATATTTTGAAAAAATTGAAATTTCAATTAGCCAAAAAGCCTGCAAAAGTCCTATATTTTTATCTTTTAAGATAGAAAAAGGAAATTTAGATTTTTATAATTTTGAATTAAAATAAATTAATTAAATAAAAAACGAACAAAAAAAGACTTGTATTAACAAGTCATTCTTTCAAATTGAGTGGTGCCTTCTGCCGGACTCGGACCAGCCACCTACTGATTACAAATCAGTTGCTCTACCAGATGAGCTAAGAAGGCACATATTGGTGAGCGTTATTGGGTTCGAACCAATGACCTTTTCCGTGTGAAGGAAACGCTCTCCCGCTGAGCTAAACGCTCATTAATACACTAAATGGTGGGCCTTAATAGACTTGAACTATCGACCTCACCCTTATCAGGGGTGCGCTCTAACCAGCTGAGCTAAAGGCCCATTAATTTTTAGTGCTTTAATAATATACAATAAAGAAGGCTTTCAAATCAAGCAAATTGTTGAAAATTGTCTCTTTCTTTATTTTTTAATCTTCTCCATACCACATGGAGTTAATCTACAAACTGTATTATCAGGAACAGATGATGTAATAAAAACATTACTTCCAAGAATTACATTATTACCAATTACTGTTTCTCCGCCAAATATTGATGCTCCTGAATAAATAGTGACATTATTTAAAATTGTAGGATGTCTTTTCTTTCCTTTTAAAGCTTGTCCATCTTTTAAAGATAAAGCTCCAATTGTTACACCTTGATAAAGTTTTACATGATCACCAATTTCAGAAGTTTCTCCAATTACAATGCCAGTTCCATGGTCAATGAAAAAATATTTACCAATTTTTGCCCCAGCATTAATATCAACGCCTGTTTTTCCGTGAGCATATTCAGATAAAACTCTACTTACAAAAACCATATCTCTTATATAAAATTCATGGGCAATTCTATAAATACTTATAGCAACAAAACCCGGATAAGTTAAAACGATTTCTTTATATGAATTTGCAGCTGGATCTCCTTCAAAAATTGCTTCAACATCTTTCATTAAGGTATCTTTAATTTCAGGAAGACTGTCGTAAATTTCTTCAATTTTACTTTCGTAATTTTTATAATCTTTTCCAAAAAATTTCTTTAAATGGTCTTTACTTTCAACAAGATACTTTTCAAGTAAATCTTCATTCCAAGATTCAAAATAACAATTTAAAAATAAAGCGTATCTTAAATTTTTATAAAAACGAGTAATCTCATTTCTATCTCCATAATATGATTGGTCGAATTCATCTTTATTAAATGAATCATATAATCTTTTAAAATTTTCTTTTTGCATGTTTAGATTATATCATTAACTCTTGTTTTTAAAAAATAAAACGAAAAATAATTTTTAGAATGAAATAATAAAAAATACTAGAGATTTGAAGGCTTTTTAATATTCAAATCATCTAAAATTTCTATTTCTCTTTTTGAAATATTAGCAACAAATTCTTTTCCGTTTAAATATTCGAGTTCTCCTTTTAATTTATAAAAGCATATTTTATATGCATGTAAAAATTGATAATGGTAATTAAACTTTTCATCAAATCTCTTATTCATCTTAAAATCACCATACTTTTGATCGCCAATTATAGCATGATTAATGTAAGAAAAATGAACTCTTAATTGATGAGTTCTACCGGTAATTAGTTCTGCTTCAACAAGAGATAAATCTGAAGAATAATCTAATCTTTTAAATCTAGTGATTGCTTTTTTTGCGCCACTTGCAACACTAGAGACTTTAACAAAACCTTCTTTTTCATCTTTTAAAAGTGGAGCATTTATTTCACCATTATCATCAACTTTTCCACAAGCTAAAAGTAAATATTTCTTTGTTACATTTTCGTGTACTTTAAATACATCCATTAAGGTCTGAGAAGTATGAAGATTTTTAGCAAATACAACTACTCCTGATGTATTACGATCAAGTCTATGAACTGGAGATGGAACAAAACTTTGACCATCGTTTTTATATTCACCCTTATTATATAAATAAGATAAAACCATATTTGAAAGTGTAATTCGCTTTTCGCTTTCATCTCCATGAACTAACAAACCTTTTGGCTTATTAATTACAATCAAATTAGCATCTTCAAAAATGATGCTTATGTTTGATTTATATTCTTCAATTTTCTTTGGCTTATTGAAATCTTTGATTTGTTCATCAGTAACAAATATTTTTAAAACATCATCTTCTTTTAAGATATAATTCTCTTTCACCCAATGCCCATTTATTTTTACATCTTTTTTTCTGAATAATTTATAGATAAAACTTAAAGGAGCATCGTTAAGATACTTTCTAATATATTTATCAATTCTTTGTTCTGAATTCTCTTTTGAAATCTTGATTTCGATCATGAATAAATTCTATCAACAATATTTTTAAATTTATACAAAATTATGGAAGTAACTCCTATCTTTTGATAAAATATCTTTCACGGAGAAATACCCAAGAGGCTGAAGGGGCGGGCTTGGAAAGCTCGTAGGCTGTCAAAGGCGCGAGGGTTCGAACCCCTCTTTCTCCGCCATCTTCAATTGTCGAGACACGTACGTAAAAATACGTGTTTTTTATTAC